>JAQBNP010000242.1 GCA_028288515.1 Flaviaestuariibacter sp. | reverse complement strand
CGCTCAGCTTTTTCATCATGTCGGTGATGGAGGCGGGCCGCGCGTTGAGCTCTTCGGCGAGGGCATTGGTCGACACCTTCCCGGATTCGTTCTGGAGGTGGTAGATCGCCTTGAGGTAGTTCTCCTCGCTCGAAGAATAATTCACCATGCCTAATAAAATATTTAGACAAACCTAAAAAATAAGAACGTCCCGGCCAAGAATTTGTTCGCACGCCGTCGGCAAACTTTTCTTTTATTTACACCAAATATGGGCTCATGTACAAGATCGGAGCATTGATGCTGCTGGTATGCCTCGCGGCATGCAGGGATAAAAAGACGGCACAGCCTCGGCAGGAAGAAGGACAGGCATTCGACTTCAGCACGTTTACGGACCGGTTCCAGAAAGCGGCGGCGCCCTACCAGCTGACCGACACCGGCCTGCTCGCCCTTCGCGATACCGCTTCGATCCGCCAGCCGGCTTTTCTTGCCTTTCTCGGCGACAGCGCCACCACCGCGCTGTTCGGCAGCGCCAAGGTGAAATATACCCCGCTGGCTCATATCGCCGGCACGGGCGGATCACACTATTTCGTGGTGCGCGGCGCTTCCGCCACGAGGCAGGCAGCCCTCCTCCTGGTATTCAACCGTGACGGCGCATTCGGCGGCGTCCTTCCGTTCCTGCTTCCTGATGCCAATCCGGCGACCTCTCAATCCAGCCTGCTCGACAAAGCGTTCTCTGTGACGCGCAACACCGTCCGACGTGAACCCGATGGCAGCTCACTCGAAGGAAAGGACGTGTTTGTCTACAATGCCGACGCAAAAAACTTTACGCTGATCATGACCGACGGGCTGGACGAAGGCAGCGCCCTCATCAACCCGATCGACACCCTCGGCCGCAAGCAGCCATTCTCCGGCGACTACGGCAAGGAGCCCAATAACCTTGTTTCGATCCGCGACGCAAGCAACCCGAAACAGATCAATTTTTTTATCCACTTCGAAAAAGAGAACGACTGCACCGGTGAGCTCAAAGGCACGGCCCTGCTTACGTCCAGCAGGACGGCCGTCTTCCGCCAGGGGGGCGATCCCTGCAATGTTGAATTCACCTTCTCGGGATCGTCCGTTACCATCCGCGAAGTGGAAGGATGCGGCTCGCACCGCGGCGTCAAATGCGTGTTCGAAGGACGATTCCCAAAAAAGAAGGAAGCCAAGGCTGCACACGGGACTGCCTCCGCAAAATAGAATGGATGTGTTAAATGTGTAGTAAGGACACGTTATTTTGCAATTCCCTTATCTTGCGCACCGTTACATTTTAAAAGCGATCATAAAAATGGATTTCAGATCATACCAGGTACCTTACCCAGTTGACGAGCGTTACGGAAAACGCGTGGCTTATTTCTCGATGGAGTTCGCAATCCACCAGCCCCTGAAGATCTACAGCGGCGGTCTCGGCTTTCTCTCCGGCTCTCACCTGCGAAGCGCCTACGAGCTGCGCCAGAACCTTGTCGGCATCGGCATCCTGTGGAAATACGGTTATTATGACCAGGCCCGCAACCAGGACCAGACCCTCCAGGTAACCTGGATGGAAAAAATCTACAGCTTTCTCGAGGATACCGGCATCAAGTTCGAGATCACGGTGCACGAGCACCCGGTTTGGGTGAAGGTCATGTACCTGCCGCCCACGACTTTCAATTCCGCGCCGCTCTTCCTGATGACGACCGATATTCCCGAGAATGACTACGTGTCGCAAACCATCACCCACCGGCTCTACGATGCCAACGTGGCAACGAAGGTGGCGCAGTTCATCCTCCTCGGGGTCGGTGGCGCAAAGCTTCTCGACGAGATCGGCTTCAACGCGGAGGTCTACCATCTCAACGAGGCCCACGGTCTCTCGGCGGCTTTCTACCTGTATAACAAATATGGCCGCAAGATCGAGGAGGTGAAGAAGCGCCTTGTCTTCACAACGCACACGCCCGAAGAGGCTGGAAACGAAAAGCACGACATCTATCTCTGCCATAAAATGAGCTATTTCTGCGGTCTCACCGTGGAAGAAACCAAGAAGCTCACCGGCATGCCGGACGACCAGTTCAATCACTCACTCGCCGCGCTGCGGTTTGCGCGCATTGCAAACGGCGTGTCACAATTGCATGGCGAAGTGTCGCGTCACATGTGGAGCAAATACGATAATATCTGCGAGATCCTTGCCATCACGAACGCACAGAACTGGCGCTACTGGTCGGACAAGCAGCTGTACCGCTTCCGCGAAGAATCAAATGACGCCGCTTTCGACGACCGCAAGAAGTGGATGAAGAAGCGCGCCTTCGAGCTCGTGGCCGATCAAACCGGCAAGGTCTTCGATCCGAACGTGTTCACCATTGTGTGGGCGCGTCGCTTTGCCGGCTACAAGCGCGCCAACCTCATCACCCGCGACATCCAGCGGTTCAATGAGCTGATGAGCAACGCCAAATACCCGGTGCAGATCATCTGGGCGGGCAAGCCGTACCCGGTTGATTACCCGGCCATTTCGGAATTCAACGAGCTGGTTCACCTGAGCAAGAACTATAAGAATGTAGCGGTGCTTGTCGGCTACGAGCTGGCCCTCTCCAAGCGCCTGAAGCAGGCTGCCGATTGCTGGCTGAACAACCCCCGCGTGCCCCGCGAGGCGTCGGGTACAAGTGGCATGACCGCCGCCATGAACGGGGCCGTCAACTTCTCGACAAACGATGGCTGGATTCCCGAGTTCGTTCACCACGGCAACAACGGCTTTGTCGTTCCGGAGGTGGAGTATACAAAAATGAGCACGCCCGACCAGGACCAGTACGACCTCGACCAGCTCTACGAGATCCTGCAAAAGGAGATCCTTCCGCTGTACTACGAGGACCAGAACACCTGGCGCCAGATCGTGAAGAACGGGATGCGTGACGTGCAGGTCCAGTTCGACAGCAACCGCATGGCCGAAGAATATTACAACCTGCTGTACAACCAGCCATTCAATATCGAAGAAACCTATTAGGGCGGACGCGGTGTTTACGGTTGGCCAGTCCCGGCAGCCGTCTACCGGAAGCGCTCCAGCATTGCGTCCAGGGAGAGACTGGCGGGATAGAATCCTGCCAGTTTTTTTATGACACCTTCCACCACGGCGTCGGGGCAGGACGCGCCGCTGGTGATCAGCACCGTCACGGGCTCACGATCGGGCAGGAAGTGTTCCGTGATCGATTCTGTGGCCGTATGGAAATCGTAATGCGTGATCGATTCGCGGAACAGGATCTTATCCGCATGGTCGATGAAGTAAGTCGGAAGCTTGTCTTCCAGCAGCTCCACGAGGTGCGATGTATTGGATGAATTGTAGCCGCCGACCACGATGGCAAGATCCGCCGGAACCGACAGCAGTCCCTTCACGGCCGTCTGGTTATCGTTCGTCGCATAGCAAAGCGTGTCGCGCGTATCGGCGAAATGGTCCTTCACGGTTGCGCTCTCCGATCCAAACCGTTTCGTAATCGTTTCCTTCAGTAGGTCGGCAATGGCTTGCGTATCGCTGGCAAGCATTGTCGTCTGGTTCACGACGCCGATCCGCTGCAGGTCGCGCTGCGGATCGAAGCCTTGGGAATGCTGCCCTTTAAAAGCTTCATTGAATTCAGCGGCAGGTCGCTCACCTGCCACGAATGCCGCCAGCTCCCGGGCCTGTGCCATGTCCCTGACCACAACCGCCGGTGCGCCGGCTGCGGCATGTGAGAACGTTGCGCGCGTCTCTTCGTGGTCAGGCTTTCCGTGGATCACGATCGTGTATGCATTCCTGGCGATGGCATCGCTCCGGTTCCAGACCTTCTCCACGAAAGGGCAGGTCGTGTTATATGTTTCCGTTGCAATGCCGATCGCACTCAGCTTTTTTTCGATCTCCAGCGTTGTACCGAAGGCCGGGATCAGCACGATGTCGTCCGCGGTCAGCTCCTCGAAAGGAACCAGGGTGCGGCCTTTCGTATCCTGCAGGAACCGCACACCGGCATTGAGAAGGTCGGCATTGACCTGGGGGTTGTGGATCATTTCGCTGAGGAGAAATATGCGCTTGCCCTCGTTCTCCTCGATCGTGCGGAAAGCAATGTCGATGGCATTCTCGACACCATAGCAAAAACCGAAATGACGTGCCAGGTAGATGCGCAGCGGACCAAGGTCGAGCAGGGTCGGGGAGAAGTCCTTTTTCATCCGGTCTTCCTCCTTGCGCTTCTTCTTGATGGCCGAGATGAGCGGGCTGCGGTAGGCCACCGGGACGTCGAATGTTTTCATGCTCTGCAAAATTAACCCGGAATCTGCTAAGAGTCCTTTAATGTGTTATTTTGAGCCAAACAACCGCGCACCGATGTCCCCTGGAAAATCATGGATCCTTCGCACCAATGTTTACGAGGTCAACCTGCGGCAGTACACGGCCGAAGGCACGATCAACGCATTCCGCAACCACCTGCCGCGCCTCCGGGACATGGGCGTCGAAACCCTTTGGTTCATGCCGCTCACGCCCATTGCAAAGCAGCACCGCAAGGGCACGATGGGCAGCTACTACGCCTGTTCCGATTATGTCTCCGTCGACCCCGAATTCGGCACGATGGACGACTGGAAAGCGCTTGTCTCAACCGCGCACGCCATGGGCTTCCGCATCATCCTTGACTGGGTGGCCAACCATACAGGGTGGGACCATCACTGGACTCTCTCGCACCCCGATTACTACAAGAAAGACCCAACGACCGGCACCTTCAAAGCCGCCTCCGGGATGGCCGATATCATCGAGCTTGACTTCGGCAACCCCGCGCTTCGCCGCGCCATGATCGAAGCCATGTCATTCTGGGTCAGCGAGACCGGCATCGACGGCTTCCGCTGTGACCTCGCCTTCTGGGTTGAGCTTCCCTTCTGGCTTGAAGCCAGGGAAGCGGTGGAGTCGATCCGGCCGCTTTTTTGGCTCGCCGAGCTCGACCCTCTGGCACACCCCGATTACATGCAGGTCTTCGATGCCGCTTACACCTGGACATGGATGAAGGGCGCGCAGGATTTTTACAGCAGGGCACTCCCCCTCGAAGGGCTTCGGGAAATACTTGAGCGCTATGCTGCTGTTCCGGGTCTGAAGGCCTGGTTCACAACAAATCATGATGAGAACAGCTGGAACGGGACGGAGTATGAAAAATATGGCAATGCCGCACGGGCCCTCGCGGTGTTCAGCGGTACCTATCCCGGCGTTCTGCTGTTGTATACAGGCCAGGAAGCCGCCAACAGGAAAAGGCTTGCCTTCTTCGAAAAAGACCCGGTGGACTGGTCCGGGGGCACGCCGCTGCACGCGTTCTACAAGACCCTCCTTGAGCTCCGCACCCGTTCCGGGGCGCTGTCGGCAGCAGCGCTGCTTGAGCCGGTTGAAACGACGGAGCGTGCATCGGTGCTGGGATTCCGAAGGACCTTCGGCGAGGAGTCGATCCTGGTCCTGCTGAACCTATCGCCGGAGCCACTTCACTTCGAGCTGACTGCAGAACCGGGCGCCTACCGAAATGTATTTACGGGCGCGGAGCGTCGGCTGGAACGGGGAGGCATCCTCGCCCTAAATGCGTGGGGATGGCTTGTGTTGGAAAAGATCCAGGCCCTGTAGACGAAAAAGCCGGTCGCTTGGACCGGCTTCGCCTATGAATTCAGACCTGTTACTGGTCGAGGTTCAGTGGGTATGTATAACTTCCGTCATAGCCGGGGTAGATCCCTTCCACGCGGACCGGCCCGGTAGCGTTTGCCAGCATTTGGGTCAGCTCGTCAACCGAGGTAACGTCCTGTCCGTTAACGCTCGTGATCACGAAGCCCGACTGCATGCGGGTCTTTCCGATCGGGCCCCCATCCGTGATCTTGGAAACCACCACGCCACCTGCAATGCCGTACTGGCGTGCCTTCGACTTATCGAGAGTGGCAAGGTCGGCGCCGAGGCGATTGCCGATATTCATCGTCACAACATCTCCCTTTTTCTTCAGAACGATGTCAACCGCGTATTCCTTCCCGTTGCGCAGGTAGCTGACCGGGACACGGTCGCCGGGGCGGAACGAAGCGATCTGGGCGCTCATCTGGATACCGGTATTGACAAGGTTGTTGTTGACCTTGGTGATGATGTCGCCTTTGCGAATGCCGGCCGCGTAGGCGCCTCCGTCGGAGGAAACGCCTGAGACCAGCACGCCTTCAACGTTTGTCGGCAGGCCCTGCGCCTTGATCTGCTCCTCGCTCATATCGTCCGTGGAGATATAGGTGATGCCCAGGTACCCACGTTGCACATCGCCGAACCGGACGATATCGTCAACGATCTTCTTGACGATGGCGACGGGGATGGCGAACGAATAGCCGGCGTAGGTGCCGGTGGGAGCGAGGATGGCGGAGTTGATGCCGATCAGCTCACCGCTGCTGTTGACAAGGGCGCCACCGCTGTTTCCCTGGTTAACGGCCGCATCTGTTTGGATGAATGACTCAACAGGCGTTTCGCTCTGGCGGCGGTTGAT
>JAQBNP010000180.1 GCA_028288515.1 Flaviaestuariibacter sp. | reverse complement strand
GCATGACAGCGTGCGTAAAGCATGGGCTCCCTCGCGAGACGCTCGGGATGACAGGCTGGAGGTGCAGGAGTTGGCTTCGTTCCTCGCCATGACGGACAGCATTCGGGGGCATGGGCTCCCTCGCGGGGCGCTCGGGATGACAGTCCGAACGACCGCCTCTCCAGAAATCTAAAATCTAAAATCGTAAATCGTCAATCCCTTTTTGTGCTCCTTCGCGCTCTTCGTGCCTTCGTGGTTCAACACACTCTCCAAAAATCTAAAATCGTCAATCTAAAATCGTCAGTCCGGCTTCCAACGTCCGCTCCTGGCTTTTTAAACGTGCCTTTTGCCTGGTGGCTCCTCACACTCTCTCGATCACCATTGCCGAAGCGCCGCCACCGCCGTTGCAAATGCCAGCAGCTCCATAGCGGCCGTTCTTCTGCTTCAATACATTCACAAGTGTCACGATGATGCGGGCGCCACTGCAGCCAAGGGGGTGGCCGATGGAAACCGCGCCACCATTGACATTGACCCGAGACGGGTCAAGCTCCATCTTGCGCGTATTGACAATGCCCACGACGCTGAAGGCCTCGTTGAGCTCCACGTAGTCAAGGTCTTTCATCTCGATCCCTGCGCGCTTCACGGCAACCGGCACGGCAATGCTTGGCGTTGTCGTGAACCAGGTCGGCTCTTGTTCCGCATCGGCATAACCGCGCAGAACGGCCAGCGGGGCGATACCCAGCTCTTCGGCTTTCTCGCGGCTCATGAGAACAACGGCTGCCGCTCCATCATTCATTGTGCTTGCATTGGCTGCCGTCACCGTGCCTTCTTTCCCAAAGGCAGGACGAAGCCCGGCGATCTTATCGAACTTCACATTCCACGGCTCTTCATCTTTGGCCACGATAACAGCGTCTCCTTTTTTGGAAGGGATCTCAACGGGGACGACCTCATCGGCAAACTTTCCATCGTCCCATGCTTTCTGGCTCCGTTGGTAGCTTTCGATCGCAAACGCGTCCTGCTCCTCACGGCTGATCTTATTTTCAGAAGCGCAAAAGTCGGCAGCATTGCCCATCGCCGTCTGGCTGTAACAATCGGTCAGGCCGTCTTTGGCCAGTCCATCGATCAGTCCCGTATTGCCATACTTGTTTCCCCAGCGCATCGTCTCGACGTAAAACGGAACGCTGCTCATGTTTTCCATTCCACCAGCCACAACAATATCCGAATCACCCAAAAGGATGCTCTGCGCACCCTGGGCAATGGCCTTCATACCGCTTGCGCAGACCTTGTTCACGGTCGTGCAGACAACATTGTCGGGAAGGCCCGCATACCGCGCCGCCTGGCGTGCGGGCGCCTGGCCCAGGTTGGCCTGGATCACGCAACCCATCAAAACTTCATTGACCTGGTCCGGGCGGATGCCTGCCCGCTCAACAGCCGCCTTAATTGCGATGGCGCCGAGCCGGGTCGCTGGAACATCCTTAAGAGACCCGCCAAAAGAACCGATCGGCGTGCGAACGGCGGAAACGATATAGACTTCTTTCATACAGCTTTATTTGCCGCGCAAAGATAACCCCGGAACGGTTCCGCGCAGGACAAACCATGGGCAGCCGCGATGTCGATCCTGTTTTATTTTTACACATGGCCACTCCCTTTCTCACGGCATCCTGGCAAAATCTCCTGATGGCAAATTATGCCGTCGACCCTTCTCTTCTCCAGCCCCACTTACCGGCCCATACCGAGCTCGATTCGTTCGACGGCGTGCATTATGCAAGCCTCGTCGGGTTTCTTTTTTCCGGTACCCGCGTGGCCGGCATTCCAATTCCCTTTCACAAAACATTCGAAGAGGTCAACCTCCGATTTTACGTGCGCTCCAAACAAGATCATTCATGGAAGCGCGGCGTCGTTTTCGTGAAGGAGATCGTACCGCGGCATATGATCACGCTCGTTGCCAATACCCTTTATGGTGAGAACTACGCCACACACGCGATGAGGCACCGGTGGGAGCAGGATGCGGATACACTGCACGTCTCGTACGAATGGAAGGTGGGCGATCGCTGGAACTTTCTCCGGGCAGACGCCGAGCCGACGGCCCAACCGGTTGCCGAAGGGTCTATTGAAGAATTCATCACGGAGCACTATTGGGGCTATACAACCGTAAATAAAGATTGTACCGGAACCTACGAAGTGTCACATCCACGGTGGAAGGCGCATCGCGTTTCAAAATTCGAATGCTCCTGCTCCGTAGAAGCACTGTACGGAGCAGCCTTTGCAGAACCTCTGCGCGGCGAGCCAGCGTCGGTATTCCTGGCAGAGGGCTCCGCGGTAAAGGTCATGAAGGGAACACGCATCTATTCACCCGCCAAACCGATGGCCGTATGACAGGAAACGTTCTGTCGATCATTATTGTCGGCGGCGGACCTATCGGCATCGCGTGCGCCCTGGAGGCCCGGCGACACGGCATTGACTGTCTCGTTCTTGAAAAAGGAACGCTGGTCAACTCCATCTATCACTACCCGGTCAACATGACCTTTTTTTCGACCTCGGAACGCCTCGAGATCGGCGGCGTGCCGTTCGTTTCCAATAACCCGAAACCCACGCGCAGTGAGGCTCTTGAATACTACCGGCGCGTGACCCAGGACCGGCGCGTGCCGATCCACCTATTCGAGGAGGTGACCGATATCACACAGGACGGGGCAGGCTTCTCGGAAGTCCGCACGACGAAATCTGTTTACCGCGCGCGGTACGTGATCGTGGCCACCGGCTTTTACGATATCCCCTACCCGCTGAATGTACCAGGAGAAGAGTTGCCGAAAGTGAAGCACTATTACCGCGATCCTCATTTTTATGCGTTCCAGAAAATTGTTGTCGTAGGTGCCATGAATTCGGCAGTCGATGCTGCACTCGAGACGTGGAGAAAAGGTGCCGACGTAACGATGGTGGTCCGCGGCACGGAGATCGGTCACCGCGTAAAGTATTGGGTACGTCCCGATATCGAAAACAGGATCGCCGAAGGATCGATCAGGGCTTATTTCCAGTCGACCGTCACGGCGATCCGCGCATCGGACGTAGATCTCCTGACGCCTGAAGGCCCGGTGACGATCGCCAATGACTGGGTGCTGGCCCTGACAGGCTACCAGCCGAACCTGCCCTTTCTCGAAAAGATCGGCATTGAGCTTTGCTCGGACGAGAGCTGCAAGCCCGCATACGATGAGCAAACGCACGAAACCAACCGGCCCGGTATCTATCTCGCCGGCGTGATCTGTGGAGGTATGAATACGCACCGGCTGTTCATTGAAAACTCGCGGGAGCATGCGGTGCGGATCGTCGATGACATCCGCAAAAAGGCCCGGCTGTAACCGGGCCCTCTTCATCTGATCTGCTGATTCCTTCCTCGTCTCTTCTCTCGTCTTATGCTTGTTGCTTTACCAGCTGAATTTCCGCGTTGAGTTTGATCTCGTCGCTCACCACAACCTGGCCGGCTTCGGTGACCGCATTCCAGGTCAGACCGAAATCTTTTCTGCTGATCTTGCCCGATACGGTGAACCCTGCTTTCGTCTGGCCATAGGGATCAACCACGATGCCGCCAAAATCGACATTCACCGTCACCGGACGGCTGACGCCGCGGATCGTGAGGTCGCCATGAAGCTTGGCGCTGTCCCCGCTGTTCTCATAACGTGAGCCGCGGAACAGGATCTGCCCATGCTCTTCTGCATTGAAAAAGTCGGCAGACTTCAGGTGGGTGTCGCGCTGTTGGTTGTTCGTGTCGATCGAATCGACGTCTGCGGAGAACTCGATGCGCGATGCCGTTGTGAAATCGTCGCTCTCCGTCTCCACTTCGAGGTTGAATGTCTTGAAGTAGCCAGTCACCGTCGTGATCATCAGGTGCTTGACCTTGAACTGAACTTCGCTGTGCGTGGGATCTAATTTCCAGGTTGTTGCCATAACTGTTGGTTTTTGCTGTGGTTTTTTGTAAAGGTACTAGTTCGATGTTACAACATCAAAATAATATCTCCAAAGGATTTCCCAAAATGTCGTGCCATGCATCTTGCTCAGATGTCGAAGACAACGGGCCTATGCACCGGTTGGTAGAGCTCGTTGAGGATACTGGCGTTGATGTAACGCACACCTTCTTTTATGCAGGTGCCGTAGGACTCATGAATATGCCCGAAGACATGGACCTTCGGCCTCACCTCTGTAACGCGCTTCAGCAGGTCGCGGTCGCCGACCGGCCGCTCGTTGCCAACCTGGTCGAGGATTCCGTAGGGCGGTCCGTGTGTGATCAGCACGTCTGTATGTGGAGGCACGAGGCCCCAGTGGCGGGCGATCTCACGACCTCGCTTTCGGTTGAAAGCCCAGTTGAAAAAAAGCGGCGTATAGGGCGAGCCCCAGAAATGAACACCGTCGATCGTCAAGCCGGTGTCCTGCAGGTAAGTGACACCCGTTGGCAGGTATCCTTCAATGCCGCGCATGCTTTCCTTTTCAAAAAAGAAATCGTGGTTCCCCGCGATCAGGATCTTGTTGCTAAAATCGAGCGCCCGAAACCATCCGAGAAAATCCATCACTTCTTCTTTCTTGCCCCGAAAGGTGAGGTCCCCGGCATGAATGATCGTGTCGCCGCGCGGAAGCTTGAGCGCCCGGTGCTGACCATGTGTGTCGGAGATTGCTACAATTCTCAACAATGAAAAATTAAGGTCCAAAAAAAAGCAGGCCGACAGCCTGCCCATTGCTTACCGGCTGCCCGGCTTTGCCCGTTCCGTACTTTGGTTTCGATCGCTCGACTGGTCACGCTCCTTCTGCTGCGGCTGAGAGGGCTGGCCGCCCGTCTGGTCGCCGTGATTCATCTTGCCGCTTTGCTTATCGATTGCCTGGCCACTTTGATTGCTGGCGCCGCTGCCCGAGCCGCCGGGCTTGTTGTTATCACCTCTTCCTGACATATTGCTCGATTTTAAAATGAAGAATAGTCTATCCATGCAGTTTTGATGCCAGTGCCCCCTCGCAAACCTGGGGCTTCACCGCCCGCCGACGGGAAGGTAACCTCCAACACCCTGATCGCTTCTTTGGCCTTCCGCCCTTCCTGAGCAGCCCGTCACAGCACCAGGCTCCCGGCAGGCACGGCAACGCACCGCCGGGCTTGCAGCGCTTTCATGACTATGCCGGCCGCAAGCCCGCCCACCGTGTACAGCGCAATGGTCAGCACCGCCGTTCCCGTAGTTCTGCGGGACGGTGCATCGCTGAGGCCAAGGGGCTTCGGCAGAAGAAGAGCGCCAACGCCGGCGGTCAGTCCAAGGAAGGCTGATTTTGAGACCACGTCCCGGTCGGCAGCCAGACCGCCGACACCATAGTAAAGTCCATTGCCAACCAGGTCTCCGGCCATCGCGGCGGTAAAAAGAGTCTTCTCAGTAGGCACGGGTTGGTCTGCGTTTCGCAGCAGTTTTCGGATCGCCTGCATCCCGAGGAGGTCCATTCGGGGCGCATCGGGCACAAGGCGGCGCAATGATTCGTGCACCAGAGTTAGCGTTATGGCGCCGGCAAGGCCACCGAGAAGCGCGTCTGTCGTCTTCATGTTTTTTGAAAAGTGGTGTGGCGAAAAACATGCCGTCCTATCGGATCACCACGGTGCCGATGCCGCGGGTCAGCTCGATTTCCATCTGCTTCAGGTGCTGATGTGTCAGAAGCAGGGTCATTTGCTGGTCGACCGTGGCTTTTTCGAGGTCGGCCTGGTTCTGAAGCAGCAGGCGCCTGACCTTGCGCAGCTTGAGGTAGTTGACAGCGGAGATCACCTCTTCGTGTGTGGTATCCCGTTGGGTCTTGAGGAAACCCGACAGCTCGTCTTTTCCGTCTTCCTGGATCATCCGCATGAAGCTCTTGTAATCCTGCTTGAACAGGCTGTCCTGGTATCCCGTTGCCGCGTTCTTATCCGACTTCCAGTGAGCGCTCTCTTCATACGGGAATTGCAGCAGAGAGACTGCCAGCGTGCTCAGCTCCGGGTCTGCATGGTAAAGGAAATAATTCTTGTCAACCGTGCGGGTGACCGTCATGCGTGATTTGTATTCGTGCAGAAAATGCAGCACCGCCTTGTTCTCCATCAGCTCTTCTTCCGGCAGCTCGCTCATCACGTAGTCGGAGATCAGCTGGCCGTTCCACTCCTTTGTACCATGCTCGAGAAGCACGCGTGCGATCTCGCGTTCCTGCATCTCGTCTCGGAAAAGAAGGTTGAAGGTCTGGTCGTCATAGTTCCGCTCGGGCTCGCCTGCAGCATGCTCCTGGAGAGCTTTCGCTTCTTCGAATGGGATCTTCGCCTCTTCTTTCGAGATGCGGTTGCGGATGAATTTGTTGACAAGGTTCGTGAAGCCCGCCTCGTCGATATTGAGCACCTGCGCGCTCTGCCGGATATAGTCCTGTTGCTTCGTAAAGTCTTCAGCCTTGTCGATCCGTGCGATCGTCTGGGCAACCTGGTTGACCACTTCCGATTTCTTGTTCGGGTCTGAGCCGGCATCCTGCAGGGACACCTCCAGCTGGAAGAGAATAAAATCTTTCTTGTTTCGCGCCACATACTCGCGGAAGGCCGCTGCGCCAACCTTTTGCAGGTAGCTGTCGGGATCTTCTTTGTCGGGGATCAGAACGAGCTTGACGTTGAGGCCCTCCTCGAGCGCCATGTCGAGACCGCGCAACGCAGCCTTAATGCCTGCGCCGTCGCCATCGTAGATAATGGTAAGGTTCTTCGTGTACTTCTTGATCAGCCGGAGCTGATCCTGCGTCAGCGATGTACCACCGCTTGCTACAACGTTTTCGATACCGCCCTGCGAAAGCGATACGACATCGGTATACCCCTCGACAAGCAGGCATTCATCGCCACGATCGATCGGTTGGCGGGCAAAATAAAGGCCGTAGAGGATCTTGCTTTTGACATAGATCTCATTCTCCGGCGTGTTGATGTATTTCGGCGCTTTGTCGTTGCTCTTAATGAGGCGTGCGCCGAAGCCGATGATCTTTCCGGTGACATTATGGATCGGGAAAATAATGCGGTCCCGGTAATTGTCAACAAGCTGGTCGTTTCGGTTCGCAACGAGCCCAGACTTGAGAAGCAGGTCGCGGTTGTACTGGTTCTTGACTGCCGTCGTCGCAAAGGCATCGCGCTTGTCGGGTGAATAGCCGATGCCGAACTTTTCAAGGATTTCATCGCGGAAGCCCCGCTGGCGCAGGTACGGAAGCGCGATGTCCTTTCCTTCCTCAGTGCGAAATAATTGTTCCGCGAAATACTTTTGGGCAAACGTATTGATGATGTTCAGGCTCTCTGCGGCCTGCATCTGGATGATGACTTCGGGTGATGCAGCCGTTTCCTCGATCTCAATATTATATTTATGAGCGAGCCAGCGAAGAGCTTCCACGTACGTGAACTTCTCGTGCTCCATAAGAAAGGAGATCGAGTTGCCGCTCTTGCCGCAACCAAAACATTTGAAGATCTCCTTTGCGGGGGAAACTGTGAAAGACGGCGTCCGCTCATTGTGAAAGGGGCAAAGTCCGAGGTAGTTCGCGCCGCGCTTTTTGAGCTTCACCCAACCACCGACGATATCCAGGATATCAATGCGGGAAAGGATTTGCTGAACGGTGCTCTGGGCGATCATGGGGCGCAAATATAGAGGTGAGGCACAGAATTTACGGAGTTTCCCGAAAACAAAGAAATTGTTTTTCCCTAAAAACCGGTCTACTTTTAGAATCATAACCCGCCCTACGAAAAGGAAGAGGATAAAATTTATTTTTTAACCAATAAACTTTCTTCCGATGGTTCAGACAGACATCTCGCAGTTAAGCTCTGAAACAGCCGAATGGCGCCAGATCCTCCGCAATTACCGCGACGAGTTCAGCGAATGTAAGAAGCTGCTGAGCGACAATTGCAAGCAAACTCTCGATAAGAAACAGCTGCAGGAAGTCGAGCATTTCGACAACCAGTTCCACATCCAGCTGATCAACATCCACGATGTCAAGCAGGCCATCAAGCAGCACGAGCGCAAGGTGTCATTCGAGCTGTCTAAAAACGACTATGTGACTGCAGAGACATTCTCCGCCCATGAGCGTCTTCTGGACGAATTCCTGACCTTGGAAAACCGGCTGCAGCAGCTCCGGATGGAATTCCGGGACTTCATCAACGCTACCACCTGTTAAGCTCGTAGCGTTTTTTTATGCCTGCCGGGAGCGTCTGCGCTGCCGGTCTACCTCCTCTTGCCTTCACCGTAAAACCTGTTTTATGCCTGCCGAATTCGACACGTCGCATGTCAAGAACATCGCACTCCTGGGCCATGCAGGCTCGGGCAAAACCTCACTCTCCGAATGCATGCTTTTTGAAGCCGGACTTCTCTCCCGCAAAGGATCTGTGGACGAGCGAACGACTGTCGGCGACTACCACGAGCTCGAAAAAGAGCGCGGCAATTCCATCTTTTCAAAATTGATGCATACAAAGTGGCGCGGCTTCAAGATCAACATCCTAGATACCCCAGGGTATGACGATTTCGCCGGCGAGGTTCTCTCTGCTCTCCGCGTTGCCGACACCGGCGTGATGCTCCTCAACGCCACGGCGGGTGTCGAGGTTGGCACCGAAATCACATGGGAGTATACCGAGCGCTTCCGGACACCCCTGATCTTTGCGGTCAACAAGCTGGATCACGATAAGTCCGACTACGACCGCACTGTGCAGCAAGCGCGTGACCATTTCGGCAGCCGGCTCGCCATCATCCAGTATCCCGTGCAGCAGGGCGCTGGTTTCCACGAGATCATCGACGTGCTCCGCATGACTCTTTACAAGTTCCGCGATACCGGCGGAAAGCCAGACAAGCTGCCGATCCCGGAAGCGGAGCGTGAGCGCGCCGACCGCCTTCATCGCGAGCTCGTAGAAGCCATCGCCAGCAATGACGAGACACTGATGGAACACTATTTCGACAAAGGCGAGCTGGACGAGGACGAGCTGAAAGAAGGTCTTAAAAACGCCATGATCCGGCACGAGATCTTTCCGCTCTTTTGCCTCAGCGCCGAACGCAATATGGGAAGCGGCCGCCTGATGGGATTCATCGATGCCGTGTGCCCGAGCGCCAACGAGATGCCACCACAGCAAACGCTTTCCGGTGACGCGTTGCCCTGCCGTGCAGACGGGCCTCCGTGCCTGTTTGTCTACAAGACCGTTTCGGAATCACATGTCGGCGATCTCTCCTACTTCAAAGTCTTCAGCGGCACGGTTCGGGCCGGTATGGAGCTGGTCAACGCGTCCAACGGTGTGGTCGAAAAAATCAGCCAGCTCTTCATGATGGAAGGCAACAAGCGCATTCCCGTCAACGAGCTGGCGGCGGGAGATATCGGCGCGACGCTAAAATTGCGCAACACGCACGTCAATAATACACTTCATGCCCGTGGCCGGTCCATCGACCTGCACCCCATCGCGTTCCCGCCTTCGAACCTGACGGTAGCCATCGAGCCCTTGAAAAAAGGTGAAGAGGAACGCCTTTCACAGGCGCTTCATCAGCTGCGCGCGGAGGACCCGACCCTGGTGATCGAGGTATCGTCCGAGCTCCGCCAGACCCTCCTGCATTGCCAGGGTGATATGCACCTGGCCGTAGCGCGCTGGAAGATCGAGAACCAGCACCATTTGCAGGTGCGCTTTACAAGGCCACGAATCCCCTACCGCGAAACCATCCGGCGTCCTGCCGAAGCGAGCTACCGCCATAAGAAGCAATCGGGTGGCGCCGGCCAGTTCGGCGAGGTCTCGCTGCGGATCGAGCCGTTCTTTGATGGCCTCGCGGAACCGACCGGACTCACTGTCCGTGGGCGCGAGACCATCGACCTTCCGTGGGGCGGAAAGTTGGTTTATTACAACTGCATTGTTGGTGGCGCCATCGACGCGCGCTTCCTTCCTTCCATTCAAAAAGGCATCATGGAAAAAATGCAGGAAGGACCCCTCACAGGCTCACACGTCCGCGATATTCGCGTTTGCGTGTACGATGGAAAGATGCATGCCGTTGATTCCAACGACCTGTCCTTTAAGCTGGCCGGTCTGATGGCTTTCCGACAGGCGTTCCAGGAAGCGGACCCGCAGATCCTTGAGCCGCTTTACCGGGTGGAAATCACCACGCCCGAAGACCTCACAGGGGCCGTCATGGGCGATGTGCAAAGCCGCCGCGGCGTTGTCGAAGGAATGGAGACAGAAGGCCATTTTCAAAAGATCATTGCGTGCGTCCCGCTGGCGGAGCTCCACGATTTTTCGTCGTCGCTTCGCTCGCTGTCGCAGGGTCGCGCAAAATTCCGGATGCAGTTCGACAGCTATGCCCCACTTGCATCGGAGCACCAGAAAAAGCTTGCAGAATCGTATGCAAGACCGGAAATCGAAGCCGCGTTGTGATAGAAGCAGCGCAATTGAGCGATGCATTTCAGCAGTTCACCGCTGAAAACCCCCTGTAAGACTCATGCATTAGGAAGATTTGATTTTTTCTGTTTAATTTGTTGCAACAAGCAACCATCCACTATTCACAATCAAATCCTCCTCCTATGCATGCCTACTTCCGCAACCATCAATTGTACCTTGCTGAAAAATGCAACTGGCTCGATCGCCAGGTTGGCAAAAGCAGCAAGCGCGCCCTGATGAAGATTGAAAGCTACAAGCTCATCCTCGAGGCAGCCGACGACTGCGAGCAGATCCGTCTTGTGACCAAGCTCGTCAAGGATTCGCTGCTGACCGACATCACGAATGAGAGCCTCCTCTCGCGGGAAGGGTTCTACAAGTATAATCTTCAAAACTGATCGCATCCATCCACCTCTTGAAAGCAGGCCCTCGTGCCTGCTTTTTTCATGAAAAAACCACCGCGGGTGGCAGTGGTTTTTATCATTTATACCGTTGAGATCAGGCAACTTTTTTCAACGTGGTCTTTTTCATTGCTGGTTTCCTGATCCCGTCTTTCACGAAGCTCTTGAGGAACGCAACTTCATCGGGCCGGTATGCCTCGCCGTTGGACCTGAAGATATCATGGAACCAGAGCTCGGGCTCATCGATGTACGGCTTCTGCCAGGAATCCCAGGGGCAATGCGTCTGCGACTTGCCGGCAACGAATCCCCAGTTATAGGCGCCGATGCCTGCTTCCCTGAAAAGCGGCAGTATGTCTTCGAACGTGCTTCCGAATGGGCGGGCCATATACTCTGTGCAAAACATCGGGCGTCCGTAGCGCTTCAATTGCTTGATGCGCGCTTTCATTCCCTTCTTATCGGCATAGCAATGAAACGAGATCACGTCCGAATGCGTGAACATATAGTTATCGATCTCAGAGATCTTCGTTTCGCAGCTCCAGTCTTCTACCTCCTGCCAGGGCGCCATCGTGATGGGCTGATCGGGGCCAATGCCGCGCACCCAGCGGATGGTCTTCTTCAGCAACTGCAACGACAGCTCCGCTTTGTGCTGTGCATAGTTATTGTCCTTGTAGCTGCCAAGATTCATATTATCCGGCTCGTTGTAGAGGTCCCAGATGATCACGCGGCTGTCGTGCTTGAAATGATTGACGATGCCGTGCACGTATTCGTACAGACTGTCATAGCTGTCGGGGTTGTTCAGCACTGCGAAGCCGGGGCACTGCACCCAGCCGGAGTTATGAACATTGTGTTTCGGCTCCGGCTGTTTACCAAGCTTCGGGTTCGGATCCCAGACGGCGTCGAACAGGACGAACATGGTTTTGATGCCATGTTTGTCGGCGATGGAAAGGAAAAGGTCGATGCGCTCCAGGAAGCCTTTCGAATCCTGCTCCCACAAAAGGTGGTGCAGGAATACGCGGATGGTATTGAAGCCGAGACCGGCCGCCCAGCTGAGCTCCTTGTCGATCAGGAATGGATCGAACGTCTCGGCCTGCCACATCTCCAGCTGGTTGATGGCATTATGCGGAACGAAGTTGCAGCCGACGAGCCAGCCGTGGCGGGCAGACCAGTCCGCGGCTTTTTCACGCGACCAGCGGTACGACAATTCAGGGTCATTCTCCAGGATCGGATTGTTCAAAGTGAGAGGTTTCATAACAGGGGATAATTAGGGATGTATGGCTTGTTCGTTGCTTGTAATGAAGACTCAAAATAAGCATTTTATGCACGAAAAGAAATGCGCAAATCGTGTTAAAAAGGCCTTTTCATCGGTGAAGGATGGTTTTTGCAGGACGAGGCTGCCGGGCGTGATTTTTATACCGTAATTTTCGGGGCCGTCCCCTTAACAAACCATTAAAAACCAAGTAGATGAATCTATCCCCGATCGCTGAACGAACCAATAGAAAATACAGGGAGTTATATGATGAAAAACCCTTGGTTTCGCGCTCGCCGGGCCGCGTCAATATCATCGGAGAGCACACCGACTATAACGAGGGGTTTGTTCTGCCGGCGGCCATCGATAAGGCCGTTTATGTGGCCATCGGGAAGCGAAAAGACGACCGCATCGAGCTCCATTCTCTCGAATTCGATGATTTCTACTCTACGACGGTGGCGGACATCGCGCCGCGGGAAGGACAATGGACCAACTATGTGCTCGGCGTCGTTGCGCAGTTCATCAAGCGCGGTCATCCCATCGGGGGCTTCAACCTGGTCCTAGACGGCGAGGTACCATTCGGCGCGGGCCTGTCCTCCTCTGCGGCCGTGGAATGCGCTACAGCGTTCGCTCTCAACGAGCTCTTCCAACTCGGCGTTCCGCGGGAGGACCTGATCTTTATCGCCCAGAAAGCAGAGCATGAGTATGCAAAGGTGATGTGCGGCATCATGGACCAGTTTGCAAGCATGTTCGGGAAAAAAGACCATGTGGTGAAGCTCGACTGCAAGACCATGGAGTACGAATACGTGCCTCTGCGCCTGGATGGCTACAAGATCCTCCTGCTGAATACCAACGTGAAGCACTCTCTTTCATCCTCCGAATACAACGTCCGCCGTGAGCAGTGTGAACAAGGCGTTGCGCTGGTGAGGAAAGGCCATGCTGATGTCAACAGCCTCCGGGATATTACGCTTGATATGCTTGACCGGTACGTAGCAACCGTAGATCCGGTTGTCTATAACCGTTGCCGGTACGTGGTGGAAGAGAAGCAGCGCCTTCTCGCCGGCTGCGACGACCTGAAAGCCGGCCATGTGGAAGCCCTTGGCCGGAAAATGTTCCAAACCCATGACGGGCTCAGTAACCTGTACGAGGTCAGTTGCCGCGAGCTCGACTTTCTCGTCGATGCCGTGCGCGAAGACCCGGCAGTGCTTGGCGCCCGCATGATGGGCGGTGGCTTCGGCGGCTGCACCATCAACATCGTCCGCGAAGACGCGATCGATCAGCTGGTGTCCGCGCTCACCCCGTCTTACCACGTAGCAACAGGGCTTGAGCTGACTGCGTATATCGCAGCCATTGAAGACGGCACCTCATTGCTGGACATCGACTGATCAAGCGAGAGTGAACCGGAAAACCGTCGATGTGCGGTAGGTGTCACCCGGCTGCAGAACCGTACTTGGGAAGGCCGGCTGGTTGGGAGAATCCGGGAAGTGCTGGGTCTCGAGGCAGAATGCATACCGATGCTCGTCTTTCAGTCCATATTTGATCGTGTGCTTGCCTTTGAGGAAATTTCCGGAGTACAATTGAATACCCGGCTCCGTTGTGAGCACTTCGAGTCGAATGCCGGTTCGATCGCCGGTCGCAACGGCGGCCAAGGTCAGGTCGGGCCGGCACGAATCCGCCAGCACAAAATTGTGGTCGTACCCGCCGCCGAAGGTCAGCTGCTCGTGCGCTGTTTCAATAGCGGCACCGATCTTTTTCGGTTCCCTGAAATCGAATGGCGTACCGGCTACGGGCGCCAGCTCACCCGTTGGGATCGACGTGGAATCCGTTGGCGTGTAGCGGTCAGCAGCCACTTGCAGCGTGTGGCCGAGAATGGGGCCACTCCCCTGCCCGTTGAGATTGAAATACGAGTGATTCGTAAGGTTGACAACCGTAGCCTTGTCGGTTGTGGCTTCAAACGAGATCAGAAGGCTTTGATCCTGCAGCGTATACGTAACGGTCACGTTGAGCGCTCCCGGGTAGCCTTCCTCTCCATCCGCAGCAAGATAAAAAAGCGACAGTTTCGTATCGGTTGATTCGAGCACTTCCCAAACCACGTTGCTGAATCCTTTGAGCCCGCCATGAAGGTGGTTCGGTGCGTTGTTCGTGGCAAGGACGTACGCGGTCCCATCCAGGGAAAACCGCCCTTTGGCAATGCGGTTTGCATAGCGCCCGACGATCGCGCCCTGGTAGTCTTCGTCCGCCTCCAGATATTCCTGGATGGAGGAAAAACCTGTAATGACATCTGTCTTTTTTCCTTCCCGGTCATTCACCAGCAGGGACACAATGCGTGCGCCGTAATTCGTAATAGCCACTTCGACCTGCTCATTCCGGAGAACGAACAGGTCGGTCTTCCGGTAATCGAGCTCTGTCTGAAATGCGTTGCGCTCCAGCGGTGTCAACGATCCCTGTGCCTGTGCCATAGTCTGGGTTTAATCCTGAAGAACAGCGACCTGCTGCTTCTCTGCAAAGTAACGCTCTATTGCATTATCCAGCGAGGGCAACAGCGTGGCGCGCTCGCTGCCGAGCACGCTGTACCGGGGGCGCATTGCCGGGTAGTTGAACGCGGAGGCTGGAAGTTGCTGCACCAGGCTCCTGGGTGCTTTTCGCTTCCGCGCCGCAAGCTTCGCAAGGTCTGCCCACGAAATGGCGCCCTCATTGGCAAGGTGCCAGATCCCCCTTTCTTCGTCGATGAGCAGGTCGAGCGTTGCATGCACCAGGTCGGGCACGTAGGTTGGCGAAACAATAAGGTCCGAAGCGGCGGGCGATGGCACGCCCAGGCGCAGGTTCTGGTCGACCCAATGCAGGAAATTGTAGTCGTCCCAAGGACCGAAAAATGCGCTTGTGCGAATGACAAGCGCGGCAGGGTTCACGCGCGCCAGCTCTGCTTCACTGTTCGCTTTGCTGCGACCGTAGATGTTCAGCGGGTTCACAGTGTCGCTCTCCACATAGGGCGTTCCTTTGACGCCGTCGAATACAAGATCGGATGAAAAGCTGACGAGCTGGACTCCTTTTCGCTGGCACGCAATGCCGAGATTTGCCGGTCCTGTCGTGTTCTCGCGGAAACAGCGCTCCGCATCCTGTTCCGCATCGTCGACGCGAACGTAGCCGGCGGCGTTGATAATGGCCCAGGGCCGAAACTGGTCGATTGCAGCTTCGACCGATGCGATATCAGCGATGTCACAATCCTGCCGGCCCAGGAGTCTGTACGGAATTGCGCGATGCGCGCAGACGCGGGCAAATGCACGACCCAGGGTCCCGTTCCTTCCGATGATCAGCAGCAGTCGTTCGGGGCTGGCAGAAGCAACAGGCTGCAGGTCGGGTGCGGGCTTGTGGACGAAGCGAACCGGTCGTTTCCACCAGCCCTGGTGGTCGGTCATATGAGAAAGCCTGAACGGCTCGGAGGTCGTCATACTTTTTATATAGGACGTCAATGCCGTCGGTCGCAGCCTGCCTCCGCGCAGGTCGAACACACCGGGCTCATACACGCCGCCGGGCTTCGTGAGGAGGTTGTTCCAACCGGTTGAGCCGAGCAATGCCCAGGCCGTCACGGCGGTGATGCCGACACCATTGTCTGCGCTGGCACACGCGGCATCGTACACGTATTTGAACCAGCGGATCTGCTCCTCGCGGTGGCAATGCAGGTGCACTTCCGTAATCGCGATCGGCTGCTGATACCTCTGCCAGGCCTCCTGCAGGAGCACGCTGATCCCGTGCGGCTCCCTGACGTCGGACCGCGCTGCTTCCGTATCCACATACCGGTGCTTCCGGTTACCGCCCCAAAGGTGACGCGGATACGCGCGATAGTCCTGGTCAAGAAACCGTTCGGAGGTTACATAGTGGTTGAACCCGAACAGGTCCGGCACACAGGGGTGGTCGATGAAGAATTGAAGGCGCTCGGCGGAAATACCTTTGCGGATAAAATATTTCCAGAGCTTGTGCTTTGGTGTCAGCCGGCCGCAAAGGATATCGAATGTGAGCCAGCGGCGCTCGTTTTCGAATGTAGCCTGGTAGGCAAGCCCCGGTGTGCTGTATGTTTTGCCGAGATCCTCGGTTTGCACAAGCTTCGCAGCGGGGTTCACTTCGCAGATCGCGCTCATGGACAGGACGACACCTTCGAGCTGGTTCAGAAGCGCTTCGAGGAAGCTTCGATCATTGCGCGCATGTGGATACCACAGGCCGTACAGGCCACTGAAGCGCGCCGTGGTCAACGGCTCATTGACCGGCGTATAATAGTTGATGGATGGAAATTTTTCTGCTACCTGGCGGGCATAGGCCGCAAGCAACTTTGGGAAGTCCGGGTCAAGAAGATTGGTATACGCGGGGCCGCTGCCATGGTGCACGAGCCCGGCAATGATCTCAATGCCTTTATCGGCAAAGCCAGCAACCTGCGCCTGCGTCCAATCCCAGTTGATCGGTCCGCCGGGCGAGGGCTGGTGGCGTTCCCACAGGATCGGGAAACGCAGCTTGCGGATACCCAGCGCCGCGATCTCGTCGACACGGGGGTTCTCGTACACATTCCCCCATTCCAGCTGGTCAATGAACTGGTCGCCAACGCGGTTGATGGTGCATTCCAGACCGCCCCAGATCTCAAGATTCGATGTACGCATGAAAAAAAAATTGCGGTCAAAAATAGTGGTCCCGTCGGTGCGATTCACCGGACCGTCGTCGGGAAACGAAAAGGACGCCTTCGTTCAGTAGAATCTACCGGGTCGCTGGCGTCCTTGTTCGGGTATGGGTTATGGTCAGGCGACCACTTTTTGCTGATCGTGCGCTATTTCTTTGCGTGACGCACTGCCGATCGTGGTCTCGATATGCTTCGCCATCTGGCTCCAGGTGCGGTCCCATGAATTTCCGTCGAGGAACGCGTCGACCTTTGCGAGCCATG
>JAQBNP010000079.1 GCA_028288515.1 Flaviaestuariibacter sp. | reverse complement strand
ATGTAAGTTGAGTTCGATTGGCAGCTTGCTCCTGTTCTATCCTGTACAAACATAGAATGTCTGCGTGCGGATCCCAGGCCAAGTTTTTGCGTAAACTACGCCGCCAAACGGCGTTAATTTTTGTTAAGAGTCAATGCAGACACGGGTTTCAGCCAGTCCCAAGTATCTTTTTCAACGTTCAAAAGCGCCTCCGAACTGGTTGAACTCAGTCAAGGTATTGGCGGTAGACCGGCCTGTAGCCGGCGAGATATGACACGGGCGCCAGGAGAGCAAACAAGATGCGCTGCCACAGAAACGAAGGACTGGCGAGCCGGAAAACGCTCGTGAACCTTCGGGCCAGAAGTACGCGCTGAAGCAGGGTAGGCATGCCTGCTCCGTCCGTCTTTCCGTCAGAAGCCAGGCCTGCAGCAGTTTCCAGCATGTATTCGGTTTGCAATGCGGGCCTTACCTGCCAGATCACGACTGCCTTCTCGTCCTGCTCGTTCCACATGCTGTGCACGGTGTTACGCGGGATCAGCAGGCGATCGCCGCGACGCAGCTTTCTGACCGTTCCGTTGAGGCGAACGTTGAGCTGGCCGTCCATCACCATAAAGTACTCTTCCTGTTGCGGGTGGTAATGCGGTTTGGGCTCGCGGGAGCGCGACCTGTATGTGGCCTCCATTTCAAGGAGCTGGCCGCATGTCTCATCCGCCGTCTTCAGGAAGCGGATCTGCTGTCCGATGACTGGGTTGACGATCTCTTTTCCGGGGTAAGCCATGTCAGTTTCGTTGTGACACAAATCTGGCCCGGAAAAGAATGAAGCCAATCGCGCTTGTGAATGAAATGTGAATCCAGCCGCATGAACTGGCTCAATCGCCCTTGCTTTCAATCAGCGAGGTTTTCCGTGTGTCCTTCATGGTGAGATAGACGATCACTGAGCAGAAGATGCAGCCCGTGACGTACCAGTAGAACCACTGCTCGACTCCTTTTTGCTTGAACCAAAGCGCCACGTATTCGGCGGTGCCTCCGAAGATCGCAGTTGTGAGCGCGTAGGGCAGCCCCACACCGAGGGCCCTTACCTCGCCGGGGAAAAGCTCCGCTTTGACTACGGCGTTGATCGATGTATAGCCGCTGACGATCAGCAGCCCGATCATAATGAGACCGAAGGCCTGGCCGGGCGTTGAGGCATGGCTGAGCGCAGAGAGAAGCGGTACTGTTGCAATCGTTCCGAGAACACCGAAAGCGAGCAGCAGTGGCCGGCGACCGATGCGGTCAGAGAGCATTCCGAACACAGGCTGCAGGCACGCGAACAGCAGCAGGGAAAAGAAGGAGATCGCGGTGGACTGCCCGATGCTGAGATGGACGGTATTCACCAGGTACTTCTGCATGTAGATCGAATATGTATAAAAGGCGATGGTGCCTCCGAGGGTCAGCCCGATCACGGTCATGATCGCGCGGGGATGCTTCAGCAGCTCGCGGATGCTCCCCTTGCGTTTCCCGGTTGCCGATACCTGTTGGAACGCTTCGGTCTCATGCAGGTGTCGGCGGATATAAAAAGCCACAACGGAAAGAGCGGCGCCAATAAGGAAGGGGATGCGCCAGCCCCAGTCGCGGAGCTGCGCGTCCGAGAGAAGCAGCTTTTGCAGGAGCAGCTGGATTCCGAGGGCAAGCAGCTGCCCGCCGATCAGGGTGACGTATTGAAAGCTCGAATAGTAGCCGCGCCGCCTTGTTGTTGCCATTTCGCTGAGGTAGGTTGCGGAGGTACCGTACTCGCCCCCCACGCTAAGTCCCTGGATGAGGCGGGCAAGGAACAGGAGGGCCGGTGCGAAGATGCCGATACTTCGATAGGAAGGGATGCAGGCGATGAGAAGAGAGCCGAAGGACATAAGGAGAACCGATACGGTCATAGCCTTTTTCCGTCCGACACGATCGGCCAGGCTGCCGAACAGCCAGCCACCGACGGGCCTCATGAAAAAGCCCACCGCGAAAATGCCAGCCGTGTTCAGAAGCTGTGCCGTAGCGTCGGCCTTCGGGAAGAACTGGGGCGAGAAATAAATTGCGAAAGCGGCGTATGCGTACCAGTCGTACCATTCTACAAGGTTGCCGATCGAGCCGCCAATGATGGCCCGGACGCGGTGCCGGTGCGCGAGGGTTTCAGTTGCCGCATTCATGCGTGGCAAGCTACTGCAAAAGGAGCAACGATGGCATGGGCCTGTGCCTGTTAAAAGATTTTACTGCCGTGCTTCTTTAACAATCCAATCGCCTGTACCTTCGTAACTTCAAGCATCAAACAACCAATAAACCCTTATTCTATGAAATGGAGAGATGTGATCGCTGTGTTGCTGGGTACGAAGAAGCCGATTCTAATACCCGTTCCTGTGAAAAATAACGCGCAAAAAAGATAATTCAAATACCTCGGTTTTACGCTTTATCAAAGGAACCAAGAATAGAAAAAGCCCCGCACTGTGGGGCTTTTTCTATTCTTGGTCAATCCGTACCTGTTCTTTTGCGTCGGGCAGTCCGTTGCGGCCTCCGCCCCGCCGGCTGCTCAAGTACTTCTCGCGGATCACATCGTCCATCGGCTTGTTGTAAACCTTTCCCTCGAGCCAGGAGATGATGTCGAGGTAAGCAAACGCGCGCGTTTCGAAGCGGCTCTTCTCATACTGCTTGATCCGTGCCAGCAGCTTCCCGAACTCAGGCTGCAGCTTGCGCGGCGGCAGGTGGAAATTATGTCTCAGGAAAGAGAACATCGCCTCCTCAATCACGGTCAGGTTGCCCATACGCGCCATGAACCGGTAGACCGATCGCACCAGGTACTCGATGATATCGTCGTTCCCAAGCTCGTAATGAGCCAGCAGGTGAAGCAAGCGCGCGTAGCATTGCAGGTCATTGCGCAGGTCCACTTTCCAGTTGATGATCTTCTGCAGGTAGTCGATGCATTTTTCATATTCCCCGCTTCCAAAATAAAGCGATGCGATCTTGTAATAAAAGACCAGGACGCGGTGCCGGTCGATATACAGCGCGTACTCGTCCAGCTTCTCCTCCACGTAGGGAACCATGGCCAGGCCGTCACGGAAGGTGCCGAGCATGAAGTGCTGGTTGACCCGTGCCGTCGTATAATAGATGAAGGTTTGAATGCGGTTGTTCTCATTCCGCTGCACGATATCAGACTCGGCGAAGGCCCTGAACTGGAGCAGGGTCGCTTCGAACCGTTCATAGTTACGCAAGTCGAAGTGCGCATTGAGCAGGTTGTGCAGACCCTTGATGTAGTGACCGGTTTCAACCTGCATCATATGCGGTTGCTCATGGAAAACATCGACCCATTTTTGCGTGTAGCGGTAGTACATGAGGAAGTCCTGGCGAATGAAAGCAAACCAGCAATAGCTTTGAAAGAGGTAAAGGCGCTCATAAAAACCGGTCAGCGATTCCGCCCCGGGAGGAAGACTTTCCCTGAAAAAGTCCTTCACGCCCGACTCGTCTGTCTCGTTGCGCGCATGACCGTTCTTGATATACCAGCTATAGAGCTGCAGCGCCAGGTTCGACAGGCTCGTGATCGTGCGCCGCTTCTCGTTGATCTCCACAGCCTCGGCTGTGAGCTGGTCTGCCCGGCCCTGCATGGAGCGTGTGATGTGAAGCGTCTCGATCTTCTTCTCGAGAGAGATGATCTGGATCAGGAAGCTGTCCTGGTTATAGGACTTCGCCAGCTCCTTAATGCGCTCAAGGATCTTCAGGCTTTGCAGGTACAGCCCTTTATTATAGAGAAGCCGCGCATAATCGAGCTGCTCGTGGAGCTGGATATCGATGTTCTCCGCATTGCTCAGGAGCCGCAGGCTTGCCAGTACTTCTTTATAGAGGTGTGCTTTGATATTTGACAACTGCTGCTTTTTGATCGCAGGCACCTTGCGCAGGAGCACGGCCTCGTCGTAATGCGTCAGCTTGTCGATGGCATCGAAAAGCTGAACGATCTTCAGGTCTTCGTTGGATGAATTCCGCTTGATATACAGCTTGAAGTTCCGCTTCTCGGCTTTTTGAAGCGAGTGGATCAATTGGTATAAATCGTCGGTCGAGCGGTTGGGCATCGTAAACAGGTTTGCTTGAAACCCGCTGTCAGCAAGGGCTTCCGAAACGGAAGACTTGTTTCAACAGCGTAATTCCGGGACGAAAATATTCAGATTCGGGCAAACGGGATTCTATATTCGCTTTATCGAATCGTTAATTCAGGCACGCAATCGTTCGAAAGCAGGGACCGGATCGTTCGTCCCAAAGAAAAAGAGTTCAACAGATTTATATAGAGCAAGCAATCGTTCGTCCGCTGTGTCCACAGGGGACTTTTTCTTTCAGCAAAATACTTCATTTTTTTAAACCAGGAATCTATGGGAAGAAGCGAAGTCATTGGCGCACGGGCTCACGGGGGCCTGCGAAGGGTACCGATACTCTCCGGCATTGCGCTGGCCGCGATCGCAACCCTGCGTTTCGCCTTCCCGTCACGGCTTGCCCCCGGCTCCTCCGTCACGGGCATCTCCGCCGCCGACACAGCTTGGATGCTTACTGCCACGGCGCTCGTCCTCATCATGACGCCGGGCCTCGCCTTTTTCTATGGTGGCATGGTCAGCAAAAAAAATGTTCTGTCCACGATGCTGCAAAGCTTTATCTGCATGGTCGTGATCACGCTCCTGTGGGTGGTTGTCGGTTTTAGCCTCGCTTTTGGAGACTCGGTCAATGGACTCGTCGGGAACCCGGCAACCTTTTTTATGATGCGTGGCGCCATTGATGGCAAGCCCTGGCCACTCGCCCCGACGATCCCTCTGGTGCTCTTCATCTTCTTCCAGCTCAAGTTCGCGATCGTCACACCGGCCCTGATCACTGGCGCCTTTGCCGAGCGGATCCGCTTCACCTCCTATCTTCTCTTCATCTGCCTGTTCTCCTTATTTATTTATTGTCCGCTGGCGCATGCCACCTGGCACCCGAACGGCATCCTCTTCAAGCGGGGCGTCCTGGATTTTGCCGGGGGCACAGTTGTTCACATGAGCGCTGGCTGCGCAGCCCTGGCCGGCGCCCTGTACCTGAAGAAACGGGCGCAGCCGAGCCATCACCCGGCCCGGATCACATATGTTATGCTTGGAACGGGGCTGCTTTGGTTCGGCTGGTTCGGCTTCAATGCCGGCTCCGCATTCGGCGCGAATAACCTGGCAGCCGTGGCACTGGCAACCACCACGACGGCGTCGGCAGCGGCGGCGGCGGCCTGGGTCCTTTTCGACGCCCTGCGCGGGCGAAAAATGTCGGCCATGGGCACTTGTATCGGCGCGGTTGTGGGGCTCGTCGCCATCACGCCGGCTGCCGGCTACGTGTCGATCCCCCACTCGATCCTCATCGGTTTCATCAGCAGCATCGTCAGCAACCTGATGGTTGAGGCGCGCACGCGAACCTCGATCGACGATACCCTCGACGTGTTCCCCTGCCATGGAATGGGCGGCATTGTTGGAATGCTGCTGACCGGCGTTTTCGCGAGCAAAGGCGTGAATGGCGCGGTGCCGGAGAACGGGCTATTCTTCGGAGAAAGCCACCTGTTCATGGTGCAGGCGCTGGCCATGGCCGGCGTTTCGATCTTTGCCTTTGCAGGAACCTGGGTCCTCCTTCGTATAACCAACTGGATCGTGCCGCTGCGGGTCAGCGCGGATGACGAAGCAGCCGGCCTTGACCTTTCCCAACATGGAGAATCTCTTTGATGGCACGAGAGTAAAAATGAAATGAGTCAACGAAGAAACCAGGAGATCGTGTGTGGCCTCACCGGGCACCGATGTACAACAGCAGACTTTATTTTAACTTCAAGCCCGGTAAACGAAGAAGGCATGATCGCGGCATGCGATTCTTTTGATCCGATCGAACGAAATTTACAGCTATAAACGAACGCATATGTCCACCTGGCGCACCATCATTTCCGGCACTGGCAGCTATATTCCCACCGAGCGTGTCACTAATGCCGACTTCACGGTTCACAACTTTTACGCGGAAGACAGCAAGCGCATTGAAACGCCGCCCGGCGAGGTCGTCGACAAATTCCGGCAGATCACCGGCATTGCCGAGCGACGGTATGCCTCTGCTGACCTCAACGCATCAGACCTGGCAACGATTGCGGCACGGCTTGCGATCGAAGACAGCGGGATCGATCCCGAGACCCTGGACCAGATCATCCTTGCGCATAATTTCGGCAACGTGGTGAAGCACACCATCCAGTCCGATGCCGTTCCGGCACTTGCCAGCCGTGTCAAGCACAACCTGCAGATCCGCAACCCAAGGTGCATTGCGTATGACCTCCTTTTTGGCTGTCCCGGCTGGGTTCAGGGACTCATTCATGCGGATGCCTTCTTCAAAGCCGGCATCGCGAAGCGGGCTCTAATTATCGGGGCTGAGACGTTGTCACGGGTGCTCGACCTCTATGATCGTGACAGCATGATCTTCAGCGACGGCGCGGGCGCGTGCATTGTTGAATCCGTCCAGACCGACGACTCCGGCGCGGGCATCCTGGCCACATCGGCGGTCAGCCATTGCACCGACGAAGCGTATTATATCTATCTCGGCGCCTCTAATTTCCCCGGCTCCGACCCGCGTATCCGCTACATCAAAATGCATGGCCGCAAGGTGTATGAATATGCGATGAAGCAGGTCGCCGAGGCGATGAAAGAATGCCTGGACAAAGCAGGCGTGCCGATCGCGAACCTGAAGAAGGTGTTCATTCACCAAGCCAATGAAAAGATGGATGAAGGCATTATCAAGGTGCTGTTCAAGCTCTACGGCGCACGGGAGATACCGAAGGACATTTTGCCAATGTGCATTCACTGGCTGGGCAACAGCTCCGTTGCAACAGTTCCGACGCTCTACGACCTGGTGCGGAAGGGACAGGTGGAAGAACATGGACTGGAAGAAGGTGACATCATCCTGTTTGCGTCCGTTGGCGCGGGCATGAATATCAATGCGGTTTGCTACCGCGTGTAAAGCTTCCGAGACCTCTTTTCGCTCAAGGCCTCCGGGTAGCGACCCTGACAATTCAGTATACTTTCGATCCTCTGCCAGTGGTCGCAGACCCTCTTCCGCAATCGTGTAGCGGCCAACGTCATCTCCTAAGCCTCAGGCTCCCGGCTTGGGCGCGAAACCCTGTCGGCTCATTTCCCCCCAGGACTTTTTCTTGCGGATCAGGTCGATATTACCGCGGATGGCCGACCACACAACAAAGGGGTGAAAAATAAACGGCTCGATCATGGCAACCAGCAGGAGACCGAAGATCTCACGGCGTTTCTTGTACTGGTTGAATGTCATCACTTCCATCAGGATCGCGAAAGAAGAATAGAGCACAGCAAACGTATAAACGAACAGGAACAGCGCCAGGAAAAACGTCCAGTTCATCAATCCCAGCACAGCCAGGATCAGCACAAAGATGCAGCCGAAGAACTCGATCAGCGGCGCCAGGAACTCGAAAAAGAACCAGTATGGATAGCTCAGCATCCCCAGGATGCCATAGCGCGGATTGAAGAACATCACACGGTGCATCTTCAGTGTTTCGATCGTGCCGCGGGTCCAGCGGTTCCGCTGCCGTCCCAGGATCTTGAAAGATGCCGGCGCTTCCGTCCAGCAAAGCGGATCCGGTATATACGCCACTTCGTAGGGGAGGTTGTGTTCCTCCATGTAGCGACGCATCCGAACCACCAGTTCCATGTCCTCCCCCACCGTGCTGTGATCGTACCCACCCGCTTTCACGGCGATCTCGCGGTCGAAGGCGCCGAAGGCACCGGAGATCAGGAGAAGACCATTCAGCCGGCTCCATGCCATGCGTCCGAGGATAAAGGCACGGAGGTATTCGAGCGTCTGCATGCGCGGCAGGAACTCCTTTGGCAGGTTGACCTTGACGATCTTACCATCCTTCACTTCACACGAGTTTGCAATCCGGACCACGCCGCCGGTAGCGATCACGCGCTTGTTCCGATCGTTATCAAGGAAGGGCTTGGTCAGCTTCAGCATCGCATCCTGCTCGAGAATGCAATCCACATCAATGCAGACAATGTAGCGGTTGGCACTGACGTTGATGCCGACATTGAGCGCGTCAGCCTTCCCGCCATTGACCTTATCCACCACGAGCAGCTTTTGGTACACCGGGTTCCTGCTTTTGTAGATACCGCGGATCGGTTTGGTTTGAATGGCCGTATCGGCAACACGGTCCGTCAGCACGAGGTCATAGACGTCGATCAGCTTTTGAAGAGAGTCGTCCTTGCTTCCGTCATTGATGATGATGACCTCGTAGTTATTATAATGAATGCTGAGAAGCGACCGGACGTTCTCCACCACGGTGGCGGACTCGTTATAAGCCGGCGCCAGCAGGCTGAGCGACGGCGTGTGATCGGACTTCGCAAGAAAGGTATAATCCGTGAAGCTGTTGATCAGGATATGCTTCTTCGTTTCCCCGATCGAATAGATCGCGATGAACACGCTGAAACCCATAAGTACCACGGCGTACAGGAAAATCGTATACGTAAAGAAGTTGATCAAAAATTGCGAGATGTTCATCCGGGTATTGTCTTTACGTGTTCGGTGGCGGGCATATGAACCGGCGACAAGCGCCGGAGCAATCGCTGCGCTTCGGTCCGGATGTCTTCGTCACCATCTTGGACGAGTGAAGAAAGTCCCGCCGTGTCGGTACTCAGCATGGATTGGTGCATGTCGAGATAACACCGCTTGATATTGACGGAGCCTGTTGGGAGGCGTGCCCCGAGAGCAGACAGCGCCGTGTCGGGGCTCAGGGCCACAATGGTCTTGACAGCCTGCTCGCGCACTGCGGCATTGGGATGTTCCATGAAAGCTTCCACCGATGATATGAGGTCGTAGCGCTGGTAATGGACCAGCAGGCGAAGAGCAAATTCAACAACCGAATGGTTTGGCGCTTTCATCCATTTTTCAAGGCGGTCCGTCCCGATCTCGGCATAGTCGGGCAGTTGCGCAAGCAGGCAGATCTGCTGCCATTGCGAAAGCGGGTGGCTCAGAACAGAGAGAAATCGCAGTCCATCGATGCCGGTCATCTTCACAACGGCAATCTGCGCCTCGCGGCGGATGTATGGATTCCGGCTGTTGGTTTCGCGGTAGATCTTCGTGATCTGGTCGTTCTGTCTCATCTCTGCCAGCTCCTGGATCGACCGCGCTTTGACAAACCAGGTTTTCGAGCGGAGTCGTTTCAGGCTGTCTTCCTGTAAGCCGAGCGTTCCGTATAGCCACAGGATATTATCCGACGCAACGCCGGCCAGGCTCTTGCACGCTTTAACGATCTCGCGGATCAGCAGCTTGCGCGCATCCTCGTCATAGAACCAGCGCTTCCGGAGCGATTGTACCCAGGGCTTTTCGAGAACGTCCAGCAGCTCTTCTTTCGTGTCGCACAGGATGATCTCCGTTAAAAAAGAGCTGTAAACGCTTTGGAGGTGCTGCTTCGTTCGCTTTCGCTTGATGAAGCCGATGAGATAGATCACCATGAACAACACCAGGCCGGCTGTGAATAATAGGAAGAACAGCGAGGTTTCGAGGAGGTACTCAGTTGAGATGTGTATGTCGAGGTAGAGCTGCATGGAATGAGCGAGGATCAGACCTGAAAGCGGCGGACCCGCATGGACAGCTCATTTGGACTGAACGGCTTGGTGATAAAATCGTCGGCGCCCAGCTTGAACGCTTCAAGCACGACATTTTCCTGTCCCATGGAAGAAAGAACGATGACCGGGATCTTTTTCAGTCCTTGCTTCACTTTGCCGACGACTTCAAGCCCCGATGAATAGGGCATCATGATATCGGTGATCACGAGGTCGGGGGATTCGGTATCAAGGGCTGCCAGAGCATCGCGGCCATTGGAGAGTGCAATGACCTCATGTCCATCTTTCCTCAGGCGCATTTCGATCGTCTTCAGCATCACGGGTTCATCTTCGGCGACTAGGATTCTCATCATGTAAAATTAGCCAATTCAGCACAATTCTTCCCGTGCCTCGGCAAGCTCGGCTTCCAGCATGGGGGTGATGAGGGAATATTGTTGAAGGATCGACTTGAGCAGTGCGGGGATCGACGCAAGGTCCTGGCGAAGCTTTGCGGACTGCTCCACCTGTGTCACCAATTCGAGCAGACGGGTCATCTGAAGCACGCCCACACTGCTTTTCAGCTTATGAGCCCCCTGGTAAACGTCGTCCCAATTTTCGTACAGTGTGGCTTCCCGCAGCGCGTCGAGCGTAGGCGGCGTTGTCTCCAGAAAGAGCTGCAGGATCTCGATCGTATATTCGGTATCATCCATTTCTTTTACGAAAGAGAGGTCGTAGGGGCGATCAAGGACACTCACCGCCTCGACAGGAGTTGCAGCGACAGCGGCCTCGGCGCCAGGCACAAGGAACCTGTGGAGGTGGCGGAAGAGGTCATTCGGCACAAAGGGTTTGGTCAAGTACTCATCCATGCCGATCTCAAAGCATTTTTCTTTTTCGTTGCGCAGCGCGCTTGCGGTCATGGCAATGATCGGCGTTCGCATCTGGAGCTTCTGCCGGATATAGAGCGTGGTCTGGAAGCCGTTCATGTGCTGCATCTGCAGGTCCATAATGATCAGGTCGTATCGCTTGCCGGATTCGAGGAACTCCACCGCGTCCCTTCCATCGTCTGCGATCTCAACATCAAGGCCCGCCTTTCGAAGCAGGTGGTAGGTCACTTTTTGGTTTACCGGGTTATCCTCCACGAGCAGGATGCGCTTTCCCCGGAGGCTATCGCTCATTTGTACGTCCGGCAATGCTGAGACGTAGGCAGCGCGGCCTTTCAGCTGCGTCAGTGCGTACGAGATCTCGAACCGGAAGGTGCTCCCGGAGCCGGGCTTGCTTTCCACAGTTATGCGGCCACCCTGCAGTTCCACCAGCCGACGCGTAATGGAAAGGCCGAGGCCTGTACCGCCAAACCGACGCATCGTGTCGTTGCCCGCCTGGACGAACGATTCGAAAATGGAATCGATATGCTCTGGGGCGATACCGATGCCGGAATCCCGGACCTCGAAACGAAGCAGGGCAGTTTCATTGTCAGATGACACGACGTCCGCATGCAGGCTCACTTCGCCGCGGGCCGTGAACTTGACAGCATTGGACAGCAGGTTGTTGAGGATCTGCGACAGCTTGTGCTGGTCTCCGTCTAGCAGGGCCGGCAGCGCCGGGTCGATCACTTTGACGATGGAGATCTGCTTCTCGCGCGCCATCGGCGTGATGGAAGCCAGCGCGCCTTCCGCAACGTCTGCGGGACAAAAGGTCATCTTCTCCACCGTCATGCGGCCTGCCTTGATCTTGGAGAGATCGAGGATATCGTTGATCAGCACATGGAGCGTATCGGATGAGTGCCGGATCAGTTGAACAAATTCTCTTTGCTCGTCGGTGAGTGTCGTTTCCGTCAGCAGGTTGGTCATGCCGATGATCCCGTTCATCGGTGTGCGGATCTCATGACTCATATTGGCCAGGAATTCTTCCTGCAGCTTCTCGGCCTGCTCTGCGCGCAGCTTAGCGGCGATGAGCTGCTCGCGGTTGCGCACCATGTCCGTGATATCCTTGTCCACACCGGAGATGGCAAAAAGCTCGTTGTTCTGGTCAAAAAGAGGAAATTTGGTCACCAGCATATTCCGCTCGCCGTTCGTGGTCATCACGATGTCTTCCACTTCCACCGGCTTTAGGGTCCGGATCACTTCCTGGTCAGCTGTTGCAAAGCGCAGCGCGGCGTCCGGGGTCCTGCTGATCTCGTGGGCGTAGCGGCCCAAGGCGACTTCGTCCGTTACGCCAAATGTTTCTTTGAATGCCTTGTTGACGAGAACGAAACGTCCCTCGAGGTCCTTGATGTAGACGATCATCGGCATGTTGTCGAGGATGGCCTGCAGGCGGAACTGGTTCTCCTCCTGCTGCAGCTTCAGCTGGGCTTCGGCGGCCTGCAGAAGGTCTTCGCCGAGCTTTGTCTCAGTGACATCCTTGACGATGCTTTGAAACCCGATGGGCTTGCCGGCTTCGCGCAGAAGGACAATATTCTGCTCGACCCATTTTTCATATCCTTCCCGTGTGACGATCGGGAAGCGAAGCTCTGTTTCCACAACCTTATTCTGAACCTGCTGGATATAAAAATTTTGAACCACCGGGAGCCAGTCCTCATGGACAAGGGCGGTGTAGTGCTTGCCGGTAAGCTCTTCTGGCGTGTAGCCGGTCAGGTCGAGGCATTTGTTGCTCACGTACTGGAAATTGCCATTCATGTCCGTGCTGAAGATCACAACGGCTGAATTTTCAATGAGGCCTTTGTATTTGATCTCGCTCTCGCGGGAGACCACCTCTGCGCTTTTCCGAAGAAAGATCTCGCGATTGATCTTGATGAGGGCGAGGGTCAGGAGGATCAATGAGCCGACGGCCACGACGATCGAAAATACGAATCGCTTCGTGGCGGTGCTCCGGTTGGCGCCAATGCGATCCACAAGCAGGCCGCGCTCGACGGCCTCGATCTGGCCGGACAAAAGCTTGATGGAATCACCGAGGACCTTGCCGCGCAGGCTGCCGACAAGCGCCAGGGAAGACTCGTGCGAGCGCTGCTGCATGGCGAGTACCTCGTCGTTGAAGGACAGCTTCTGCTCGATGAGAGTTTTCAGGCGCGCGATGGTCTGCTGCTGCTGGGCATTGTCGACGGTGAGCCGATGGAGCTGCTGAAGTGCCGCTTTCACCTCCGCTTTTTTCTCGACGGGGTTGTCAAGGAAGCTTCCATTATTACTGATCACGAAACCGCGGACCTGCGATTCCATATCGATGACGAGGGCATTGATCTTATCGGCTTCCTCGATGACCTTGTAGGTATGGTTCACCAGGTTGAAAGTCACGTTATCGCGCTGCGCATTCTGAAAGGTGAAGAATAGCGAAAAAAGCGCCACAGAAGGATCAGGGAGGCAAGGTATCGTACGCTTTTCTGCAGTCTCATGGATACGGTTGTTTTGGTCGCAGCGAATTTGGGACAAAAAAAAGAAACTTTCACCTCAAGCCCGGCTGAATTCGCCCAGCGTTCGGGAAAGAAGGGTTAGAACGGCTTTCTCTCCGTCCAACACCCGACTGGCGCGGTTCATCGGGGCAAATGCACAATTAACCGATCAGAACTACCAACCGGTCATTATTCGGCTCGAAAAATCCGTACTTCCCGGCAGGCTCAGTATTTTTGGCGTCCCTCGCGCATCAAAATCTAGCTTATGATTCCAGCACCGTTTCCTGTAAATGAACACCTCCGTCTCGCGGACCTTTACTCATATGGAATCCTCGACACGAAGGCTGAGCGGGATTACGAGCAGCTGGTGGAACTCGCTTCGCTCATTTGTGAATGCGAGATGTCGCGGATCACACTGGTCGACAAGAACCGCCAATGGTTTAAAGCCGATAATCGCCCTGGAGTATCCGAAACGCCCCGTTCCGAAGCTATTTGCGGCTACGCAATTTTACAGGAGGACGTTTTCATCGTCGAGAATACGTTGGCGGATGAACGCTTCTTCGACCTGCCGTCTGTTGTCGGCGATCCCCGCATCCGGTTTTATGCCGGCGCACCGATCACGTCGTCACAGGGCTTTAAGCTGGGAACCGTTTGTGTGCTCCACAGCTCGCCGAAGGCCCTGAACGCACTACAAATCGCGGCCCTTGAAAAGCTTGCGCGACAGGCCTCTCTCCTCTTCGAGTTCCGGAAGAAAAACCACGACCTGGAAACATTTGCAGCAGAACAGCAAAAGCTGAAGCAGCAGGCAGAGGTCGCCTCCCGCACACAGAAACAGTTCCTATCGACCATGAGCCACGAGATCCGCACGCCGCTCAATGGAGTGATCGGAATGACCAACCTCCTGCTCATGGACAACCCCGCGCCGCACCAGCTCGAATCGCTGAACTCGCTGCGGTTCGCCTCGGATACCTTGCTTAACGTTGTCAACGATGTTCTGGACTATAGCAAGATCACGAGCGAAAGCCTCGTTTTTGAGAACAGGAGCTTTCACCTCTATCAATTGCTGCAGGAGATCGCCAAAGCACACGCAGTCGCAGCCACGGCAAAGGGCATCTCCATTGAGCTCAATACCGACCTGAACGTACCTGAATGGGTGACGGGCGACAGCGCACGTCTGACACAGGTCCTCAATAACCTGATCGGCAATGCTGTGAAGTTCACAACCGTCGGCGGGGTCCGGATCCGGTTGCAGCTCACCGATACCTCACCCGAAAAAGCAACCGTACGATTTGACATTACAGACACGGGCATCGGCATTGAGGAAAGCCAGATCGAATCGGTCTTTGAGCAGTTCACACAGGCCAACGCCGGCATCACGCGCACCTACGGCGGCACCGGGCTCGGGCTGGCGATCACCAAAAAACTGCTGGAGCTGCAAGGTGCTCAGATCGGCGTGACATCCACGGTTGGCCACGGCTCCACGTTCACTTTCACGCTGGAATTCGGCCGCAGCGCGGCAGCCCCGGCGCGCAAGGACAATGACGGAGCAGACCTTCAGCTTGACGGTCTCCGGGTCCTGATCGTGGAGGACAATAAGCTGAACTGGGTAGTGCTGCGGAAATACCTCGCTGCCTGGAATGTGGAAGCAGACCTGGCCGAGAACGGCGCTATCGCACTGGAAAAAGTCAAGACGGCGACATACGACCTCGTTTTTATGGACCTGCAGATGCCCGTCATGGACGGCTTCACGGCGGCCCGAACCATGCGTGAGCAATGTCTTTACAGCGGCCCGATCGTGGCGATCACGGCGGACGCGTTTGCCACGCAAGACCATGACCTGAAGCAGTTCGGCTTTACCGATTCGGTCGTCAAGCCGTTCGAGCGCAGGGAGTTGGCAGCCAAGCTCAGTCTGCTGGCCGGCGGCGCGGCACACAAATAAAAAAGCCTCCTGGCGGAGGCTGTGATTCTTTCCTGTTAGCGGCCGCGGCTGCGCAAGCGCTCTTCAAGCTTCTCACGGCTATTGCCAACCTCTTCGATCAACCGGCGCACTTCTTCCGCCGATACGCCGAACTTTTCAGCAATGTGCTGGACTTCGTATTTCTCTTCACCCGCTACGCGGGAACGGTCGCGGCCATCGCGATTGTTTTTATTGTCTGACATAATACTGTTTACGATCTGAACCAAAAAGATTGTGCCATTTTCAACACATCCAGGACAATTTTTTCAATGGGTCAAATCCATTCGCCATTTCCCGTCAGTTGAATTTTAAGCTTTCGGAAAGATTTTTCAGCCCCTGATTTGTCCCCTGAGCGTACCTTTACGGCGCGAATTGAAAACGAACGTCCATAATAAGCATATCCTCTTTCATCCCCAGGTCACGACCGGCGTCTATGCCGTGAGCTTCGACCTTTTTCGCTATTTGGCCAGACGACGTGGTTGCTGATAGGACGAGCCGCTGACCAAGGCCCCTATCAGTGAAAAAAATCCGGCTCTATTTTTTCTACAGGATTGGTTGTCCGTTTTTCTAAATTTTTGACATACGACGTGGATACGAACAATATCTTGATCAGGGTGGCAACCCCCGATGATGCCAAGTATGCGAGCACCATTACAGATGAGATGGAGTCGTCGGCGCGCGCCCGGGGCACCGGCATCGCCAAGCGGAGCCCTGAATACGTTGCAGAAAAAATGCGCGAAGGCAAAGCCGTCATCGCATTGACAACGGACGGTGCCTGGGTCGGCTTCTGCTACATCGAAACATGGGAGGGCGAATACGTTGCCAACTCCGGGCTCATCGTTTCTCCGGCCTACCGAAAAAGCGGCATGGCCAAAGCCATCAAAGAGCGCGTCTTCCAGCTCAGCCGCGAAAAATATCCGGACGCAAAGATCTTCGGTCTCACCACCGGCCTCGCCGTCATGAAGATCAACAGCGACCTGGGTTACGAGCCGGTAACGTACTCTGAGCTAACCCAGGACGAGAAGTTCTGGGCTGGTTGCAAGAGCTGTGTCAACTACGAGATCCTCATGAGCAAGGAGCGCAAGAACTGTCTCTGCACCGCCATGCTCTACGATCCGAAAGACCACTACGAGCCGGCTGAAACAAAAGAATACTTCGGAGAAAAAAGCAAGGTGTACGAGCGCCTGCTGAAGTTCAAGCAAAGCAAATTCCTGAAGCGTCTCAAAGGGGCGGACCGGAACGGCGGCCGCAGGTTCAAGATGCTTCTTCTCAATTTACTTCCTTAAATAACTGCATACCTATCATGAAAAAAATCGTTCTGGGTTTCAGTGGTGGCTTGGACACCTCTTACTGCGTCAAGTATTTTGAAGAGCAGGGCTACGAGGTACACAGCATCATCGTGAATACCGGCGGCTTCACGGCCGAAGAGCTCACCGGCATTGAAGCCCACGCATACGCTCTCGGTGTCAAATCACACACCTCGGTCGATGCTGTAAAAAGCTACTACGAGCGCATCATCCGTTTTCTCGTTTTCGGCAACGTGCTGAAAAATAATACCTACCCGCTTAGTGTCAGCGCCGAGCGACTCGTCCAGGCGCTTCATATCGCCGAGCATGCTAAAGCACTCTCTGCAGATGCTGTCGCCCACGGCAGCACCGGCGCGGGCAATGACCAGGTCCGGTTCGACATGATCTTTCACATCATGATCCCCGGCATCGAGATCCTGACGCCCATCCGAGACCTTAAGCTGAGCCGCGAGGAAGAGATCGCCTACCTCAAGGCAAAAGGTGTCGACATGAACTTTGAAAAGTCCCTGTACTCGATCAATAAAGGCCTCTGGGGAACCTCGATCGGCGGCAAGGAAACACTGAACTCAAAAGGCATCCTGCCTGAAGAAGCCTGGCCCACACAGGTAACGAAAACGGAGGGCGAAGAGGTGCGCCTGGCATTTGAAAAAGGAGAGCTGACCGGAATCAACGGCCAGTCATTCGGGCATCCGGCCGACGCGATCCAGCATCTCCAGGCCATTGCGGGCGCGTTCGGCATCGGCCGTGACATTCATGTCGGAGACACGATCATCGGCATCAAAGGCCGTGTGGGGTTTGAGGCCGCGGCGCCAATGGTCATCATCAAAGCGCATCATGCGCTTGAAAAACATGTGCTCACAAAATGGCAGCTTAGCTGGAAAGACCAGCTGGCGCAGTTCTACGGCAACTGGCTTCATGAAGGCCAGATCCTCGATCCGGTCATGCGCGACATCGAAGCCTTCTTCACCAGCTCCCAGGAGCAGGTGACCGGTGACGTATTCGTACAGCTGCTCCCCTACCATTTCCACATCATCGGCATCGAGTCGCCGTTTGACCTCATGAGCAGTAAATTTGGAAAATACGGGGAGATGAACAGTGGGTGGAGCGGCGAGGACGTCCGCGGCTTTAGCAAGATCTTTGGCAACCAGACCTCCATCTATCACCAGGTCAAAGAATCGGCAAACCGGAAATGAAGGGCCCGCTGACACGCGAAACGGCGCCTCGCAATGTCTGGGCGGAAGGCTGTGAAGCCTGGACCTTTGTTGATACGGATACGCTTTCCGTCAAGCTCGAGCGAATGCAGCCGGGCACAACGGAAATGCGCCACCGTCACAGCCGGGCACAGCAATTCTTTTATATTCTCGCCGGGGAGGCACGATTCGAAGTCGGCCACGAAACGATCTTCGTATCCGCGGGCCAGGGGCTTCACATAAAGGCGGGTGAGCCGCACCTCGTGGCCAACGAAGGCCATGACGTGCTTGAATTCATCCTGAGCTCCGAGCCCGCAACAACCAATGACAGAATCAATGAACATGAGCAATAAGATCAGGGCAGGCATTATCGGCGGCGCCGGCTATACAGGGGGAGAGCTGATCCGGCTGCTCGTCAATCATCCGGCGGCGGACATCAGCTTCATCAACAGCCGCAGCAATGCCGACAAGCCCGTGGCTTCCGTCCACACGGACCTTCTCGGAGAGACGGACCTTCGCTTCAGCAGTGAGCTGAGTGATCGCATCGACGTCCTCTTCCTCTGCGTGGGTCACGGTGAGGCACGAAAGTTCCTCGACCAGAACACATTTCCAGACCGTGTAAAGATCATCGATCTCTCCCAGGATTTCAGGTTGCAGGAAACGCGTACGCACGGCGCCAGAACCTTTGTCTACGGCCTTCCCGAGCTGAACCGCGCCGCCATTGAAAAGGCCGATCATATTGCAAACCCCGGCTGCTTCGCGACTGCACTGCAGTTGGGCCTGCTGCCGCTTGCAAGCGCAGGTATCCTGGGTGAGGTGCATACAACAGGCATCACCGGTTCGACCGGTGCAGGCCAGGGTCTCTCGGCCACGAGCCATTTCAGCTGGCGCGCCAATAATATCCAGGCCTACAAAACGCTGACGCATCAACACCTCGCGGAGATCGGTCAATCGCTTCATCAATTGAAAGGTGCGGGAACCGAGATCAGCTTTGTGCCCTGGCGGGGCGATTTCCCACGCGGCATTTTCGTATCGTCTACACTCGCTTGCGACCTGTCGCTGACCGAGCTTACACAGCTGTACCGGTCGTTCTACGAAGGCCACCCATTCACGGTTGTCAGCGAGGCCGCTATTTTTCTCAAGCAGGTGGTCAACACCAATAAATGTGTTATCGGCCTCGAGCGCGCGGGCAGCAAGCTTGTGGTCCACTCGGCGATCGACAACCTGCTGAAAGGCGCGTCGGGACAGGCTGTGCAGAATATGAACCTCCTGTTCGGCCTTGAAGAAACGGCCGGACTTCACCTCAAAGCAATTGCATTCTGACATGAAACTTTTTGACGTCTATCCACTCAATCCCATCACAATCGCCCGTGCCGAAGGATCGTATGTTTGGGATGATGCCGGCACCCGGTATCTCGACTTGTACGGAGGCCATGCCGTGATCTCCATCGGGCATACGCACCCGCACTGGGTCCGGCGCATCGAGGACCAGCTTCATGCCATTGCCTTTTATTCCAACTCCGTCCGCATCCCGATCCAACAGGAGCTCGCAACAAAGCTCGGTGAGCTGTCGGGCCACCCCGACTATCAATTATTCCTTTGCAACAGCGGAGCGGAAGCGAATGAGAATGCGCTCAAGCTTGCTTCTTTTCATACCAGCCGTCGCAGGATCGTTTCGTTCACCAAAGCATTTCACGGCCGTACATCCCTCGCGGTTGCTGCAACCGACAACCCGGCGATCATTGCGCCGGTCAACGAGACCGATGCCGTCACTTTTCTGCCGTTCAATGATGAGGAAGCGCTTCGCACCTATTTCAAGACCCACGGATCGGACACGGCTGCCGTTATCATCGAAAGCATACAAGGTGTCGGTGGCATCACGCTGGCCACACCGGAATTCCTTCAATTGATCCGCCAGCTGTGCGACCTTCATGGTTCAGTCTTCATTGCGGATGAGGTCCAGTGTGGCTACGGCCGTACGGGACGTTTTTTTGCGGCAGACCATGCCGGAATTGCAGCCGACATTTATACTATGGCGAAAGGGATGGGCAACGGATTCCCGATCGGCGGCATCCTGATTGCGCCACATATCGTGCCGAAGCACGGCATGCTGGGAACGACATTCGGCGGCAACCACCTTGCCTGCGCGGCGGCTCTGGGCGTTTTGGAAGTGATGAAGAGCGAGGGCCTCATGAAAAAAGCCGCCACCACCGGCGATTACCTCATGGATGCCTTGCGTGGTATTGACGGCCTGACGAATGTCCGTGGCATGGGGCTTATGATCGGCTTCGAGCCGGAAGACGATGTGAAGGACCTGCGCAAAAACCTGCTGACACGCCACCATATCTTTACGGGAGAAGCAAAGCCGAATGTGATCCGCCTGCTGCCTTCGCTCGCCATCGGCAGGGATGTCGTCGAGGCCTTCCTCGACGCTGTGCAGACCGAGCTTGCTGTCCTGCGCCCCGCCGAAAAGA
>JAQBNP010000146.1 GCA_028288515.1 Flaviaestuariibacter sp. | reverse complement strand
ACCATTAACGCGAACACCAAATGGCAAGGACCTATGTTCGGATGGACAACGGTCAGAACCGAGCTAACTCTAATGTTCGGTGAACGCCTTGATAATAAATGACACACTTAACTGAGCACTACCTTGTGCTCCTTTGCGCTCTTCGTGGCTTCGTGGTTCAAATAGCACGTTTCGGCTCGCGGGGCGCTCGGGATGACGCTTCCAAAACGACCCCATTTCACCATTCACGATTCACTATTGACTATTCACTTCTCACCGCTCCCTCCCCCACCATCCCCAGCACCATCTCCTCCACGTGCAGGCTGTCCCATTCCTGGTCGATCCCGGGGCGCTTCATCACTTCCTGCATGATCTCCTCCTGCCGCCTGCTGTTCATCAGGGCTTCGCTATAGCGGATGCCGGGACTGAACGTCACCTGTGTATACGCGGGGATCCACTTGTCCGGGTGGCGCTCATGGAGGCGGGCTTCGATCTTTTTTTGCAAGAGGAACCGGGGATCGGCAGTCTTCGAGCGCATCTCGGTAAAGTTTCCGATCGCCAGCTCGGCGATCGCCTCCGCGTCCGGCTTGCGCCGCTCCTGGAATGCGGCGAGTATGGCTGTCCAGTCATCACCACATTCGTCGATCAGGCCATCAAGGATGCGACAGTCTTCGAAGCCGGCATTCATTCCCTGCCCGAAGAACGGAACAATGGCATGAGCGGCATCTCCAATCAGGGCAAACCGATCACCCCGTATCCAGGGAAAGCAGCGTACCGTCACCAGCGAGGAGGTCGGGTTGTGGAAGTACTGCTCAACGAGGTCTGGAACGAGAGCCATCACGTCCGGGAATTCCGCTTCGAAGAAATGACGGACGTCCTCCTCCGTTCGGAGCTTTTCAAAGGACCGCTCTCCTTCAAAGGGAAAGAAAAGCGTGCCCGTAAACGAGCCGTCGCTGTTCGGCAACGCGATCAGCATGTAATCCCCGCGCGGCCAGATATGAAGCGCATTTTCGGCGAGGAGAAAGCCGCCGTCCGGGCCCGCCGGGATCGACAGTTCCTTATACCCGCAATCGATATACTCCTGTGAATACTCAAACCGCTGATGCTGCAGCATGTGGGCAAGGCGGGCCGCTGAATAGGCCCCATCTGCGCCAAAAATTAGATCGCCCTGAACCGGCCCGGACCCGAGATGAATGGTGTTTGTTTCCCAATCGATGGTTTCGCATTTTTCGCTGAAACGGATCACGACGCCGCGCGTTTCGGCAAGGTCCATCAGCCGGATATTCAGGTCGCGGCGGGATACGGAATTGATGAACTGGCCGCTGCGTCCATAGGGCTGGAATGCAGTGGTGCCGCTGCGCGGATGGATCTGCCGGCCATGCATGGGTATCGCGATGGGCAGGATATCGGCGGCAATCCCGACTTCTTCCAGGGCTTTGATCCCGCGGTCGCTGAGGGCCAGGTTGATGGAGCGGCCTGCTTCGACGGCACGTGTCCGCATATCGTCCCTGCGCTCGTAGATGGTCACACGGTGGCCGCGCTTCACCAGGTAAAGAGAGAGAAGTGAGCCGACAAGGCCGGCACCGATGATCGCAATTTCTTTTTTCATATGGATGGTGCTTGTGCACCCGGGGTTGACAGGATGCTCGAAATGAGGTGTCCAAATTGCCACACCTCCTCAAACGTATTGTACAGGGGTACGGGCGCAATGCGGATCACGTTCGGCTCTCGCCAGTCGGCCAGCACACCTGCTGCCGCAAGTGCTGCAAAAACCTCGCGGCCGCGCTCCTTCATCAGCATTGACACCTGGCAGCCGTGCTCCCCGTCGCCGCGCGGTGTGATGACCTCGATGGCCGTGTGGCCCTGGTCAGTATTGATGCAGTCAAGCAGGTAGAACAGGTAGCGCGTGAGAAGCCTGCTTTTTTCTGCCAGCGCCTGCATGCCCGCCTGCTCAAAGAGGTTGAGCGCCGCTTTGTGAGCCGCCATCGACAGTACGGGCGCATTGCTCATCTGCCAGCCCTCGGCGGTAGGGATCGGCACGAATCCGGACTTCATCTCAAAACGACTGGCCTTCGTATAGCCCCACCACCCGGCCATTCGCGGCAAAGAAGGATTGGCAATATGGCGCTCATGGATGAAGGCGCCGGCAACGCCGCCAGGGCCCGAGTTGAGGTATTTATAGCTGCACCAGCACGCAAAGTCGACATTCCAGCCGTGCAGGTCGAGGGGCACATTGCCCGCAGCATGTGCGAGGTCGAAGCCCACGAAAGCGCCCGCTTGCTGCCCGGCTGCCGTAATCGCTTTCATGTCAAACACCTGCCCTGTATAATAGTTCACACCACCGAACAGCACCACGGCCACCGAGGAGCTATGCAGTTGGATCACAGCCGTGATGTCTTCCGTCCGGATGGTGTGCTCACCCGCGCGCGGAGCGACTTCCACGATCGCATCCTGCGGATCGAGACCGTGCAGACGCACCTGGCTTTCCATCGCGTACTGGTCCGATGGGAATGCTTTCGCTTCGCAGATGATCTTATACCGCTTTCGGTCGGGCCGATAGAACGTTGTCAGCAGCACATGCAGGTTGACGGTCAGCTGGTTCATGGCCACGACTTCTTCGGGCAGCGCGCCCACAACATGTGCGAGCTGCTGCGGAAAGATCTCATGATAGGAATACCAGGGGCTCCGCGCGCTGAAATGCCCTTCCACGCCGTGTTCTGCCCAATCGTCAAGCTCGCGGCCGATCATCTCCCTCGTTGCTCTTGGCTGCAGGCCAAGCGAGTTGCCGGTAAAATAGATCAGCTCGCGGCCGCCCCGATGGGGCAGGTGGAACTGCCCGCGGAATGCCCGCAACGGATCGATCCGGTCCTGCGCCCGCGCATATTCCAAAGAGTTTTCAAATGTCATGGGGTATCGATTGTGGCGATCACTTTGAGCTCGATGGCAATGGGCGTCGGCAGGCTCTTTACTTCAACAGTTGTCCGGCATGCCTGGACGCCCGAAAAATAATCAGTGTAAATGCGGTTGTATGTTGGAAAGTCCGCTTTCATGTTGGTGAGAAAAACCGTAACGTCTACCATGCGGTCCCAGGAGCTACCCCCCGCTTCGAGAACGGCTTTCACGTTGGCGAATACCGCATGGCATTCGGCTTCGATGTCATAGGAAACGATCCTCCCCTCCGCATCCTGGACAAGACCCGGAATGGAATTATCGGCCGCGGAGCGCGAGCCGATGCCTGAGAGAAACAAAAGGTTGCCAACGCGGCGCGCATGCGGATAAGCGCCCAGCGGCGCAGCAGCTGAATTTGTATGGATCGGATCGGACATAGTACCCATTTGAAGATCGGAAGATCGGAAAAAACGAGGTGAGGAAACGCAGAAAGAGAAGGACGACCCCTACAGCTCCACGCAAATATTCTTTGCTTCGGTGAAGAACCGCAATGCTTCCCAGCCGCCTTCGCGACCGACACCACTGTTGCGGGTACCACCGAAGGGCGTGCGTAGGTCGCGGAGAAGCCAGCAGTTGATCCAGACAATCCCTGCTTCGAGTTTCGCGCCAACCTGGTTCGCACGGGAGATGTCCTGTGTCCAGATGGTAGCTGAAAGCCCATACTGGCCTGCATTCGCCAGCTGGAGCGCTTCTTCAGTTGTGCGGAAAGGCTGCAATGTCACCACGGGTCCGAAGATCTCCTCCGTGTTGGTGTCACAGTGTGGCCCGAGGCCTTCGATGACGGTCGGCTCAATGAAATAGCCCCCGGCACACCGGCCTTCCGGGTGAACCGGCTTACCACCACACAAAACGTTTCCGCCCTCCTGCCGGGCACGCTCGATGCCAGCCATCACTTTGTCGAAATGTACGCGACTTACGAGGGCGCCCTGTTTTGTCCCGGCATCCATCGGGTCCCCAACAGTGAGGTCGGCGACACGTTGCAGGAAATCGGTCTTGAACCGGGCATAGATGGACTCTTCGACGAGTATGCGGGAGCCGCACAGACAGATCTGCCCCTGGTTCGCAAACGAAGATTGAATTGTCGTCGTCATCATCTTTTCCCAATCGCAGTCGGCGAAGATGATATTGGGATTCTTTCCTCCCAGCTCGAGCGACAACTTCTTGAAGACGGGTGCAGCGATCGAAGCGATGCGCGCACCGGCACGTGTGCTGCCTGTAAAGGAGATGGCCTTGATCGCAGGATGTGCCACGATGGCTTCACCACAGGAAGGCCCGGTGCCATGCAGGATATTGAGGACACCTGCCGGAAGGCCGGCTTCAACGCAGATCCGCCCGAGCAGGTAAGCCGTTGCTGGTGTCACTTCGGAAGGCTTTGCCACGACGCAGTTTCCGGCGGCCAGTGCGGGCGCGATCTTCCATGTAAAGAGATAGAGCGGCAGGTTCCAGGGCGAGATACAGCCGACGACGCCCAATGGTTGTCGCAGCGTGTAGTTGATGGCCTTGTCCTCCATCGAGTGGCTTTCACCTGCGAAGTGCATGATGCCAGTTGCGAAGAAGCGGAAATTGGCCGAAGCGCGCGGGATATCCACGCGCCGGCTGAGCCAAAGCGGCTTCCCATTGTCATTGGTCTCGGCAATTGCCAGCTCCTCCTGGTGTTCTTCGATCAGGGCAGCGATCCGGTTGAGGATCCGGAAGCGCTCTTCGGCAGGAAGCACCGACCACGACGGGAACGCCGCCTGTGCCGCAGATACGGCTGCTGCGACGTCCGCTGCTGTACTGTCCGGGAGTGCACCGGTCACGATACCGGTCGCAGGATTTAGAATGTCGATCCAGCGATCCTCGGCCGGCGGCAAAAAGCTGCCACCGATCAGGTTCTGGAGGCGGTATGGTAGGGAGAGGTCCATTAGATGCTTCCGGTGCGTCCTCCATCAACGGGGATACTGACGCCATTGACATAGGCCGCTGCCGGCGAGGCAAGAAAAGCCGCGACGGCCGCGATCTCGCCCGCTTCTCCGAACCGCTTTGCCGGTATCTCCGCCATCATATCTTTACTGGCCTCGTCAACTGTTTGCCCCTTCTTCTGCGCGGTGCTTGTCAGCACGGCGTCAAGCCGACCGGTCTTTGTCGCGCCGGGCAACACATTGTTGACGGTGATCCCGAAAGATCCGAGCTCGTTGGCCATCGTCTTCGCCCAGGAAGCAACGGCGCCGCGGATCGTGTTGGAGACGCCCAGGTTCTTCAGGGGTATTTTGACAGAAGTGGAGATGACGTTGATGATGCGGCCGAACCCTTCGCGCTTCATACCTGGAAGAACGGCGGTGGTGAGGATATGGTTCACGAGAAGGTGCTGCTGGAAGGTGGCCAGGAACTGGTCGGTTGTTGCATCAACGATCGGGCCTGCTGCCGGCCCGCCGGTGTTATTGACCAGGATATGAACAGGCATCTCTGCAGCGATCGTTTCGACCACAGTCTTTATGGCATCGGGATTCGTAAAGTCCGCGGCCCTGAAGCTGTGCTCCTGTCCTGCAGACGTGTCGAGCGATGAAACGACATCCCGCAGCCGGTCAGGGTTACGGGCGAGCAGGATACACCGCGCGCCCAGCAGCGCGAGCTCTTCGGCGATGGCGCGTCCAATGCCCTGGCTGCTTCCGCACACGATCGCGTTCTTACCAATCAGCGAGAGGTTCATGGCATCAAACTTAGGCGAAAAATGTTTATGCCTGAATTGCCGGTGCGCCTTTCTGCCCTACCTTCAAGCCTGAACCCAAACCTTTTCTTATGGCCGTTACAGCGCCCTTCAACCTGAAAGGCTGGATCGAGGAACACCGCGATCTGCTCAAGCCGCCGGTCGGCAACCAGTGCCTGTACAAGCAGGCCGAAAACTTCATCGTCATGGTGGTGGGCGGCCCGAACGCACGCAAAGACTATCACTTCAACAAAAGCGAAGAGCTGTATTTCCAGGTTGAAGGAAATATCGTTCTGAAGATCATCGACGACGAACAACCCAAGGATATCCCCATCAATGAAGGAGACATGTTTCTCCTGCCGCCGAATACACCCCACTCACCACAGCGTGGCCCGGGTACGGTGGGTCTCGTGATCGAAAAGATCCGGAACGAGGAAGAGAATGAAGAAGATGCCTTTCTGTGGTTCTGCGAAAAATGCGGCAACAAGCTGTATGAAGAATCTGTGTTCGTGAGCGACATCGTCAAACAACTTCCGCCGATCATGGAGCGTTTCTACTCGAACGAGTCGCTGCGCACCTGCTCAACCTGCGGCCACGTGATGGAGCCGCCCGTGAAAGCAGGCAATTAATTCCGCCTGGCCCGCGGCAACGGCTCCTTTGCTGCCGAAAGCAGTTCCGCTCCAAAGCACCGATGTGGCCGTTTACTAAACGAATCTACCTGACTCGTGCCCGTGACACAACAGGCCATCCCAACATGAAAAAGATCGACATACATACCCATATCATGCCGGAGAAGATGCCCAATTGGGTACAACGCTTCGGCTACGGTGAGTTCATTCACCTGGAGCACCGCAACTGCAAGGCCTGCATGATGAAGGGCGACCGGCTTTTCCGGGAAGTGGACGCCAACTGCTTCGACGCCGGAGTGCGCCTCGCGGAAATGAAGGAGACAGACGTTTCCGTACAAGTCCTGTCCACCATCCCGGTGCTGTTCAATTACTGGGCAAAGCCGGCAGATGGACTTGAGACGTCGCGCTTCTTCAACGATCATATCGCCGACACTGTTTCGAAGAGCCCGGATCGGTTCATCGGTCTTGGCACAGTGCCCCTCCAGGATATTGGCATGGCCGTGGACGAAATGGTCCGCTGTGTGGGTGAGCTGGGAATGCCCGGGCTGGAAATCGGCACCAATATCAATGGCCTTAATCTTGGCGATGAGACGCTTCTGCCTTTTTTCGCGGAAGCGGAAAGGCTTGGCTGTGCCCTGTTTATTCACCCCTGGGAGATGATGGGTGAAAAAGACATGCAGAAATACTGGCTGCCGTGGCTGGTGGGGATGCCGGCTGAGACAACGCGCGCCATCTGCTCGATCCTGTTCAGCGGTATCCTGGACAAGTTCCCGAAGCTTCGAATTGCCTTTGCCCATGGCGGTGGCTCCTTCCCGTACACGCTTGGCCGTATCGAGCATGGCTACCGGGTTCGTCCCGACCTGGTGCAGATCGACAGCAAGACCTCACCTCGTGATGCGCTGGGCAGTTTCTGGGTCGACAGCCTGGTTCACGATGAGGCAGCTTTCCGGTTCCTTATGGACGTTATGACGGACGACAGGATCTGCCTGGGGTCGGACTACCCATTTCCTCTCGGTGAGCATCGCCCCGGTGAGCTCCTTGAAAAGATGGATTTCCCGCAGGAGTCGAAAGAGAAAATGATGTCAGGAAATGCCCTGGCCTGGCTGGGGCTTGACAAATAGCGACTCTTCGCGCTTCTGCATTTCCGCTGCTACGGCCTGCGCGTCCGTGTCGCCGCGGGATAGCTTGTCGGTAATGGAACGAAAGCTTTCGCGATCGCGGTTCTGGCTCAGCTTGAACACCGGCTCGATCGACGCCACCTCCACCTCGAACGCAACGATGGCCTTCAGCAGGCGGTTGCGGTACTCGGCCGTGAGGTTGGCAAAAACGGTCGGTGACGATGTTTCATTCCCTTCAAAATGAAGGCTGGTCTTTTGCAGGACTGCCTCGAGGCCGTCCGCATCAAGGAAGCGCAGCGTTCCCCGTACATGTACGGACATATAATTCCACGTGGAGGCTTGCGCAGTGTTGCGGTACCATGTTGCACTCACATAGGCGTGAGGACCGGTAAAGACACAAAGGGCCGCCGGGTTGGCCTCGAATGCGCGGCAATGGTCGGTGCCTTTCATGATTTTGCCGGACAGGAACATTGTATCGCCGCGGTGCTCAA
>JAQBNP010000125.1 GCA_028288515.1 Flaviaestuariibacter sp. | reverse complement strand
AAAACGAACGAGGTCGTTCTCGTGGGTAAATGGAAGGGCAAGACCTTCCGCTATGGCATCCACCGGCTGGCGGCGCTCGATCCACTGCTTCTTCCCTAGGGCAGGCGGACACGCTGCCCGGTTTTATGTACCTTGTACCAAACTCCAGCATATGGCATTGCAACCCTGGCGGACAGGCATCGTCACCCGCATCGAGCAAGAGACCTATAACACGCGCCGGTACTGGATCTCGATCCCGGAGCTGGAGGCGTTCGATTTTCAGCCGGGCCAGTTTGTAACGCTCGACCTGCCCATCGCCGAAAAGCCCAACAAGCGCTGGCGCAGCTATTCCATCGCCTCCTGGCCCGACGGCACCAACACGTTTGAGCTGCTCATCGTGCTGCTGGAAGGCGGCGCGGGTACCACCTACCTGTTCAACGATGTGTATGAAGGATCCGAGCTCCAGCTGCGGGGGCCGCAGGGCGTCTTCACGCTGCCGGGCGAGCTCAACCGCGATTTATATTTTATCTGCACCGGCACCGGCATCGCTCCGTTCCGCAGCATGCTGCATCATATCCAGCGACACCAGATCAGCCACCGCTCCATCAACCTGATCTTCGGCACCCGCACGAAAGAAGACCTGGTATACCTCGACGAGATGCGGCGCCTCGAAGGCGAGGTGGAATCCTTCCGCTATATCCCTACCCTCTCACGAGAGCAGTGGGACGGCTGCTGCGGCTATGTTCATGCGGTGTATGAAAATCTTGTGCTGGAAAAAAAGAATGGCGATGACACGCCGCCACCCGCCGGCTTCTATCTCTGCGGCTGGCGCGCCATGGTCGACGAAGCAAAGGAGCGGATCATGAAGCTGGGCTACGACAGGAAAGATATACACCTGGAGCTCTATGGGTAGATCCAAAGTCAAAAGTCAAAAAAAGAGTCTGCGAAGCGACCAGGCGTTCCGAAAATTGAGCATTGAAAATTGCTTATTGACTATTCGATGATCAATGTTCAATGCTCGATGTTCAATTGGAGATGCCCGACGCTCAAGCACTTTTTTGACTTTTGACTTGAAATCCCTCACGCGATCTCCCGCAGCACCATCTCCCTCAGGCTCGCCAGCGGTACACGCTCCTGCTGCATCGTGTCGCGGTAACGGATCGTGACCGTCCCGTCTTCTTTCGACTGGTGGTCAACTGTCACGCAGAAAGGCGTTCCCAGCGCATCCATCCGGCGATAGCGCTTGCCGATCGTATCCTTCTCTTCATAGAAACATTTGAAATGGGCCTTGCAGTCGTCGAGAATGCCACGGGCGATCTCGGGAAGTCCATCTTTCTTCACCAGGGGAAGTACGGCCAGCTTGATCGGCGCGAGCTTCGCCGGAAGCTTCAGGACGACGCGGCTGTCGGCCCGCTCCTCGGTGCTGAGGTCCTGCTCTTCATAGGCTTCGCTGAGCAACAGCATCACGGTGCGGTCGACACCGATCGAGGTTTCCACCACGTACGGAATGTAGTTGCCATAAGGCTTACCGGTTTCCGGATCGATGTCGTTATCGAAATACTGCATCTTCTTTTTGCTGAATTCCTGGTGCTGCTTCAGGTCGAAATCCGTACGTGAATGAATGCCTTCCACTTCCTTGAAACCGATGGGAAAATCATACTCGATATCGCAGGCGGCATCGGCATAGTGGGCAAGCTTCACATGGTCATGAAAGCGGTATTTATCCGGGGAAATGCCCAGAGCAAGGTGCCATTTCATGCGCTCTTCCTTCCAGAATTCATACCACTGCTTCTGCGTGCCGGGGCGAACGAAGAACTGCATCTCCATCTGCTCAAACTCGCGCATGCGGAAGATGAACTGGCGCGCCACGATCTCGTTGCGAAACGCCTTGCCGATCTGGGCGATGCCGAACGGGATCTTCATGCGGCCCGTCTTCTGTACGTTGAGGAAGTTGACGAAGATCCCCTGTGCTGTTTCGGGTCGCAGGTAGATCTTGTTGTCTTCGGTATCGGACGATACGGCCCCGAACTCCGTGGAGAACATCAGGTTGAATTGCCGCACGTCGGTCCAGTTGACAGTGCCGCTGACGGCGCACGCGATCCTGTTTGTTTCGATGAGGGTCCGAAGGCCGGCCAGGTCGTCTGCCGCCAGCAGCTCGTCCATCTGCTTCAACAGGATCTCGGCCTGCTCGGCATGACCTTCCCCTTCCAGCTCGCTTGCCTTCGCCTCGATGAGATGGTCAACCCGGTAGCGCTTGTTGCTGTCCTTGTTGTCGATCATCGGGTCCGAAAAATTGTCGACATGGCCGCTTGCTTTCCAGGTGGTGGGGTGCATGAAGATCGCCGCGTCGATGCCGACGATATTCTCGTACATGCGCGTCATGGAATGCCACCAATGATCCTTGATATTCTTCTTAAGCTCTGCTCCCCACTGCCCATAGTCGTACACGGCGCCGAGCCCGTCATAGATCTCGCTCGACGGGAAAATGAAGCCGTACTCCTTGCAGTGGGCGATGATCGCCTGGAACTTGTTGCTGTCTGTAGCCATAATGGCGGCAAAAGTAGGAAGAAGGGGCTACAGAGCATTGAGAATTGAACGTTGAGCATTGAATATTCCGTTTTGAAAAAACGCTCAGTTTTCAATGTTCAATTTTCAAGTGATGTTTTAGGGCTCTTTGCGGGAGCGAACGGCATTCATGACCGCAGCCACAACACCGATGGCGATTGCGGGGAAGCCTTTGAGGTGCGTGCCCCGTTCCGGCGGCGTATTCTTGATGTACGCCAGGTGCGGCTGAAGTGAGCGGGGCGGCTCGGGCGCTTTTTTCGCTTCGGGGGCCGTTGCTTCCGCAGGGTTCTTTTCCACCTGCTGGAGGGATTGCTTGCCGCGCTCGACTTCCACTTTTTCCACGACGACCGCGTATTTATCGGGATGGATGGCCGAGCCATAGCTGATCGCATACGATTTCGTAAACTCCGCCCCGAAGTACAGGATGATCGCCGAGTAATAGATCCACACGAGGATCACCACGAGAGAGCCGGCCGTGCCGTAGGTGCCGCCTACATTGCTTTTGCTCACATAGAACGAGATGGCAAACTTACCCAGCAGGAAGAGCACCGATGTGAAGGCAGCGCCCATCCATACGTCTTTCCACTTGATCTTCGCATCGGGAAGTACCTTGAAGATAACCGCAAACAGGAGCGTCGTGACACCCAGGGTGAGCACGAGGTTGATGATATAGAAGACCACGACGGTAACATCGGGGAAGCGGTCCTTCAAGCGATCACCGATGGCTTCAACCAGGGTTGTGGCCCCAAGTGAGACAAGCATGAGAAAGCCGAGCGAGCCCAGCACGCCGAAGGAAAGCAGGCGGTTCTTGAGCATATAGAGGATGCCGGCCTTTGGCTTGGGCTTGAGGCCCCAGATCCCATTGATCGAATCCTGGATCTCGCCAAAGATGGAGGTCGCACCGATGAGCAGGGTGATCCCCCCGATGATCGCTGCGCCGGTGCTCTTTCCGCTGAGCGACGCGTTCTTGACGATCTCCTGCATCTGGGCTGCCGCGGCGGAACCAATGAACCCGTTCATCTGGTTATAGATGGTGCCGTTGATCGTATCCGGCCCCAGCACGAATGCCGCAATGGTAATGACAACGACCAGCAGGGGCCCAAGAGAGAATACGGTATAGTAGGCAAGGGAAGCGCTGAGCTTTGGCACTTTGTCTTCCGAGAAGCCCTTGAACGCGGCCTTCAGCAAGGGCACCATTCCCTTGATCGAGAATTTCTTTTGACTCATTCCACAATTTTTTTACTCCAGTAAGGGTAACAAAAAAGGGACCGATTGCGGTGACCGGAGTGGAAGAGGACGTATAAGATCGATTACAAATTGGCGATTGCAGATTTATGAAGAGACAAACGTGTGCCGTTTGACTTTTGAAATGGCTGCTCCTGGCTCCTGGCTGTTGCCATCCCTCACTCCTTCATCAGGTCAGGCCGGCGTTCAGCCGTTCGCTGCAGGGCTTGCTCGTAACGCCATTCATCCACCTTCTTCGGGTCGCCGCTCAGGAGGATATCGGGAACTTTCCAGCCACGAAAATCGACAGGCCTTGTATAGACGGGTGGCGCCAACAGGTCGTCCTGGAACGAATCCGTCAGTGCCGACGTCTCATCATTGAGAACACCCGGCAGCAGCCGGCCGATGGCATCCACGAGCACGGCCGCAGCGAGCTCGCCACCGCTGAGAACATAATCGCCAATGGAGATCTCGCGGGTGACATAGTGATCTCGGATGCGCTGGTCGATGCCCTTGTAGTGGCCGCAAATGAGGAGGAGGCGCCCCTTCAGAGAAAGGCTGTTTGCCGTTTTCTGGTTGAGCGTGGAGCCGTCCGGTGTCAGGTAGATGATCTCGTCATACGCGGCCTGCTCCTGCAGGCTGTCGATGGCGCGCGCGAGCGGCTCGCACATCATCACCATGCCCGCTCCCCCACCGTACTGGTAGTCGTCCACCTGGCCATATTCGTTCACCGCCCATTGCCGCAGGTGATGGACGCCGACCGTCAGAAGACCCTTGTCCTGCGCCCGCTTCATGATCGAATGGGACAGGGGGCTCGCGAGCAGCTCGGGAAGCACCGAAAGGATGTCGATGTGAAGAAGTGGCTGCCTGTCGACGGGACGTTCAGCTGGAAGATCTTGTGGAGTCATGTCGGTAGTGTGGAGGCCTGGAAGCGGGTCCTGGCACGCCTCAAAGATAACGCAAAGCCCTACGGATGAGCGGAACTTCTATCTAAAAAAGATTATATTTGATCATGCTTTACAACCAGTCCGACCTCGATACGGAAATCCGGGATTTGCATGCCCGCATCCTGCAGAGACGCCAGGCGTTCGACGCTGGCATCAAGTCAGATACGCCATTCGGCGAGCTGAAAGAGGTCTTCGCTGAGATCAAGAGCCTGGAAAAAACACTCGACCTCTGCTTTGAGGAATCCAACGCACAGAAAGGATAAGCGCTTTATGGGGCGTCCTCGCCCTCGTCCATAAAATCCCCGAGCTCGCGCCTCTGTTTTTTTGTCGGCCTGCCGATCTTGCTGCGCCGCTTGCCCGTGTGAAAAGAGGCTGACTGGAAGCCCATTTTGTCGGGCTCTTCTGCGGGACTCAGATCGAGGTAGTGTTTCACCGCTTCGGGGTAAGCAACCCGGCTGAAGAGCAGCGCTGTCACCTTGATCACCCATTTTTTCGCCTCCGTCTTCACTTCGTATTCATCACCGACAGCGACACTCTTGCCGGGCTTCACGGACGTGCCCTGGAGCTTCACGCGGCCGCCTTCGCAGGCGGCTGCCGCCTCCGACCGTGTTTTGAACAGCCGGATCGACCACAAATATTTATCGATCCGCAATTTTTCCTTCTCCGCCATGTATCAAAAATAACCGAAATTTGAAAAAACGGCCTCTGATGAAACTGCTCCTCTTTCTTCTTTCCGTGCTTGCCCTGCAAACGGTCTCTGCTCAGCAGACCGACCTCGACCGGGCGCCGGGAAGGCTCAACCAATTGAAACGCCTGCCGCCACCGGTCGATATCCCCAACGCATTCCGGTACAAGCCGCTCTACCGCGGAAATGTTCTCAGCACCACCCTCGCGCCGCGGCCGTCCACCGGCGTCCATAGCCTGCCGCAGGATGGCATGCCCTGCATCGTGCCGGATGTGCAGGGACTTGCAGCGATACCCAATGCAGCACCCCTGGTGCGCCTGCCCTACCCTGCCCGGATACCAAACGCGTACAACCGGGAGCGTCTGCCACTGACCCGCTGAAAAAGTGATTGGATGCTAGTTTGTAAGCCATGCAGGCGTCCGAAGCAAGGCGGAATGACAAAAAGAGGCGCGAAGCGATGCGCGGCCCAAACAGGCAGACTGCTTATCAACTCCGCGCCTCGTATGTTCGAGCGCACTAAAATCCTTCGCTGTCCATTCTCACACTGATCAAAAATCCCCAATCGCCACGCTGCAATTCTCGATTGCCAAACCGCAATCGTCTTACTGCTGCGCAAAAAACCGGTGGAAATACGGGATGGTCTCGATCCCCTTGTAATAGTTCTCGATATTGTATTTCTCGTTCGGAGAATGCAGGTTGTCATTGTCAAGTCCGAAGCCCATGAAGATGATCTTCGTGCCGAGCTCGCGCTCGAGGATGGAGCAGATCGGAATGGAGCCTCCGCCGCGAACGGGAATCGGAACCTTTCCAAACGTCGTTTGCACGGCTTTTGACGCCGCCTGGTAGCCCTTGCTGTCGATCGGTGTCATGTACGGTTCGCCGCCATGATGCTCGAAGGCGTTGACGGTTACGGAAGCCGGCGCAATGCTGCGCAGGTGGCTCAGCAGCATCTCGGTAATGGTATGGGATGACTGGTTCGGAACGAGGCGCGCGGAGATCTTGGCCGTGGCTTTTGACGGCAGCACGGTCTTGGCGCCTTCACCGGTATAGCCGCCCCAGATGCCGTTCACTTCGATCGTCGGGCGGATGCCGGTGCGCTCATTTGTCGTATACCCCTTCTCGCCCCACAGCTCCTTTACGCCCAGTTCCGATTTGTATTCGGTCTCGTCGTACGGCGCACGGCCCATGAGCGCGCGCTCCTCCGGGGTTGCCTCCACAACGTCGCTGTAGAAACCCGGGATGGTGATGTGATTGTTCTCGTCGTGCAGAGATGCGATCATCTTGCAAAGGATGGTGATGGGGTTGCCCACGCCGCCGCCGTAGGTGCCGCTGTGAAGGTCACGGTTGGGGCCGGTCACCTCGATCTCGATATAGGACAATCCGCGTACGCCCACGTCAAGCGATGGGTTCTCCATACTCAGCATCGACGAGTCGGAAATGAGGATGACGTCCGCTTTCAGGAGGTCTTTATGTGCGCCCACAAAGGAGCCGAGGTTCGGTGACCCCACCTCTTCCTCGCCCTCGATGAGGAACTTGATGTTTGTTTCGAGGCTATTGGTCCTGACCATCGTTTCGAGCGCCTTTACATGCATATAGAACTGGCCCTTGTCGTCGGCGCTTCCGCGGGCAAACACCTTCCCGTCCTTGATCACCGGCTCGAATGGACCGCTGTGCCAGAGCTCCAGGGGCTCGGCCGGCTGAACATCGTAATGGCCATACACAAGCACGGTTGGCTTGGCGGGGTCGATGATCTTTTCACCAAAGACAACCGGGTGGCCCGCTGTTTCCATCACCTCGGCCTTGTCGCAGCCCGAGTCAAGCAGGCGCTGCCGCACGAGGTCGGCGCACCGGCGCATATCATCCTTGTGCTCGCTCTTCGCGCTGACCGACGGAATCCGGAGCAGCTCCAGCATCTCGTCCAAAAATCGTTTTTCGTTCTGGTCCTGGTACTCTTTCCAAGCGGTTTGCATGGGTTCGTTGATTGATTCGTGAGGAATATGGTTGAAAAAAATAAAGGTAAGCGTTCGCCGAGAATCTCGCCGCGCTTCTTCAACCACGGCCGTTACGGCGTTCCGCTATGACGCTCATGAGCGCGCTAACGGGATGGCAGATGAGCGAATTGAGATTTAGCAGGAGCCGGAGCCTGCCCGGAAATCTCCACTAAAGCTTGAAACAGAACATAAATCTGCAATCGCCAATCTGCAATGAAATTGATCATCCTTCCTGGCATCAGCCCCAGGCAGCCACGTCAGGGAAGGGCAACGAAATAATAATTGAGACGGTCGTTGAACTGCCGCCGGAACGCGTCAGCCGTGAGAGAGGGCCGGCCGGCAAGAAAGTCGGCCATGAGTGAAAGCCTGTACCCAAGCGAGGAAAAGTAATCATAAAGGTCATCGGGTGTCGTTCCGTAGGAATCGCTTGCGCCGATCCCGGCCTCGAAGATCACCACGGGCCGGTCGCGCCCCAGCAGACATCGCCCACCGCGCAGCACGTCCATCTCACCTCCCTCCACGTCGATCTTGATCAGCGCGAAACGGGCGTCCGTCGCAAAACTGATGTCGTCAAGCCTCCGTGTTTCCACGGTGAGCGGCTCGTCTTTTTCCGGCCGGTCATACGTACGCTTCCGCAAGCCGCTGTAAGCCGGGTTCGTCGTCACATGGTTGAATGTGGCCGTGCCATTGACAGACGACAGGGCCGCATTGAACAAGTGAACATGAGGTTGGTGGCGGTATTTTTCAACCAGCTGCGCATACAGTGCCGGCAGCGGCTCAAAGCCAACATGGAGGCCGCCCGGAGCAACCTTGAGGAAGAGGTCGAGGATCTCTCCGCGGTGTGTGCCGACGTCAATGCAGTTGCTGCCGGCCGTACAAACGCGGCGGATGATCGCAGCTGTCTGCGCATCATAGCGCTGGTTCCTTGTGATCGCGACCGGCAGCCGCTTCAGCAGGTTTTTCAGCAGCTGCCTGGTATGTGAAAGCATTGTCGCCATGTGTCAGGGATCCTTCTTTTTCGCCGGCATGGTCTGAGCCTTGCGGACAGCGTTGGTGCCAAACTGCGTGCGGATCTTATCGATCGCCTTGAACAGCTCCAGCTTTTCTTCGGCGTTATCGAACAGGTTCATCTGCATGGTCATCGGGATGAGGTGGCTGAAGCGAACACCCAGCAGGCGGATCTTCTCACCAGGCTTGTAGTGCTTCAGAATCAGGTCAAGGACGCGGGCGAGCAGCACATCGTCGAGCGCTGTGTAGTCGATCACCTCCTGCCGCGAAACCGTTGTGAAATCAGCATAGCGGATCTTCACTGTCACGCAGCCCGTCAGCTTCTCCTCTTTTCGAAGATCAAAGGCCGTTTCTTCCGTGAGCTTCACGAGCTCCGTATGAACAAAGGCCGAATCGGCACGATCCGCATCGAACGTATTTTCATGGGAGATCGATTTTTGCTCGCTGTATGGCTCAACGGGCGAGTCCGAGATGCCGTGTCCCTTCTCCCACAGCTTGCGCCCCCATTTGCCAAACAGTCTCTCCAGCTGCTCCACCGGCGTCTTTGCCAGCTGCTCGATGGTGTGGATCCCGATCGCCTTCAGGCTTTGTTCCGTTTGCTTGCCCACCATCGGGATCTTGCCCACATCGAGAGGCCAGAGAAAAGCCGTCTCGCGGCCATGAGGGATCTCGAGATACCCATTCGGCTTCGCTTCGTTCGTAGCCATCTTGCTCACCAGCTTGTTGGCGGAGAGGCCATACGAGATCGGCAGGCCGGTCTCCCGCGTGATGCGCTCCCGAAGCGCGCTCGTGTATTGCGAGACGCCAAAAAATTTGTCCATCCCCGTCATGTCGCAATAGAACTCGTCGATGGACGCTTTTTCGTATTGCGGAACCGCGTCGGCGATGATCTCGGTGACGATGCGGGAGTAACGGCTGTACTCGCCATGGCTGCCTTTGATGAACAGGGCTTCGGGACAAAGTCGCTTGGCCGTCACCGATGGCATGGCGCTCTGGATGCCGAAGCGACGGGCCTCGTAGCTGCAGGCGGCCACAATGCCGCGCGGTCCCTCGCCCCCGACAATCAGCGGCTTTCCTTTGAGGTGCGGCGCCTTCAAAAGCTCCACGGAAACAAAGAAAGCATCGAGGTCGAAATGGGCGATATGGCGCAGGTGCGGCATGTTTCAAAAGTACGCCGCAGACCGGCGGGCGGCAACTCCCGCACGTTAATTAAATTTGAAGGGTGGACAAGTCCCCGCTCGAAAATTTCATTCGCCAGCTATTGCCATTGAATGCCCCGGAATGGACTGCGTTCGAGGCGGTGTGGCATGAGTGGGATTGCCCTCGAAAGACGGTGCTCACGGCAGCCGGCGATACCGAGCGCTACCTGTATTTTGTACTGGAGGGCGTGCAGCGCGCCTACTGGCTTTCACCCGCCGGCCGCGATGCAACGATTGTCTTCACCTACCCGGTTTCCTTCTCGGGCGTGGCCGATTCCTTCCTCACGCAAACCCCTTCTTTCGTAACCTTCGAGACACTGACGGCAAGCCGGTTCTTGCGCGCGACACATGGCCAGGTGAAGGAGCTGATGGACAGGTTCCCCGCGATCGCGCGCCTCGTCCTGGCAGCCACATCGCTGGCGCTGAAAGGAAGCATCGAGCGGCAGGTGGAGCTTCAGTGCCTGGATGCCAAGGCCAGGTTTCGAACCCTTCTCGCGCGAAGCCCTCACCTTCTGAACCTTGTTCCGCACAAGTATATTGCCTCCTACCTGGGCCTCGACCCGGCCACGTTCAGCAAGCTGCTGGGCAGCGTTCGCATCTAAATCATGGCGCGGGCAAAGATTTTGCAATAGCCATCCCGGTAGTTTTGACAAAAATCAACAAAATGGCAAAGTTCAAGAGCGAAGAGTTATTACGGGATCTGTCGACGGACGTGGACCGGATCCGGGAATCGGCGCAGTTTTTCAGCAACGTAGACAAAACGAAGATGATCTATTCTCCTTCTGAAGGGAAATGGAGCATCGTTCAGATATTGGAGCATCTCAACGCCTATGGGCGCTATTACCTGCCCGCGGTCGAGCATGCGCTGACCGAAAAGGTGACCGGCAAGGCCGCCTGGTTCAACTCAGGCTTTTGGGGCGATTATTTCACGAAGAGCATGAAGCCCACAAACGTCTACGAGGTGAAGAACAAGATGAAAGCCATGAAGGCCTACTCGTTCTCAAACAGCCTCAACGTGGATACGGTCCAGAAAGAGTTCAACGAACAGCAGGACAAGCTCAAGGACCTGCTGGCGAAGGCCGGCTATGTGGACCTGAACGCGATCCGCATTCCCATCACGCTGACCAAGCTGGTGAAGCTGAAGCTCGGAGACGTGTTTCGCTTTCTCATCGCCCACGAGCAGCGCCACATGGTGCAGGCAAGAAATACCCTCAATACCGTTGGCATCAAGACCGACCAGTTCCCGGTGCTGATGACGGTGGCGGGAAGGCCGTGAGAAGTGAATGGTGAATAGTGAATCGTGAATGGGGTCGTTTTGGAGGCGTCATCCCGAGCGCCCCCGAGGGACCCGAAGCGTGCTGTTTGAACCACGAAGCCACGAAGAGCGCAAAGCTGCACAAAGCAAACTCCTTTGCGGTTTTCTTTGCCCCTCCGCGCTCTTTGCGTTTAACGGCTGTTCAACTTCCATCGATAAACGACCCATTCACTATTCACTATTGACTATTCACTCTCTCACCATTCGTATCTCATTCATATTTCAGTCGTATTTTACTCATAGATAACTCATACCAGACTCATAGCACACACATACCTGCTTCGGACACCCTTCGGTCATTATTCGGTCATCCTTCGGTGATCCTTCGGTCATCCTTCGGTGTGAGCCAATCCGAAAACCCATGAAAAACGCTTGAAAGAAAAGCAGCCCATCCCCCACCCTACTGCGCTTCGGGACGAGACCCCTGGGTTCGAAAATGAGCTGCCGCAAACGCAAAGACCGCAAAGCGCGCAAAGAGGAACGCAAAGAAGATCCTCCTTTGTGCTCCTTTGCGCCCTTCGCGGCTTTGTGGTTCAAATTGTCTTAACGTGCACGTTTCGGTTCCCGGGTGACGAATAGCAGGCCCGCTCAGCATTCACGATTCACTATTGACTATTCACTATTGACTATTCACTTTTCACTATTGCACTATTTCAAGTAGATGTCCAGCAGCCCTTCCGGCAGCTCAACGAAGACCTGCTGCTTCGTGCGGTCGATCTTGCGGATGGTTTCCTCGTGAAGCGGGATCAGCACTTCCTTCCCGCCGATGTCGAGGCGGCAAAGCAATTGGTGGGGTTGCTCGATGACCTCGAGGATCGGGCCGAGGTCCTTCTCACCGTCGATGATGGCATAGCCAAGAAGGTTGATGGGAGCGGTCTTTGACGAGAACTTCTTGAAATCAGGTTCCGGAAGCCACACCTCTTTTTGGGTGAGCTTGTTGGCCGCTTCACGCGTGATCACGTCCTGCAGTACGAGGTAGACCTCGTCGTCTGCCTTGATGCGAACGCTCTCAATGAACCAGGGAATAAAGCTTCCCTTCCTCTCTTCCACGAAGATGGCGGCGAGTCCTTTCAGGGAGGTCTTCTTTCCCAGCTTATGCTTCATGATCAGCTCACCCTTCAGCCCGAACGCGCTGACGAGCTTTCCAACCTTATAATAGAGCGAATCACCGCCGTCCTTATTCTGATCTGTCATCCGAATGATTTGGCGACAAAGGTAGCCGCGGGGAGGGAACGGGCTCTCAATCATCGAGCGCTTCCGAAGCTGACCATTGATGAATGATTTTTGCTCATTTCTGATTTCTCATTTTTGATCCCACCCTCAAAAAAATCCCGCTTTTCAGCGGGATTCAAATTCGGTGAGGTTTCGGGATGCTTACCCTTCCTGGCCTGCGTTGTCGGCGGCCGGTCGACGGTCGCGGCGCTGGTAGGCGGGGTTGCGCATGGCTCTTCTCTGCCTCTGTGCTTCTTCCTGCTTTTTCCTGTACTGGGCCTCGTGCTCAGTGTGCCATTCCTGAAACTTCTGCATAGCAGTCGCATCATCGAACAAACCAAGACCAACCCCGCGCAACAGGTGTTTCAGATACAGCACGCCTTTGTTGGATAAAATCTTACGAACGGTGTCCGTCGGCTGGGCGCCATTGTTCAACCATTCCAGCGACTTCTGCCGGTCCAGCTGGACCATCGCAGGGGATGTCTGGGGGTTGTAGGTTCCTAACTTTTGGATGAATTTACCATCGCGTGGGCTGCGGGCATCTGCAACAACAATGAAGTAGAACGGTCTTTTCTTAGACCCGTGTCTCTGCAGTCGGATTTTAACTGGCATTTTAAATAGAAATTTAAATGCGGTGAAGAAATAAATTTTACTAGGGTTGCAAAAATAAGGTGCCCCGGTCATTTCGCCAACAGTGCAACGCCTGTTTTTTGCTAAACTTAAAGAAAAGCCCCGTTCAGCGTGGCTTGCCGCTCACCGAAGGGTGTCCCTTGAGGTAGAAGCGGTACGGCAGGGCGGCATCCGCCCCGGCATAGTCGACCCCAATGCGCGGCGAAATGCCCAGCTCATCGTCCGGTACCCGGAAGCCGTCGTCGTACAGGCAGATCTCCGGCCCGAGCAGCGACAGGCCGCACTGGGTGGCGTGAAATCCGAAAGCACGGCCAACCTTGCCCGGACCCCGGCCCAGGGCGGGCCCGGCAGCGGCGGCTCCCGTGCGCTCCATCATCACCGGGATGCCTTCGAGTGGCTCCACGCCGCGGATCAGGATAGCGTGTGGCTCGCCGCCGGCATTGGTCACGATGTTGAACAGGTGGTGGATCCCGTAGCAGAGATACACATAAGCGACGCCGCCTTCGCCGAACATGACATCGGTGCGCTTTGTCGGCCCCTTGTACGCGTGGGAGGCCTTGTCCAGCCGGCCATTGTAGGCCTCTGTTTCCACAATGCGGCCGGCCGTGCGGCCATCGCCGAATTCGGTGACAAGCACCTTGCCCAGCAGGGCGCGCGCAAGTGCCACCACGTCGGGGCGGAGGTAGAAGGAAAGAGGAAGCATTTTCATTTGTGCCATCGACCGTGCAGGTTGGATGCAATATATTTACCAGCCCGGAACGGGGCCAAACAAAAAATCTTGCTCAAGGAGATCATCGTTTCCATACAATCCTATTTCGAGGCATATGGCTTCATCCGAACGCACCGACTCTGGAAATGGATCGTGGTGCCGGGCCTGATCTACACTGCTCTTTTCCTGGTCGGCATCTATTTCTTCTTCGCCTCTGCAACCGATGCCGTCTCCGCCCTCAGCCATCTCATCGGCATCGACACCTGGCTGCAAAGCCAGCAGAATGAAGTTCTAAACTTCCTGTTCCTGATGGCCGGCATCTTTCTCTGGCTGATCCTGCTGCTCTTCTATTTCTCGCTGTTCAAATATTTTTTTCTCATCCTCGGCTCCCCCGTCTTCGCATACCTGAGTGAGAAAACGGCAGCCATCCTGGAGGGCCGCGACTTCCCCTTTTCCTGGCGCCAGCTGTCCAAGGACATGTGGCGCGGCATCCGCCTGGCACTGCGCAACAGCCTGTGGCAAACGGTGTACCTGATTGCCCTGCTCCTCGCTTCACTTATTCCCGTAGCGGGCCTGATCGCGCCACTGGTCGCTCTCTTCGTGGAATGCTATTATTACGGTTTCTCCATGCTCGACTATAGCCTCGAACGCAACCGACTCTCAGCCGGCGAAAGCATCAACTATATCGGGCGTCACAAAGGGCTTGCCATCGGCAACGGCCTGCTGTTCTACCTGATGCATTTTGTGCCCATCCTTGGTTGGGTGCTCGCCCCGGCCTACGCCGTGATCGCCGCGACATTAAGTTTGCATAAAATCAAGAACGCCTGATGGGAACCGTGTACCTGATCCCGACCATCCTCGCCGAAGGAGCCACGCAGTGCCTTCCGGCATACGTCCTCGACGCCGTGAAAGCCTGCTCCGTTTTCTTCGTGGAAGACGAGCGGACGGCACGGCGCTACCTGAAGTCGATCTGGCGCGAAATGGTGATTGACGACCAGGAATGGTTCACGATGAAAAAGGTGACGGATGAGACCGCGGCCGCATTCCGGCAACGCCTGAAAGACGGAAAGAATATTGCCGTCATCAGCGAAGCAGGCTGCCCCGGTGTCGCCGATCCCGGGCAAAAGCTGGCCGCGCTCGCCCAGGAGATGAACGCAACGGTAAGACCTCTCGTCGGACCGAACTCGATCCTCCTGGCCCTGATGGCCAGTGGTCTCAATGGGCAGCAGTTCCAGTTCGTCGGCTATATTCCGATCAGTGCGCAGGAACGCATCGCAACCATCAAGGCCCTGGAGGCCGAATCGAAGACCAAGAGGTGTACGCAGATCTTTATCGAAACCCCATACCGGAACAACCAGCTGCTGGAAACGCTGACGAAGACCTGTCACGCGCACACGCGGATCTGTGTGGCGGTCGACCTTACAGCTGCATCTGAATCTGTGACCACCAAGACGGCCCAGGGATGGAAAGCGGCAATGCCGGAGCTGCACAAGCGGCCGGCGATCTTTTTGATGCTGGCAGAGGGGTGAGAAAAATTTACGATTGACGATCTTAGATTGACGATTGAACAGCCGTCAAGCGCACGAGGCAAAGGCGCACCGCAAAGGGAATTTCCTTTGTGCTGCTTGGCGCTCTTCATGGCTTCGTGGTTCAAACCAGTCACGCTAGGGATTCACATTCACGCTGTCCACGATATAGTTTGTATCGCCCCGCCATGCCAGCGTTCCCTTCTTCTCCTTGTAGTGCACCGTCACGCTGTGGCCCTGCAGGGTCATCAGCTGCTGTGCGACGCGCTCGTTATTGACAGAGAAAAAGAATTTCTCGGACGCCACCGGCATGTTCGCATTGCCCCGCACGCTGCTCAGGATCATCTCTCCCTCGTAGGTCTTGAAGACATTTCCCCGCCGGGAAAACTTCTGCAGAAGGCCATAGCGGTTGCCGTCGCTGTACGTAAAATAGTACTTCCAGTAGAAGAAAATGCCGAGCCCGAGAATGAGCAGGATGACGATGATCCGGATCCCTTTTCGTGCCGTCGAGGCGCCGCGTCCGGCATAGGCAGTGTTTGAGCGCATGAAATTGTTTTTGGCGATGACTTAAAATTACAGGCCATACTTATCCACCAGGTAGATCAGCGCCGCTATATTGAGTGCGCCGAGCTCAAGCTCGCGCTTGTTCACGTTCTCGAAAATGTCGTTACGGGCATGGTGGTAGTCGAAATAGCGTTGCGAATCCGGAATGAAACTGCACAGCGGTGTGTTCAGCTCCTTTGCCAGCGGGCTGATATCGGAACCGCCACCGCCGCGAATGATCTCGCCCGTGCCATAGGGAGCAAGCAGGTCTTTCCATGCGAGCATCTTCTGGTATTGGGCTTCCAGCCCGGTAAAGCCAAAGCCGCGCGGTGTGAATCCACCTTCGTCGCTTTCAAGAGCGAGGATGTGCTGCTCGCCTTTTGCCTTCGCTTCCTCGGCATACTTACGACCGCCGCGTGTGCCGTTCTCTTCATTGGCAAAAAGAACGAACCGGATGCTGTGGCGCGGCTTGTAGCCCAGTGCCCGCAAGGCCCGCAGCACTTCCATGGTCTGCACCACGCCCGCCCCGTCATCATGCGCGCCCTCCGCGGGATCCCACGAATCGAGGTGGCCACCGATGGTGATATACTGGTTCGGGAACTGGCTGCCCCGCAGCTCGCCGATCACATTGTGGCCGATGGTGTCGGGAAGAAAATGGCCGCCTGTCGTCATCGTTGCATAAACGACGGTCGTGCGCATCGTGCTGTCGAGCCAGTCTGCATCGCGCAGGCCAAGCGCCACAGCCGGGATCTTGGGAAGCGAATCGTTGTAATTGGTAGAGCCCGTATGCGGGTTGTTGTCCGTGCTGTGCGACATGCTGCGAACGATCACGCCGGCAGCGCCGTAGCGTGCGGCACGGCTCGGGCCCTGCCCCCGGTAGACAACGGCATCGCCGTACGACTGGAAGGTCTTGACGAATGTCGGGTTGAACTTATAATTGTAGAAAACGATCTTCCCTTTCAGCGAATCCTTCTTTGCCTCGAGCTCGGCAAAATTGCGCACCTCCACGATCGGTGCGCGCAAGGCGCCATTGGTGCCGACAGAATTTCCCAGAGCGAGAACGTCGAGGTAGCGCGTGCTCCATTTGTTCAGCTTGCCGGTGGACGAGACAAGGCGCTCCGCGAGCAGAAGATCGCGGCCTCCCCGCACCCAGTGCGGCACCATGCACTCCTGCAGCCAGGCTTTGTCGGGGCCGGCAGCCTGCATCGCTTTGAGGCCCCAGGCCTCGGCCTTCACCATTGCCGGAGACCCGGCCAGTCGTCCGCCAACCTGCTTTGTGAGCACACGCAGGTTCTCATACGCCGTGCTGTGTGTAAGCACTTCATCGGCAAGACGGCGGATAAAGATTGAGTCGTCGGACTGCGCAGCGGCAGCAAGGGCGGCCAGGGAAAAAGCGGCCACGGAAAGCAATTTCTTCATGTGATAAATGTAAACGGTTTTGGGCGTGTTCGCGCAAACCAGCGAGAGCCAGGTGCCAGATTTCAAAAGCCAAAAGCGGGGGAGCCCCCGAATGCCCGGCATTCACCATTGACTATTCAGTATTCACTATTCACTATTCACTATTCGCCCTCCCTCCCGCCCCCGCGCTCCCTATCTTTGCTTTTCAATGTCAAACCGCGTCATGAGAATCGGAATTGTTTGCTACCCAACCTTCGGCGGCAGTGGCGTGCTGGCCACTGAGCTCGGCAAAGCCCTGGCCCAGAAAGGACACCACGTTCACTTCATTACCTACCAGCAGCCTGTCCGCCTCAACGGCTTCATTCCGAATATCTTTTACCACGAGGTCCAGGTGCCCACCTATCCCCTCTTCGATTACCCGCCCTACGAAACGGCGCTGGCATCGACCATGGTTGATGTCATCCGCAACAACCACCTCGATCTTCTCCATGTTCATTACGCCATACCGCACGCATCTGCAGCCTATATGGCGAAGAAGATCCTCGAGGGCGAAGGGATCCGTATTCCCGTGATCACAACGCTCCACGGCACGGACATCACGCTGGTCGGGCGTGACAAGACCTATGCCCCGGTCGTCGCCTTCTCGATCAACCAAAGCGATGCCATCACAGCCGTTTCGCACAACCTCCGCGACGAGACCTTTAATACATTCAAGATCGAAAAGCCGATCCAGGTGATCCACAACTTCGTGGATGTGGAACGGTTCCATCGCAAGCCGATCGATGCCTTCCGCCGCGTGATCGCCCCCAACGGCGAGCGCATTCTCCTGCATGCATCAAACTTCCGCAAGATCAAGCGGGTGCAGGACGTTGTGCGCATCTTTCATGAAGTGCACAAGGTTCTTCCGAGCAAGCTCCTCTTCGTTGGCGATGGCCCGGAACGTGCCACGGCAGAGGATCTCAGCCGGCAACTCAATGTCTGCGACGATATCCGTTTTGTCGGAAAACAGGAGCAGATGGAAGACATCCTGGCGATCGCCGACCTCTTCCTGCTCACGTCTGAATATGAAAGCTTCGGCCTCGCTGCGCTCGAAGCAATGGCTGCCGGCGTACCCGTTGTATCAACGAATGCGGGGGGTCTCGGCGAGATCATGATCGATGGCGTTACCGGCTTCATGGGCAATGTCGGTGACGTTGTCACAATGAGCCGCCGGTCGATCGAGATCCTGCAGGACGATACACGGCTGCAGGGCTTCAAGGATGCTGCCGCCAATCATGCGCACCAGTTCGACATCCACACCATCATTCCCATCTACGAAGCCCTTTATAACGAAGTGCTGGAAGAGAGCCTGGCGAAGGCGTGAGGGAGGAGGTGAGCGGTGAGCGGTGAGTGGTGAGTGGTGAATAGTGAATCGTGAATAGTGAATCGTGAATGGGGTCGTTTAGAACGCGTCATCCCGAGCGCTAAGCGAGGGAGCCCTGCACCTCCAGCCTGTCATCCCGAGCGCCCCGCGAGGGAGCCCCTGCGCTACGCACGCTGCCCGTCATGGCGAGGAACGAAGCCATCTCCTGCACCTCCCGGCTGCCATCGCGAACCAGACCAGGGAGCCCCTGCGTTACGCACGCTGTCATGCTGACGCATGTCAGCACCTTTCGCTCACAAGGGCAACCTACATCCGAGGCCCGTTCGTTTTTACAGGTCACTTTTTATTCTAATGCCTGATTCGCATTCCGCATGTCAGCACCCCTCTCGGATTGGGAAAGGTGCTGACATGCGTCAGCATGACAATCCTGTGGTAGGCGTGTCATCAATTGTGAGCCTCCCATT
>JAQBNP010000123.1 GCA_028288515.1 Flaviaestuariibacter sp. | reverse complement strand
ATATGAACAATTCGGGATGACACTCAGGGTCCAGGGCCGTGAAATGTCGTTCAGCTCTGAAAACCCAAGGGAGACGGACGTGCTTTCTAAAATGCTGGCTGCCATGACAGGCCAGTATTTCACCGTTAAGATGACCAGGCTTGGAAAACTTCTTGTTGTGGAAAACCTTGATCAGCTTTTTGAAACGGTGGTTGAGCAAATGGCCGGCGTGACGCCGGAGCAGAAGCAACAATCCAAAGAGCAAATGTTAAGGTCGTATGGGGAGAAAGCTTTCAAGGGAAGCTTCGAAACAATCACGAACATTTACTCCAATTCTGCTGTTGAAAAAGGAGATACGTGGTCGATTGATACCAAGCTTGAATCGGTAGCGGCAGCAACCCTAAAAACGACCTTCAAATTTGAAGGAATGGTTGATGGATATCATCAGATCGTCGGAACTGGCAGGTTCGAAACCTTGGACAAAGATGCGTATTCAGATATCAGCGGCATGCCAACAAAATATCATCTCAGTGGAACGGCAACCTCTGCTTTCAAGCTCGATGCCGCGACCGGGTGGATCATAGAGGGGACCGTTGCTCAATCGCTCTCAGGTAACGCAGAGATAAAAGACAACCCGGATCTGCGCGGTGGGCTAACCATACCGATGTCGATTGAAAGTAAACTCGAATATCGTTCCCACTAACTTCCGCGAGACCGCACCTGAAAGCTTTGATTGGTATGCAGCTTTGGCTTGAACTATTGGAGAAAGCTTGCGAGATCGGAGGCACGTCACGCGCCGTTCCTTCTTTCGCCCATGCACGGGCCCGGCGATCCGTTATTTCGCTACAGGTCACGGCACGCTAATCGTCAAATGTTAGCTGCTGGAACGCGTTGAAGGCGGGCCACTTTCCATGGGGATTTTAAGAACCGCCTAGATGTTACTTCAATAAATTACACCATGACAATCAGGGAAGCCCGAACCGGTGACATAAAACAGATGCAGGTCGTACGGAACTCGGTGACGGAAAACACGTTGTCTGACCCCGGCCTCGTGACAGATGAAGACTGCGAAGAATTCATTTCGCGAAGAGGAAAGGGCTGGGTGTGTGAAATCGCCGATCGTGTCGTTGGCTTTGCGATCGTGGACATGGCAGAAAATAACGTGTGGGCCCTTTTCCTAGACCCCGCATTTGAAAAGAAAGGCATTGGCAGATTGCTCCACCAAAGGATGCTTGACTGGTACTTCACCCAGACAACAAAAACGATCTGGCTTGGAACGGCGTTCCAGACCAGGGCTGAAGCGTTTTACAGGAAAGCGGGATGGGCAGAAGCGGGAACGCACGGACCGAAAGAAATTAAATTTGAGATGACATACGATGTGTGGGCAGCGGCGCGAACCCCTCGCATAGACGCTGATCCCCGCTAACCTGTCGCCGCCCGGCAACTCTCTACAATGATTGCCCGCTTGCTGGTTCACGGTGCTGAGCCGGCAACCGACATAACCTTCCCGCTGCCCGTATCCAACCATACCAACTGAGTTGTCGCGAAAGAGGACCGGCGTATTCCGATCAATGCGAATCATGTAACCGTCCACGAAAGGGAACATACGGCGTCAAGAATTTTATTCAAACAAAGTCAGGTCTATGTTTCAGGTACTGACGTCGTTGTATGCGAGCGACTGAACGGAGGTAACCCTGATCGGCAACCGCACGCCGCTCTTCAGCACCGTGTATCTTCCGAATCACTCAAACTTCTTCAGGCTGTAGTCCGTGAACCGGTAGCTGGCCGTCGTGATCGGCCCGCGAGCCAGCCTGTGCCAGGGGGTTCCATCGGCCTCATTCTTCAGCACATAGATGGACTGTGCCGGCATATAGCTTTCAACAAGCTTGTACCGTGTAATGCCCTGCGCATCGGTTGCCTGGTCAACGACCAGGCAACAATGACCGGGGCTTCCCGGTGTTATGATCACCGTGCCAATGGCGAAGCCCGAGGCCGGAAGAAGATCACGGTGCAGAGAAACCGTACCCGCAAATGCATACACGATATCCAGGTAACGACGCATCGACGCATGGCTGGGAGGCACCGGGTCAACATAGCCCGCATGAATCCGCCCGGCCATGATCCTCGGCCGCAGCCCGGCCAGGTATTCCTTATAGCGAAACCATTCGCCGCTGGTGAACCGGAACGCGATCTCGCTGGCCCGGCCCGCCTCGAAAAGGTACTCGGCGCGCAGGCGGATCAGCGCATCGGCGCACTGCTGGAGATCGCGCTTGCCGACGTCATACGTGAGCACGGCACTGTGCTTCGACTGGTTTGCGATGGGCTTGCCGGTGTAGTCAACCACGGGACCGTCGGCAGTCGGCAGGTGCTGAAGGAAAAACGCCCAGCTTCTGGGCGTTGTCGACACGGTTACCGACGACGTTGGAATTGCCTGGGTCGATAATGAGCGTACAGGATCGGTGCCGTAGCAAGACTCCAGGCAAACGGGTAGGAGAAGAAGAAGGTATTTCATGCCGCTGGTTTCCGCTGAGATGCAGGGGCGGCTGATTTCCACAGGGCTTCCTGCATTTCCTTTACGGTTCACCTGCCGGGTTAGGGCGCATGGTCCCTGGAACCATCCTGACATAAATGCGTGGCGGGAGGTTGCCGAATACAAAAAGCGTAACGTCGCAAAGCCAGAGCTGGTGCGCAGTGGGAGTGCCGTTGAAGCTGCGCAGCAGGTAATCGCCGCCGCCTAGCGATGACGGACGCAGCCCTTCGAGCTCGTCCCCGCCCTCGAAGGGCTGGGTGTCGATGTCCAGTGTAACGCGCAGCGCGCCGCCGGCGAACTTGTCGAGCAGCGTGTCGGCGCCGGCCACCATGGCAAGGTCGCCTTTGGAGCC
>JAQBNP010000122.1 GCA_028288515.1 Flaviaestuariibacter sp. | reverse complement strand
GTGTCGCTGCTGGTAGTATATAGTGCCACGGGATCGCTTGCCTACAAAAACTTCAAGGGCAACACGGAAGTGTACCTGTTCAAGCAGGTCGTCTTCATCGCCATCGGTTTTTGCGTGATCTATTTCGCGCACCTTGTCAACTACACCATCTATTCGAAGATCGCGCGGATCATGTTCCTGATCTCGATACCGTTGCTGTTCTATACGTTGTTCTTCGGCGTCACCCTTAACGAGGGAAGCCGATGGATCAAGCTGCCGATCATCAATATGACGATGCAGACCTCCGACCTTGCCAAGCTGGCGCTCTTCATGTACCTCGCCCGCATGCTCAGCCGGAAACAATCCCGCATCAAGGACTTCAGGAAAGGGTTTCTGCCCGTGATGCTGCCTGTTGCCCTGACCTGCCTTCTTATTGCGCCGGCTAACCTGTCCACCGCGCTGCTGCTGGGCTCCAGCTGTATGCTGCTGTTGTTCATCGGTCGCGTCAGCACCAGGCACCTGCTGCTGACGATCGCGGTTGCCGCCATACCAGTTGTCATGCTCGTGATGGCCGCAGCCATCAAGCATAAGACCGCACCTGCAGAAGAAGAAGCTTCTGCGCCACATGCAAAATCCTCCCGCCTGACCGCCCGTGTCGATACGTGGATCAGCCGCGTGGAGAACTTCATGTACGGCAGCAAGGAGGTCAATAACGATAATTCGTACCAGACGGACCAGGCCAAGATCGCCATCGCTTACGGCGGGTGGGTCGGCAACGGTCCGGGTAACAGCACCCAGCGCAATTTCCTGCCGCAGGCGTATAACGATTTCATCTATTCCATCATCATCGAGGAGTACGGCTTGCTTGGCGGCGCCTTCATCATATTTATCTACCTCGCCTTTCTCTACCGGAGCATACGCCTTTATAAGAGGTGCCCGTATGCATTCGGCGCCTTCCTGGCCCTCGGTCTCAGCTTCACGCTGGTGCTGCAGGCCATGGCGAATATGGCTGTGAATGTGAACCTGTTCCCGGTAACGGGCGTCACCCTGCCGCTCGTGAGCATGGGCGGCAGCAGCTTCCTGTTCACCTGCCTTTCCATCGGCATTATTCTCAGTGTTGCGCGCAACGTGGAGCAGCTGGAGGGAAAGAAGGAAAAGGCAAGCCAGGCGCAAGCCGTCGTTGAAGAAACAGAAGAAGAGATCGAGGAAGCAATTGTTGTATAATATGGCAAAACGGATCATCATAGCAGGCGGCGGTACCGGGGGACATATCTTCCCGGCGATCGCGATCGCCAATGCGCTGAAGCGGCTTGACACGCGCGCCGAGATCCTGTTCGTGGGCGCCACCGGCAAGATGGAAATGGAAAAGGTGCCACAGGCCGGCTACCCGATCAAAGGACTCGACATCGCCGGCTTCAACCGGAGCTCACTGATCAAAAACTTCTGGCTCCCTTTCAAGCTGATCAAAAGCTTTTTCCAGGTGCGCGGCATTTTCAACGCCTTCCATCCTCAGGCTGTGATCGGCGTCGGCGGCTATTCAACTTTTCCCGTGCTCCGGCTGGCACAGGCACGAGACATCCCAACATTCATTCACGAAAGCAACTCGTTTGCCGGTAAGGCCAATATCATGCTCGGCAAAAAGGCAACGGACGTCTTTGTTGCCGGCAGCGGCATGGAGAAATTCTTCCCGGCCGAAAAGATCCATGTTGTCGGCAACCCGGTTCGCCCGACGATCGCGAAGGCGGGAACCATCCCGCAGAACGATGCGCTTGCATTTTTTGGGCTCCAACCCGGCCGTACAACCGTATTATTCGTGGGTGGAAGCCTGGGCGCACGCTCGATCAACGAAGCCGTGGCATCTGGCCTCGACGCCTTGCTGGGCGCGGGTTTGCAGGTCATCTGGCAGACGGGTAAAACAGGTGCTGCGGAATGGCAGGCTGCTGCCGCAGGCCGCGCCGGCGTGTGGGTGGGCGATTTTATTACAGCAATGGAATATGGATATGCCGCGGCAAATCTCGTGGTGTCCCGCTCAGGTGCGATGGCCGTGGCGGAATTGTGCGTCGTGGGAAAGGCTGTCGTGTTCGTGCCGTACCCGTTTGCCGCTGAAGACCACCAGACGGCCAACGCCGTGAGCCTCGTGAGCCGCGATGCCGCCCTGCTGGTGGCGGATGCCGATGTGAAAAACAATCTCGTGCCTGTTGTGCTCGAGCTCGCGCAGGACCCGAACCGTCAAACGCAGCTGGCACATAGCATCTCCACCAACGCGGTGATTGATGCGGACATGCGCGTGGCAGAAGCCATCTTAAAAAGAATCGGAACTGAAACCATATGAGCAACGGACAAGACCAGAACCAGTCAATCTCAATGCCGTCACTTGGGGACGTCAACCGGATCTACTTCATCGGGATCGGGGGCATTGGCATGAGCGCGCTGGCCCGTTACTTCCACTCTAAAGGCGTAGCGGTGAGCGGCTATGACAAAACGGAAACACCGCTCACGCAGGTCCTCGTCCAGGAGGGAATCCCCGTGCACTACACCGACGACGCAGGTCTGGCTCCTAAAGATGCCGACCTGGTGGTGTACACACCGGCTGTTCCGCAGGAGCAGACCGAACTGGTTTACTACCGAACCCATGGCTATCCTGTTGTGAAGCGCAGCGACGTTCTCGGCGCCATCACCGGCACGGCATTCAATATCTGCATTGCCGGCACGCATGGCAAAACAACAACGACAACCATGGTCGCCCACCTGTTGCGCCACAGCGGCCACGGAAGCAATGCCTTTCTCGGCGGCATCTCCGCCAACTACGATACGAACTTCTGGAGCAACCCGAACAATGTATGCGTCGTGGAAGCAGATGAATACGACCGCAGCTTTCTCAAGCTGAACCCGGATATTGCCGTCATCACCTCCATGGATGCCGACCACCTCGATATCTACGGGAATGAAGCAAGCATGCAGGATGCATTCGTCGGCTTTGGAAATAAGGTCAAGCATGGCGGACTCCTCCTGACGAAATTCGGGCTGAAGCGCACGCGCGAGATCGCCGCTTCCCGTAAATGGACCTATAGCCTCGGCAACGACGCCGCCGATGTCTACGCCACGGATATCAGGATCGGTGAAGGAGGCTATACGTTCAACGTTGTGCTTCCGGGTGAAACGATCAACAACCTGGCGCTGAACATTGGCGGTATGCACAATGTCGAAAATGCCATAGCCGCCGTCGCCGTGGCGCACGCGCTCGAGATCGATGCCGATCGGATCAAAGCCGCGCTGGCAGCGTTTCGTGGCGTGCACCGCCGCTTCGAGTACATCATTCCGCCGCAGCCGAAAGAGGCGGGCGGCTATGTATACCCTGTGCTGATCGACGACTATGCGCACCACCCGACGGAACTGACTGCACTGCTGAAAAGCGCGGCAAGCCTGTTCCCGCAACGAAAGTTGACGGTCATTTTTCAGCCGCATTTATACAGCCGGACAAAAGATTTCGCAAATGAATTTGCTGTGAGTTTGGCATTGGCTGAACACATAATTTTGTTGCCCATTTACCCCGCCCGTGAGGTGCCGATTGAAGGTGTGAGCAGCGAAATGATCCTCGATAAAATTGACCGTTCGAATAAGCAGGTGCTGGACAAGAAAGCCCTGCTGGATTGGGCTGCGCACTACGCTGGCACCATGGACAAAGAGTTCGGCGAAGTGATCATTACCGCTGGCGCCGGCGATATCGACGCGCTTGTCCAACCCCTCAAAGAAATTTTTTCAAAAGCCTGATGAAGAGCAATCATCTCATACGACGCATTCTGATCCTGGCAGCCTGGATACTTGTGGGCTGTGGGCTGACGACCCTGCTGGTAGCGGCAAACCGCAAGAGTGGCGGCCATGCCTGCCGCGAGGTGCGCATTCATATCAAAGGGGATGGGGAGCAGTTCTTCATCGACAAGAATGACATCATGCTGCTTCTCAAAGACGCTGCTCATGGCGCGCTGGTAAGCCGTCCCCTGGAGCAGATCGACCTGTCACGTCTCGAGCACTCGCTCGAGCAGGGCGTGTGGATCCGCGATGCCGAGCTGTATATGGATAGCCGCGACGTGCTTCACGTGCAGGTCACCGAGCGTGAGCCTGTCGCGCGCGTCTTTACAAGATCCGGAGCTTCCTTCTACATCGATAGCGCCGGAAAGCAAATGCCGCTTCTTGAAAAAGAATCAGCCCGCGTGCTGGTGATCACCAATTTCACGGACGCAAAAAAATACAAGGCATCAGACAGCGCGCTGGCCGCCGGTGTGAAGTCGATCGCTGCAGCGCTTTCAGCGAAGCCGTTCTGGAAAGAGCAGATCGCCCAGGTGGACATCCTGCCGAACGGAACCTTCGAAGCCCTTCCTCTTGTCGGCTCTCACGTGATCCGGCTGGGCACGGCAGAGAACATCGATGCAAAGCTTGCCCGCCTGTTCCTGTTTTATAGGCAGGTGCTGGCAAAGACAGGCTTCGATAAATATGATGTGGTCGATGTGCAGTATGAAGGACAGGTCGTCGGCGTTCAAAAGGGAACGGCCACGTCCGTTGTGGACTCCGTACAGCTGGCCCATAATATCGAAGACCTGCTGGCCCGCTCGCGGCAGCAAATGATCAATGACAGCATCGCCCAGTTGCCCGTAGCGGCGCCGGCCGACACGATAAAGACCGCGGTGGCCGTGACACCCGACACCACGCATCGATCCAATCCAACTCCTCTGAAAGCCAACCGATCCAACCCTGTCAGGAACCAACCTGCGCCTGTCAAGCCGAAGCCAGCACCGAAAGCGGTGATGCGTCGGCCTCGATAAGGTTCAGACAAACGGTACGGGCATACGCGGCACACTTCGGTGGGCCTGCGCGGCCACGACCAACAAAAAGCGACAACAACTAAAAACAACAATAAACATGAACAACGAGCAACCAATCATTGTGGGGCTTGACATCGGTACCACCAAGATCGCCGTCATTGCCGGACGCAAGAATGAGTTCGGCAAGCTGGAGATCCTGGGCTTCGGCCGGGCCAACTCCAACGGTGTCAAGCACGGGCAGGTGCTGAACATCGACGAGACCATCAAGGCGATCCGCCAGGCTCTCGACAATTGTTACGCGTCCAACCCGAACCTGGAGGTCAACGAGGTGTATGTCGGCATTGCCTTTCACCACATCAATAGCCTGCAAACCCGCGGCGACATCGTGCGTCACGACACGGACAACGAGATCTCGCAGAAAGAGATCGACCAGCTCATCTCCGACCAGTACAAGACCTATATCCCCGCCGGAGACCAGATCATCGACGTGATCCCGCAGGAATATACAGTCGACAATTTCCAGAACATCGCGGACCCGATCGGGTTCAGCGGAGTGAAGGTGGGCGCGAACTTTCACATCATCACCGGTGATAAGAACGCGATCCGCAACATCAACCGCTCGGTCGAAAAATCAGGTCTCATCACAAAGGACCTCGTGCTGCAACCCTTAGCTTCTTCAGCCGCCGTCATGGCGCAGGAAGATATGGAAGCGGGTGTCGCCATCGTCGATATCGGCGGCGGTACCACGGACCTTGCGGTGTTCTATGAAGGCATCCTGAAGCACACGGCGGTCATTCCATTTGCCGGCGAGAATATCACAAACGATATCAAGACAGGCCTCGGCGTTCTGAAAACACAGGCCGAGCAGATGAAAGTGCAGTTCGGCAGCGCCCTGGCAAACGAAGCCAAGGCCAATGCCTACATTACGATCCCCGGTCTGCGCGGCATGCCCGCCAAAGAGATCAGCGTTAAGAACCTCGCCAACATCATCCAGGCGCGCATGAGCGAGATCATGGATTTCGTGACCTACCACCTGAAGCAGGTGGGCCTTGACAGCAAGATGCTCAATGGCGGCATCATCCTCACGGGTGGCGGCTCGCAGCTGAAGCACCTGATCCAGCTGACAGAGTACGTGACAGGTCTCAACGCACGCATCGGCCTGCCAACGGAGCACCTCGCTTCGGGCCATATCGAGGAGCTGGCCAAGCCGACCTATTCAACCTGTCTCGGGTTGATCCTGAAAGGATACGACGACTACGAGCACAACCGCAAGCAGTTCAACGAATCATACCGCCGCGTGGAAGTGCCTGAAACACTGATCGCGCCGGTAGAGGTGGAGATCACTGAAGAGCACGGCATCCAGACCGTCCACAGCGCGCATGGCGGCGGACGCAAAGGCATGTCATCGTTCTGGGGTAAGTTCAAGAACAGCCTGATTGATATTTTCAAAGAAGAAGAAGATCACCAGCTGTGAGGACGGTCGTGGTTTGCCGGCATGCCTGCCGACCGCGAGCCCACGTGCCATCACCTCCCTCTGCCTAACAAAAACAGTCACCGCGTGGGCCTCACCAGCCACCGCTCAAAAACACTCGTATGATCCAGTTTGATCTCCCGAAGGAAAAGTCCTCCATCATCAAAGTCATTGGCATCGGCGGCGGCGGAAGCAATGCCGTCAACCATATGTATAGCCAGAATATCGAAGGCGTTAATTTCATTATCTGCAATACCGACGCGCAGGCCATCGCCCTCAGCAATGTTCCCAACAAGGTACAGCTCGGACCGCACCTGACACAGGGCCTCGGCGCCGGCGCGAACCCGGAGATCGGCCGCCAGGCAACCGAAGAATCTCTGGAAGAGCTGAAAGGCATGCTCGAGGTCAATACCAAAATGGCCTTCGTAACGGCCGGCATGGGCGGCGGAACCGGCACCGGGGGCGCTCCCATCGTCTCGAAGATCTGCAAGGATCTGGGCATCCTCACTGTCGGCATCGTAACGACTCCGTTCGCGTATGAGGGCCGCAAGCGCCAGCAGCAGGCCGAGGAAGGCATTCAGAACCTGAAGCAATACGTTGACACGCTGCTCGTGATCTCGAACGACAAGCTGCGCCACCAGTTCGGCAATCTCAAGATGCGCGAAGCATTCGCGAAAGCCGACAATGTCCTCGCAACGGCAGCCAAATGCATCACCGACGTGATCAACAGCACTGGCCAGATCAACGTTGACTTTGCGGACGTTTGCACCGTCATGAAAAATGGCGGCGTGGCCATCCTCGGAAATGCCGCGTGCAATGGCGATAACCGCGCCCAGCGCGCCATCGAGGAGGCACTCAACTCACCGCTCCTCAACGACAACGATATTCGCGGGGCGAAGTGGATCCTCATCAACATCAACTCCGCCGAAGGTGAGCACGAGTTCACAATGGACGAGGTTGACGTGATCCAGAATTACCTGCTGTCACAGGCCGGCGAAACCTCCGATGTCATTCTCGGTCTCGGTTACGACAATACGCTTGGGGACAAGCTCGGCATCACCCTTATTGCCACAGGCTTCGACCACCGCGATCCATTCACACGCCGTGAAGCGCCGAAAGCCGAGCCGAAAAAAGAAGACAAGATCGTAATGACCCTCGGTGAGCAACCTGCCCCGCAGCCCGTCGCCGTTGCGCCCGTGCCGGCCACGGACCCACTTGCGCCAACGATGGTTGATGAAACCCCGGCCCAAGTTCAGCAGCAAGTGCAGCAGTTCCAGCAACACGAGCTTTTCCTCAGCCAAGAAGAACATGTGGAAGAAGAAGCGCCGGTCATCCTGCAGTTGAAGATGAAGGATGACAGCGAGCAGGACCGCGAAAAGCAGGAGCTTGAGCGTCAGAAGCAGCAGCTGGAAGACAAGTTCGAAAAGCTGCGTCAAAATATTATTGGCGGTGCGGCCCAGCAGCCCTCCGCCTCGAACGGAAATCCGCCGTCTGCAGCGGCGGGTGGTTATCTGGCCAGACCCTCCAATATCTACGCAGCGTCCAAGCCCGAGGTGTCCGCCCCGGGTTCTGCGAACGAAAGACCCGTTCCACCACCGGTTGCAAACATTGAGGACCAGGACACCTTCAACATGCAGCTTGTGATCCGGAATGACATTCCAGCGGCGGATGAAACCGCGAAGCAGCAAACTCTTACGCATTCCTCCCCGCCGGCCGAGGAACCTGCACCGCAGGACGTGGCTGGTGAAGAAAAACGCAAGGCAGCCGAAAGACTTCAGAAATTACGTAATCTGTCGTTCAACATGAATGCGGCTGACCCCAACAATGAGTTTGACGCTGTACCGGCCTACATCCGCCGCAATATGGAATTGTTCAGTAATCCATCTTCCGTGGAAAACTTTTACAGCAACTACACGGTGCAGCCCGACGGTCCAAACGGCGGTGCAAACATCAGCACCATCAATACCTTTTTAGACGGCAAAAAGCCGGACTAGACCTTTGTTGTCTCCAGCCATCCGGCTCGTGTTTTTAGTTGTGGCCCCCACCTTCGCGGTGGGGGCTTTTTTTATGGATCGATACCGGTCAAAGCCACAGCAGCAGCACAACGAGACAGGCGAACGAAATAAAAAGGAAGGTTCGGAGCGCAACAAGGTAATAGCGCTGCGCCGTCTGGCGGTACCCCCACACCTCGCTTGCCAGGGCAAAGAGGGCCTGGATACCGAGCAGCTGCACCATCCGGCGCGTGAATGCCTCGCTGGTCGAGGCCACGTTCTCCAGGGCGAGCCGGGTGTGAAAATCCCGGTTCGCATCGTGCCCTTTGGTAAAGTCATAGATGGCCTGCTGCCTGTCCTGCTCAAAAACATTGAGCTGGTGCAGCACGATGAAGAGCAGGAGCAAGCCCAGCCACAAGGCGATGGGCGGCATGTAAAAGCGGTCCGGACCTTTAAACAGGGTAACGCCCACCGCATTGAGGACGAGGAGGATGAGGACGAGCCAGGGCAGATCAATAGTCATCAGGAACATCGGCGGGCTTTGCCGGCAAAACTACAGGCTCCCGGCCAATCGCGGGCCGCCCCCGGTCGACGATCTAAAAAGGTTTTCAGCGAAACGATTTCCGGCACATTTTTCAGTGATAAAGGACAGAGCGGCCAGCGCCGCCGAAACCTAAAACGACACCTATGACCTACCCGGACAATAATCCAGCACCGACAGCGATCAGCCAGCAGGCCATCGAACAGCTTCAATCCGAAATGCGCCAGACCCTTGCCGCGCTTGTCACCAGGTATTACGACGCACAGCTGCTGAATATCGAAAATGATGGCTACCACCAGCTCCAGGACCGGATCTCGCGTCACATGACGATCCTTGGCCAGGAGGTCGATACGATCGTGTGGCGGAACCGCATTCGTGCCTGAGCGATCGGAGCTTTCGGATCCTGGCCAACCAGTTGCTTCTTTTCCAGGGAGAGCAGGGCCATTGGCCTGCGGCTGAACCTGGTCGGAAGGACTGGTCCGCTGAACGATCCATCCGCCCGTGTGTTAGGTTTGCATAAAGAAGAACCATGGCATCCATTCTCATCACCGGGGGGACGGGTCTTGTCGGGACCGCTCTCACGAAGGCGCTCCGCGCGCAAGGCCGGGAGGTCGGCATTCTCACAAGGCAGAAACCAGCGAAGCCCGTTGATGGGGTTGCTTATCACGAATGGGATCCCTCTGCCCAAACGATCGACAGCAACGGATTCGATGATGCAGTCGCCATCGTAAACCTGGCTGGCGCAAACGTTGCAGGCGGACGATGGACGGCGTCGCGAAAAAAGGAGATCCTCGACAGCCGCGTGCAAAGCGGTACGCTTCTCGTCAAGGCACTAACGGAAATACCGAACCGTATAAGGGCCGTTGTCAGCATGTCCGCAGTTGGCTGGTATGGCGCGGATCCGGTAGTGCCCAACCCACGCCCCTTCATTGAAACGGACCCGGCGGACGGCGACTTCCTTGGGAAGACCTGTGAGGCCTGGGAAGACGCGATCGCACCGGTCAGCGCCCTTGGTAAGCGGCTCGTCATACTGCGCACGGGGATCGTCCTGAGCACGCGCGGTGGGGCATACCACGAGTTCCGAAAACCCTTCAGGTTCGGCCTTGCCGGGACCCTGGGCAGCGGCCGGCAGATCGTCAGCTGGATCCATATCGACGACCTTGTCACCCTTATCATCAATGCTGTTGACGACGAGCGCCGTGCAGGGATCTACAATGCAGTGGCCGATGTGCCCGTCGCGAACGGCGCGTTGATCGAAGCGATTCGCGCATCGAAACGCGGCGTGTCAATTCCCGTACGCGTACCGGCACTGGCACTGCGGCTTGGGCTGGGGGAGATGAGTGTGGAGGTTTTGAAAAGCGCTACCGTCAGCAATGCAAAGCTGCGCGAGGAAGGCATCCGTTTTCGGTACCCGACGATCGACGCCGCTGTGGCGCGATTGGAAGCCGGCGAGAAGCCCCATAAAAAAACCCGGGGTTGATGACCCCGGGGTTTTTTCTATCAGGTTGCGATCGGCTAGAACGTTTTGATCCCTGTTGCTTTCGGCGTTTCCTTTTGCTTGTACAGCTTTTCATCAACCTTTTTCGGGTCGCCCTGGAACACCCATGAGATCGATGTCATATACTTGGCAAACACGCGGTTCAGCTCACTCAGTGAAACGTTCTTCATTTCGTCCTTGATCGTTACCGCCCTTTTCCAGTTCCCATGGATCACTTCGTTGGAGGCGAGGCTCGCAGCCTGCGCGCTGTTTGTTTCCTGGCGGTAATAGACGCCCGTGAGATACCCGGTTTTAATGTTGCGCAGCTCATCGCTGGTGAATCCTTCGCGCCGGATCTTATCGATCAGCTGGCGGGTTGCGATCACGTATTTGTTTGGGTCCGTCGTCGACACGGAGATGACGGAATAGGGCGAAGAGCCGCCACTGAACCAGGCACCGGGCGCATACGAAAGACCGTTATTGGTGCGGATCTCCACGAAATGGCGGGAGGAGAAAATGCGCATGGCCAGCAGGTAGGCGTTGTAGTCCGGCGTGCCGGGGAGCGGCGCGCTCGCAACACCCTGGATATAGTTTGTGGCCAGCTCTTTTTCTTTCGGCTTGAATGTATTTACGGTTGGGGTAAATGTTGCCTTCTTCTGTACGAAGGGCTTGCCGGCTGGTACCATGTCCAGAAGCGCTTTCACTTTGGATTCAATCACGCTGCGGTCGATATCGCCGACGATCACGATCGTGAGATGGGAGCGGGTGAACACGGACTTATAGTATGCTTTTGTGGCGACGGCGGTCAGTTTGCCAAGTGACCCTTCGGTGCCGTTTGGCTCCTTTGCATAGTCCTTGCCCGCGAACGCAGTCTGGCGCGCGAGGTTGCCGATCGACGCGTCGGGGTTGGACTCTTCGGCCTTGATCCGCGTCATCCATTCGAGCTTGATGCGGTTGAATTCCTTTTCGTCAAAGCGCGGTGCGGTCAGCGCATCCACATAGAGGGGCCACACCTGGTCGAGGTCGCTTTTGATGAAGTTTGCGCGGAACGAAGCGAAGTCCATACCGGTGCTTCCACTCATCTCGGCGCTGAGCTTATCGAGCTTGTTCTTGAAGGAATTCTTGTCGTCGCGGGTGGTGCCGCATTCTGTGAGGGCGCTCATGGCAAGAGCCTCGATGCCGGCTTTATCGGCCGGGTAATTCTGTACCCCGCCTTTGATCACGGTCAGGATCTCAACGATGTCGTTGCCGCTCGGCTGCACGATCACTTTGACGCCGTTGATGGTCATATCGTATGGCTTTCCCATTTGCGCAAACAGCGTGCTCGCGCCGGTCAGCAGGATGGAAAGCAGGAAGATCGTCTTTTTCATATTGATCATATTTTTTCAGGTGGTCCTTAGTTTTTGAAATAAGTTGCTGGTGCCAGCTTCTGGTTCATCTCTGGGTTGATGATCAGACCGGCAACGAATGGTTTGTTGACGATATAACGCTTCACATACGCTGCGATATCGGCCTTCGTCACCTTCATTAGGTTGGGCAGGTAGTCGGTGAAGTAATTGAAAGATGTGCTGGCCCACTGGTAGGTCAGCTGCATGGAGAGGCTGGACGGCTTTTCCGACGCGCGGATCTGGTTGCGGCGCATCACGTCCTTCGCGGTCTGCAGTTGTTCGTCGGTAATATAATCCGGGTCCGCGAAATGGCTGATCTGGTTCATCATCTCTTCGTAGCATTCCTTCAGCTTTGCCGGGTTGGGTACGAGGAAGACCTGGATCGGGCCGACGAACCTGTTGGTGGAGTAGTTGATGCTTGCGCCAAACGCAAGGCCCTTATCGATCAGGGACTGCTGCCACTTCGAAGAGTTCAGGCCGAGCGCCGTCGAGAAGATGTCTGCGGCGATCGTACCGGCTGAATCGTGGCGGTAATCGGGCCCCTGCCAGTGCAGAAGCATATAAGGCGTTTGGGCGATAGAGGATTCCTTGATGAAATAATCGCTCCTGGACAAAGGCTTGAACTCCGGCACCGGGTATTTCTCATGCGGGTCGAAGCCGCTGTTCGGCCAGTCGCCCCAGATGCTCCGCGCCATGGCAAAGGCCTGGTTGTGATCCACGTCGCCGGTGATGACCAGCAGAGAGTTGTTCGGGTGGTAATATTTGTCCTTGATGATCATCATCTTTTCAGGCGTTGCCGTATTGATGATGTTGTGCTCGCCGATGGGGTTCTTGCGGGTGAAGTCCTCGCCCCACAGGCGCTTTTGCGATTCGATCCAGAGTTGGAAGCCGGGGTCGCTCTCGGCGCGCTGGAACTCGCCGTCAACCACAGGGCGCTCTTTTGCCATGTCTTCGGTGCGGTAGATGGGGAAGCGCATCGCTGCATTCATGAAGCGTAGGCCTGCATTGAGGCTGTCCTTATCGAAGGTGAAGAAATAGTTGACGCGCTCGACATCGGTCGTGCCATTCCAGATCGCGCCGAGCTCCTCGGTGCGACGGATGAATTTTTCCTGGTCCGAATAATCCTTATTGGCCTTGAAGAACATATGCTCGAAGAGGTGGGAAAGGCCGCTGTACTCGGGCCCTTCGGTATAGGCGCCGTTCTTGACGGCGATCTCGATCGTTGCCAGGGGAACGCGGTGGTTCTCGATCACCACCACCTCGAGGCCGTTGTCGAGCTTTTGCCAATAATAATTTTTTGGGAGACGAGGCTGCGCCGCTGCGCACAGGGCCGCCGAAACGAGGATGGTAAGAAGCCAGCCTTTCTTCATATTGTTTGATTTTGGTTGCAAAAAGATACGCTTTTTCAGGCGTCAGCCCTGAAGCGTTTGGATGGACGGCGGCGTATCCGCTGGGGAGTGGGGCCAATGATAGATATTGGTGAAGTCTCCAACGATGCCGCGGCGGTTTTCGAACCGGGTCCGGTGCAGGTGCAGAAGCGCGATGTCCTCTGCCCGCACGCGCCGGTGCATCGGGTGCATCGTGCCGCCCTGTACGCCTGCCGGCCGCGTGGGATCGTATTGGTACGCCGGGTCAACGAGGGTGCCGCGCGGGTACATAATGCCGGGGATGCCCGTGTTGCGTATGTCGAGGTCGTTCGGGTGGTCGAGCCCGAGAGTGTGGCCGTACTCGTGAGCAGCGGTGGTAGAGCCGGCATAAAGATTTTCCAGGAGGAAATAGCCGGTGTTGCAACCCAGCCCGTCGACGAAGGAGATATTTCCGTGCACGAAAGGCTCGATGCGGAAATAGTTATTGCGGGGGTCGGTATTCTGTAGAACCTCGAGCTCGGAAAGCAGCGGCCGGCACGCGGCGGTGATGCGGAAGACGACCCTGTACTCATCACCGTGAAGGACAACCGAAGCGGCGGGCTCGTTCCACATGGTTTCAATCTCGTCGCGTATCTGCGCAGTGAGCGTTTCGGAAGTCTCCGTACCATAGGTGACGATGTGCGATCGGATCGTCAGCGCTTTTGTCCCGGTATCGATCTCTGCTTCTCCCATCTCAGTCAAGGTCTTCTTTTCTGATCCAGCCTTCCACGTATTTGCCTTTGGCCGAAATGTATTCTGTGAAAACGAACCCGTTTGCCTCATCGAGCTGAAGGATAGAATCGCCTTTGATAAAATAAGCGCCCGTAGGCTTCCCTGACGGCGATCCATAAACCATCGCCTTCTTTGAAATCACATGCACGATCTTTTGTTCTTCCTGCCCGAACAACTGGATGTCCGTTGTTGTGACGGGTTTCCGGTCGATCCGCGGGTAGGCGCCCGTGGCAGTGACGTTGGCGCCGAAACCGCAGTTGCTGCCCTCGCCCCAAAAATCCGCTACTTCCACGGAGCCTTGTGCGAAGTGGAATCGCATTCTGCAGTTGGTCCCCAACACCGTATCCCTGGATGTGAAGAATCCTACGGTTCCCCTGATCGTCAACACACCTTCGATCTCGCCGCTGTTGTATCCGGGATAACCCCGGTCCACATACAGCCAGAACTTGTACCGGGCCGCCGACAACCTCAGGAGGTTGAGGACCGCGATAGGACCCCGGTCAGATTTGTCCGGCGTTCGCCCTGCTTCTATCCAGCTTTGCCGATCCTCCTTTTTCAGAGGGTTGGTCCGGTAGCCATAATGTCCGGAATAGTCGGGCTGCGAATTTGCGCGGACCGCCATCAAAAGAAGAAGGGACAGAAGGAGCGTCTTCATCATTCAAACCTCATAAAATAAAGCTTGGTGTGCTCCACCTTGCCTTTTAAATAGATACGGCCGATGGCCTTGATCTTGTAGCCATGAGGCGTGTGGAAGTCTTCCATGAAGGCACCCGACAACACGAAGGATTCATTCACGTCGTGGCAGACGCCGCGGATGCGCGCCGTTGTATTGACGGTATCGCCGGAGTAAATGAGCTCACGCTTCAGGACACCTACAAATCCAGCCGTCACCTCGCCCGCATGTACGCCGGCTTTGAAACGCGGTACGTTCTGGAACCGTCGCTGGTACTCCTCAGCCTTGCGCTCAACAAGAAAATACATATGGCGCAGGAACTTCAGGCTCTTGATCTTGTTCTCCGGCGTATTGGGCCAGGACAGCACGATCTCGTCACCGACATATTGGTAGATCTCGCCATCATTGGCAAGCACGGGCATCGTAATGTCCGCAAAAAATTTGCGCAGCATCCGAAAGTAAAGCTCATGCCCAAGACCTTCTGCAATCGCAGTGGCCTCATTGATGTCCAGGAAAATAAAGATGCGGTTTTCGACCTGTGGGGTATTGTACTCGCCGATCAGCATGCTCCAGAACATCCCGGGCCCGTATTTATCGGTCACCTCGAGAATGGCAATGGACAGCAGCGTCATGATGCTCATGTCCACGATGAAGATGGCGAAGGTCCGCGTGCGCAGGATCTTGGTAAAAAAGCTGTTGAGATAATGGGAGAAGTTGAACGGCTTGCGGTACCCCAGCACGTAGTAGAGCATGAGCAGAACGAAGGCAATGAGGACGAACAGGAACAGCGTGATCGTCATCTTGTACAGCGCCGCCAACCCGACAGGCTGGTGGTTGAACGCCGGCTTGAGATAGAAGATAAGCGCGGCCGAAATGAGAAAGCCGATCACACCGAACGTGAAGATGAACTGCACGAGCGACACCTTCACGCCGAGGTCGTTGGCGGACCGGATGAAATTCTCGAAAAAGACCACGCCGAACAGCACCCAGATCAGGGAGATCGTTCCGAGGATCCGTAACCGGTAGTAGAGCAGCTTTCGGGGCATATCGGTCGAGAAGGTAGCAAATGTTATGCTCACCCCGCTCACTGTGTCGGTTTAATTCCTGACGGGCTTCCCGCTTTTCAAAACTCCCTGGATGCGCTCGAGAGATTTTCGCTCGCCGCAGAGCGATAAAAACGCTTCCCGCTCGAGGTCCAGCAAGTATTGCTCACTCACCAGGGTGGGCTCGCTCAGGTCGCCGCCGCACATGACATAAGCCAGCTTGCGGGCCACCAGGGCATCGTGCGCCGTGGCGTACCCCGCCTGCTCCATTCCGTGGATGCCGGCGAGGAGGGCACCAAGACCGTTGCGGCCGAGCACCTTGATGTCCTTCCGCTGCACCGGCTGAACATAACCACTATCCGACAGCTCAACGACCGACCGCCGCGCTTCCGCAACTCGTCGTCCCTGGTTCATGACTACCTCGTCGAGGCCCTTGCGATACACGCCGATGCCGAAGCCTTCGTGTGCGGACGTGGCAACCTTGGCCGTTGCAATCGTGAGGAAGCGGTTCTTCAGTGTGATGGTCTCCGGCTCGTCCTCATGCATTTCATCGGAGGCGCGGAGCACGAATTCTTTGGTGCCGCCACCACCGGGAATCAGGCCAACACCGAGCTCGACCAGCCCGGTATAGGTTTCAGCTGCGGGGCAGCATTTGTCGGCATGGAGGCTCATCTCGCACGCGCCTCCGAGAGCAAGGCCATGTGGCGCCACAACAACCGGGACCGACGAGTAGCGCACCCGCATCATCGTGTTCTGGAACATGCGGATGGCGAAGTCGAGCTCGTCGTATTCCTGCTCGATGGCCAGCATGAAGATCATGCCTACGTTGGCGCCGGCGCTGAAGTTCGGACCCTCGTTTGCGATCACGAGTCCCTTATAATTTTTCTCTGCCAGCTCAATGGCCTTGCCGATACCCGCCAGAACGTCGCCGCCGATGGACCCCATTTTTGTATTCCACTGGAGTCCCAGCACATTGTCACCAATATCATAAACATGGCAGGCATTGTTCTTCCAAACGATCTTGTCGGATTGATTGCTGAGGATGATAAAATCCTGGCCGCCCGGAATTTCCTTATACGTTTTTGTCGCGGGATCGTAAGCAAGCCGCTTGCCCGCCTGGACCTTGTAAAACGACTGATTGCCGGCCGCCAGCATCTCGTCGACCCAGCCGGCGACACGGAAGCCCGCTGCTTTCATCTTTTCAACCGTTGACGCAACGCCGAGAACATCCCAGCTCTCAAAGGCGCCGATCTCCCAGCCAAAGCCGGCCATCATGGCGTCGTCGATGCGGTAAACCTCGTCGCTGATCTCGGGGATCCGGTGGGAGATATAGGAGAAGAGGCCGTAGTGAAAATGACGAAGAAACTCGCCTGCTTTATCGGGCGCTGCAACGAGCATCTGGAGGCGCTGCTTCAGGTCTTCTACCGGCCGCGCCGCATCCACGGAAGCGAAGCGTGGCTTTTGCCGGGGCCGATAGTCGAGGGTAGCCAGATCCAGTGTCAGGATCTCTTTCTCGCCGCCGGCGCCTTTGGTTTTCTTGAAGAATCCCTGGCCGGTCTTGTCGCCGAGCCAGTTGTTCTCCACCACTTTATTCAGCCAGGCGGGGATGGTGAATGAATCGATCTGCTCATCGGTCGGACAGTTGTCGGCAACTCCTTTCGCTACTTTAACGAGTGTATCGATCCCGACGACATCGGCCGTCCGGAACGTGGCCGATTTGGGGCGCCCGATGAGAGGCCCGGTCAGCGCGTCCACCTCGTCGACGGTCAGCCCCATCTTATCCACCAGCCCAAAGATGGCCATGATGCCGTAGACGCCGATGCGGTTCGCGATGAAGGCCGGTGTGTCTTTCGCCAATACGGTTGTCTTTCCCAGGTAGAGATCGCCGTATTGCATCAGGAAGTCGACAATGGCCGGGTCTGTGTCGGGTGTCGGGATCACCTCGAGCAGCCGCAGGTAACGCGGCGGGTTGAAGAAGTGGGTGCCGCAGAAATGGCGCCGGAAGTCTTCGCTGCGTCCCTCGCTCAGCAGGTGAATGGGAATGCCCGACGTATTGGAAGTGATGAGAGTGCCGGGTGTGCGCACGGCTTCCACCTTTTCGTAGAGTGATCTTTTGATATCGAGCCGCTCCACAACCACTTCGATCACCCAGTCGCAGGTGGACAGGAGCCCGAGGTCGTCGTCGAAATTGCCGGTGGCGACTTTTTTTGCCACGTCTTTATGATAGGCAGGCGAGGGATTGCTTTTCAGGGCGTCCTGCAGCGAGTCGTCGACGATCTTGTTGCGCTGCGCTTTAATGGTGCTGTCCGCGGCTTCTTTCGGGACGATGTCCAACAGGAGCACTTGTACGCCGATACCGGCGAAATGGAGGGCGATGCGGGAACCCATGACACCGCTGCCAAGGACGGCTACTTTCCGGATGATTCGCTTGCTCATAAAAAAATAGTTAGTTAAACAACTAGTTGGGGTGAAGGTAATACAAAATGAAGTGCAGGGGCGGGCGAATCATGATTTGGAATGCCCGGCGATCCTGTCCTGCCACACATAAAAAAAGCCCATGCGGTGCAGGGGCTTCACAATGCGTGTTTGAGTCGTTCAGGGCAGGGGCTCAAGGGTCGTATCGACGTCGATGCGGACCGTTTTCGCAACCTTGTTCTTGAGCGACGAACCGACGGCGATCTTGTAGTCGGCCACCTTCACATTGAATGTTGACGTAGCCTTCAGGCTGCCCGCTTCCACGCGGATGGTTGCCGTGGTTTGGACGGGGCGCGTGACGCCGTGGATCGTGAGGCTACCCTTTACTTGTGCGGTGTAGGTGCCCGGCTTCTTGTAGTTGATCGCTTTGTTATTCGTGATCAGGCCCTTGAATTCGGCTTTGGGGTACTTGTCGCTTTCAACATAGCTGGCGTTGAAATGCTCCTGCATGAGGGCGCGCTCGAACTCGAAGCTTTTCATGAGCGCCGAGAATTGCAGGGAGCCGGAAGCTGCATCGAGAATGGCGACGACGGACTTGTTCTTTCCTTCAATATCCTCCAGCTGCGCATTTGAGGTGAACGTGATGCGCCCTGTCTTCGTATAATATTTTCCCTGGGCGCCGGCAACGAAACTGGCCAAAAAGAGAAAGGCGGCAAACAATATCTTCTTCATCATTGAGTTTTATTTTTTCCGGATCACGCACCGCGTCATCTCGACGTCGGTGCCTAACAGCTCTTCGGCCTGGTAGCCCGTGCACGTTCCTTTGATCGTAACGGTCGCGCCTTTCGCCACTGCGTCATAGCTCGCGGCGTGGCTGGAGTCCATGCTGCATTTGACCGATGACATGGAGTTGTCCGCGCCGAGGAAGATCACAACCGGGTTTCCGTCCTTGTCAATGTTCTTTACCTGCCCCGTTACCTCGATCACCTGGTTGACATATGTTCGCGTGGCCGCAGCCGTATCCGACTCGAAGGCTTTGATCAAAGAAGCGGCGTTGGCCTGCACGGTTGGTTGCACATCTGTTAAATCGACATTCTTGCGATTGTATTCGCGGTAGCCGTAGAGCGCCACGATCGCGGCGACAACAAGAAAGACGAGAAGCAGGATCCGTTTCATAATGATCTTTATTGCAACGCAGATACGTAGCGGCGCTGAAAAGGTTGTCTTAGCGGACGTTGGAGCC
>JAQBNP010000279.1 GCA_028288515.1 Flaviaestuariibacter sp. | reverse complement strand
ACCGGCAGGTTGATCTGGTACACGTCGCCGCGCTCGATCAGGAGGTCCCCGAGGCCGGTTTCATTATAGTCGTTGTAGGTAAGTGACAGCACCGGTTTCTTCAACTTGAGGGCCATGTTCACAACAGCTTTCCGGATCATCTGCGGTGTCCATTCGATCTCTCCGGTCAGCCATGGCGACTTGTTGCGGGTGAGCTCGGCTGCAGCCGCTTCGTCCACGATAAAGGTGCAGTCGCCATGCTGCTGCAGGAGGCTCGCCGGCACACTTTCCGTAACGACGCCTTCCACTGCTTTTTGCACCACGGCGGCCTTGGCCGGGCCCCAGGCGAGCAGGATGATCCGCTTGGCTTTCAGGATCGTGCTGATGCCCATGGTCAGCGCCAGGCGGGGCACCTGTGCGATATTGGCAAACTCGAACGCATTGGCGAGGCGGGTTGAATTCTCGAGGTTGATGAGACGGGTCCGTGAATAAAGGCTCGACCCGGGCTCGTTGAACCCGATATGGCCGTTGTTGCCGATCCCCAGCACCTGGAGGTCGATGCCACCTGCCGCTTCGATCTGCTGCTCGTACGCCGCGCAATGCTGTTTTACCTGTTCCTTGGGAAGGCTGCCGTCCGGGATGTGAATGTTTTCGGGAAGGATGTCGATGTGGTCGAAGAGCTGGCGCCGCATATAATTATTATAGCTCTGAAGGGCCTTCGGCAGCATCGGGTAATACTCGTCGAGGTTGAAGGTGATGACGTTGCGAAAGCTGAGACCTTCCTCACGATGCATGCGCACAAGCTCCGCATAAAGAGTCTTGGGCGTCGAGCCGGTGGCCAGGCCGAGAACACAGGACCTGCCTTCTTCCTGGCGCTTTCGGACCAGTGAGGCGATCTGCCCGGCAGCAGCTCTTGAGCCGGCGGCCAGGTCTTGAACAATGGTGACAGGGATACGTTCAAACGCATCGATCAGGTTGATCTCGAGTGGGGGTTGGGGGATGTCTGGAATTTGGTGCCACTAAGATACGCCGATTGTAACCGGCAGCCTCTTGCAGAATTCCTCATAAAACAGCAACCGCGAATTTCACCGCATGAATTGCCTTGCCGGAGACGGGAAATAGCTGCCAGGGCTCTTGTTCGACGCTCCCTTACATGCGTTCCGGCACGCGGATGCCCAGCAGGTGCATGCCTTCCCGGATTGTGTCGGCCGTTCGCTCACAAAGACGCAGCCGGAGCTGCTTCTTCTCCTCGCTTTCGGCCTTGAGCACTTTATGCTCCGTGTAAAACGAGTTGCAGGTACGGGCGACCGCATAAATATAGTTGGCAATGACGGCAGGGCTGAACGATGATGCAGCCTCCTGGAGGATGGCCGGGTACTGCTCAAGCAGCAGCATCAATTCTTTCTCGAGCCGAAACAGCGGGCTGGCTGCCCCGGTCGATGCCGCAGGGCTTTCCTTGCGTAGGATCGACCGCAAGCGTGCGTGGGTATATTGGATGAATGGTCCGGTGAATCCATGGAAATCGATCGACTCCTCCGGGTTGAAGACCATTTTCTTTTTCGGATCTACTTTCAACAGGAAGAACTTCAATGCTCCAAGACCGATCGTTTCATAAAGCGCCGTCAGTTCCTCCGGGGTAAAGTCCTGCGGGTTGCTTTTCTCCGCCGTGCGCGTTTCCGATTCACGCACCATTTCCGCAACGATATCATCTGCATCAACAACAGTTCCCTCGCGGCTTTTCATGCGTCCGCTGGGCAACTCCACCATGCCGTAACTCAGGTGCTCGATCCCGCCTGCATAGGGCATGTCCAGCTTTTGGAGGATCAACTTCAACACTTTCATGTGGTAGTTCTGCTCGTCGGCGATGACGTAGATGCTCTGGTCGTATGGGAACTCCTCGTATTTCTGGTGGGCAAGACCGAGGTCCTGCGTGATGTAGACTGAGGTGCCGTCCTTGCGAAGAACGAGCTTCTCGTCGAGGCCTTCTGCGGTCAGGTCGATCCAGACGCTGCCATCTTCTTTGCGGAAGAAAACGCCGCGCTCGACGCCCATGTCTACGAACCGGCGGCCAAGCAGGTAGGTCTCGCTTTCATAATAGGTCTTGTCGAAATCAGTCCCAATACGCTTATATGTTTCATCGAAGCCCTTATATACCCAGGCATTCATTTTCTTCCAAAGCTCGATCACTTCCGGCTTTCCGTTCTCCCAGTCAACCAGCATCTGGCGGGCCTTCAGCATGATGGGGGTTTGCGCGCGCAGCAGTTCCTTGCGCTCTTCGACCAGCTTTTGCCGCTTCTCTTTTTCCTTATCCGGGTCGAGAGAATCGATGGCCGCATGGAGGGCTTGCAGCTTATCGACCGCTTCGGGTTCGATGCCACTGTAATCGTTCTTCTTCGTTTGACCCAACAGGGTCTCGTATTGTTCCTTGATGGCAGTCTCGCAGCGGACATAGTAGTCGCCGACGAGGTGATCGCCTTTGATGGTTGTGCTCTGTGGCGTGGCGCCGTCGCCGAACAGCTGCCAGGCGATCATGCTTTTGCAGATGTGAATGCCGCGGTCGTTCACGATGCAGGTCTTACGGACATCATGGCCGGCGGCCTTGAGGATCTCGGCGACGCTCCAGCCAAGAAAGTTGTTCCGGAGATGACCGAGATGGAGGGGCTTATTGGTGTTTGGCGAGGAGTATTCCACCATCACTTTCCGGGCTGATGATGGTGTTGGTCGAAAAACGGCTGGCGTTTCGAGACCGGCCAACAGAACGCTGTCGGCCAGGGTGAGGTTGAGGAAGCCCTTTATCACATTGAATGCCGTGAAGAGGTCGCCATGGTTTACCGTGAGCCAGGCGCCAAGCTCGTTGCCAAGGGCTTCGGGTTGCTTGCCCAGGCGCTTGACAAGCGAGAAGAGAACGACGGTGTAGTCGCCCTCGAACTCCGGCTTCGTTGTGCTCACCACGACGTCGTCTGCATAGAACGGAAGTTTATTGATGGATTCCAGGGCAGCGGCGGTGGCTTCTTTCACACGGGCAACAAGACTCATGGGCTCGAAATTTGGGCGCAATTTACGATAAAGAGCAGCGGTGCTGAGTTGCCATTTCGGATCGCGGGTTGAGTGGTCGCTGCAAGTCGATGTCACTGTAGCGTGACGCGATCCTGCCGGACATTAAGTTGCCGTTAACGATTCGTGGGACAAATGACTTTATTTTCGCCCGACCGATGAAACAAGTGCATCGACAAGTTCGGAGCTTCCTGCTGCAATTTATTGACCTGTTCTACCCGCCCTTCCGTCGGGTCATGACCCTGCAGATGTATCGCTATGCCGCCTGTGGCGGGGGCAACACGGCCCTGAACATCCTGATCTACTTCATCACCTATAATTATATCCTTCGGAAAGAGTTGCTGCATGTGGGCTCGCTGACGTTCACGCCGCATATCGCCGCCTTCCTGATCGCGTTTTGCATCACGTTCCCGATCGGATTTTACCTGAGCATGTTCGTGGTGTTCCAGGGCTCTTACCTGCGGCGGCGCGTTCAGCTGCTGCGCTATTTTCTTGTTGCCATCGCGTGTGTTTTTCTCAATTACCTGCTGCTGAAATTCTTCGTGGAAAGGATGGGCCTTTTCCCGACGCCGGCGCTGATGGTCACGGCGGGGATCGTTATCTTGTTCAGCTACCTGTCGCAGCGGCATTTTTCGTTTCGAAAAGGGTAGGGAGGCGGGGGCCGAAGCCAGGAGGCAGAGCCAGGAGCCAATAAGTCAACATTCAAAATTCAAAAGCCTGAACTGTTGCTGTCGTGGCAAGAATGCGCCTTGAAAATTAGAAATCAGAAATTCGAAATTGTCCTTTCTCCTCA
>JAQBNP010000271.1 GCA_028288515.1 Flaviaestuariibacter sp. | reverse complement strand
GTACGGCGGATGATGGATTGCCCCTGCGCCTGCGTGAGCAGCGCTGTCAGGACAAGGAGTACAAAAAGCTGTTTCATATGTTTTCGTTTTGATCATTTGTTGCCGGCCACCGATGGGTAGACGAAAGGAAACGTTTCGATAAAAGCGGGGAGAGACCGTTTGTCTTCAGCAGAGATCTGCTCGAGTGTTTTCTTCACGTAGAACTGCGGGTTGTGCTGGCCGCAGTCGAGCAGCGGGAAGCCACGAATGTCTTTGGGCGGATTGACGGCGATGTTCGCCATCGAGCCCACGAGGTACGTGATCAGCTTAACAGGCTCGAAGGGGCGCATCACGTCGGCACCGCCGATATCGCCGTTCAGCTTGTCGATGTCCATTCGGCTGTAGCCTGCGTACTCAATGGGGTTCAGCGTCATCGGGTAGCGGCGTTCTGCGCAGTTGTAATCATCATCGGCACCGTTGGCGTTCAGCCAGTGGCGCTTGCCGACCGTCTTGTACTCTGTGAAATTGAGAGCGGGTGACCAGAGCTTCGTCACGAAGTCGACACCATATTCGTAGCGCTGGATGCGCCGGTCCCCAAGGAGGTCCTCGCATTTGTTTTTGAATGCCTGGTTGCCGATCACGCGCGGCGCCGCAAACGTATAGACCTCCCCGATATTATAACCGCGGCCCTTCAGGTAGGGGGCGGACAGGATGGCCATTGCGCCGCCGAGACTATGACCCGTGATGAAGATCTTTTTGTTCTTTGCCTTCGCATCGAAATCGTCCAGCGTTGTTTCCAGAGCCCGGCGAATGAGCTTGAATGAATTCCAGAAGCCGCTGTGAAGCTTTGTATTGGCAAGCGGCCCATCGCCGTCGGTCAGAACAAAGTAGGCATCGGTGCCGATCCACTCCCAGGAATCATCCTTGTAAATATCATCCGTGCCACGCCACACGAGGATGATATAGTCCTCCGTGCTGACTACCATGAGCTCGGGGTCGAAGCCGGGAATGCGGAGCGCGTTGCCGATGTTCACGAAATCCTGCTGCTTGTTCAGGTATTTGAATTGGGGCTTGGTCTTTTCAAAGGCTGCGGAGTCCTGCAAATATCGTTCGAGCGCGGTCGGCGGGCGTTTCGCATCGCTGCCCACGGTGCGGTCTTTGAGCGCAGCCAGGTCGTTTGCCTGGACATTGGCCAGGGTCCCGGTGTTCAGCGTCGCCGGTCGCGTTGGCTTCTTCGAAGCGTCATAGAACCAGTGGCTGAAGCGCTGCGTGTAGGCACACTGGAAATTTGAGTTGTTCAGCGCCGTTAGCTGGGACGACCTGAAGGAAGCTGGAGGAAACGAAGACGGGTTGCGCAATTTCCGCAGCTCGAAATCGAGACGCTCGGGGTACACGAGCTGGGCAAGGCGTGACAGGAAATACGCATTGATCTTGTTGACACCGGGCGACTGCGCCGCGGAAAATTTCGCAAAGGCGTTGATCTCGTTCGCCGGGATCGCGAAGTTTGGATCCGAGCAGTTTGATTGCGCGGATGCCGTAAGGTCCAGCACACCGGCAAGGAGCAGGAAGCATGTCTTTTTCATGTTTTTTGATTTGTGTATGAGGAAACGATTTAGTCTGAACGAGTGAGGGCACGGGCTCATCTCATCATGCAGGAGATGGAGACGACGGGTGTGAATGTTTGAAATTTCCAGCGGTCGCTGAATACGCAGCGCATGCCGTAATTGATGATGACACTGCGGCTGATGCGCCAGTCGCCGCCAAGGCTTAGCTGGTTGGGATGAACGATGTCCCAGTTGACGGTCGATGCCACCACTTTAGACCCGGCTCCCGGCTCGAATGCCTGCTGAAGCGCTTCGGTCGGGGTTTTCAGCCCTTTCTTTTCATAAAGGAATTCGATGAAGAACGTATACACGGGATTGCCGTAGCGCAGGTTGGCGCCCATTGAAAACAGCGTGTTTTGCGCGACGGCGCTTTGCTCCGTTTTGTTTCCCGTTGCTTCCTCCTCAACGGAAAACGTCAGCTCTTCTTCGTACCAGGTGGTCCGGAAAAGCCCGGTGAGTAACGCGCGTTTTCCGAGTCCGACGCTGCCATTCATCCAGGCGCCCCATCCCGTGTTCCGGTTCAGGCGAAGTCCTTTCAGGGTTCCGGCGCTGTCGGTCTTGTAGGTGTAAATGCGGCCGAAAGCGACGTCGAGCGATGACGCGTTCCAATTCTCGGCAACGAACACTTTGGCAATGCCATTGATCTCGTCGCGGCGGCGCGCGTTGATCGACAGGAGGCTTTCCTCGATGCTCTTGATCGTCGCGCGCAGGGCGGGCTTGTCGAGGATGGTGCGGATCGTATCGAGCTTCAGCTTTGCTTCTTTCAGCGCCGCCTCGAGCTCTGCTTTTTCAGCGGTGTATTTTTCACCGATGCCGCCGTAGAGGTCTTTGGCCATCAGCGGATCTTTTTGCTGGTAGATATTGATCTTGGTGGCGAAGCCGATGCGCCGGTCCGACTCTTCATTCTGGACAGACCCAATGGAAAGGTCCAATGACGCGAGGCGCCGCATGAACGGCGATGCCTCCTGGTACTTGCGGAGGTCTTTACGGTTGTAAAGCATCTCCCAGACGGGCTGCGACTGCAGCGCCAGGTTCGGGCTCAGCTTCCACGACTTGAACGACCAGTCGACCTTGAAGTCCTTGATGTCCGAGGTCCGGTTGATCTGCGAGGGCGTGACGCCCATCAGGTCAAAGACAGGGGAGGGCGGAATGGTGAGCTCTTTTGGTGTGAGGCGGCCGGCCGTCTCGGTCGACGTCTCTTGCGCCTTTGAGGTGAGGGACAAAAAGAGCAGGACAAAGGCAAGAACTGCGTGCCGGTTGCTGTCGGTTGTTCGGGTTGAGGAGCAGATTGTATTCATGGTTGGTCGTTTCGCTGTCAGAGGCACAAAACTATCCGGGCAGGTAGGGCGCATCTATACCCCAACTGGGTGAAAACTGGCGCGCTGCGCGGGTTCTGGCGGGTTGGGAGCCGTTGGCAACAGGCAAGGGCACACAGGTATGCCTGCCTGCGTTTCGGCATCGAGGGAGGGGATGAAGAGGGAAGCGGGCTGGAGTTTCTTACACCAGGCGGTCTTTCAGTGCCTTGGCAACGGCGCCTGCGGAGCTCACCACGTGGAGCTTCCGGTAGATCTTTTTGAGGTGGGTGCGGACGGTCTCGTAGCTCAGGAAAAGGTGCTCGGCGATCTGCCTGGCCGCGTTGCCATTGACCATGAGGGTCAGGATCTCCTTCTCCCGCTCGCTGAGCGTTTCGGTATCGGAGACGGTTGCATGCGGTGCGTGGTGCTGGAACAGCTTCAGGACGCGACGCGCCACTTGTGGCGACATGGGGGAGCCGCCGCTGACAACCTCGCTGACGGCCTGCAGCAGCTGCACAGGCGAGCTGGTTTTTAAAATATAGCCCACCGCACCGGCGCACAGGGCTGCGAAGATCTTCTCATCGTCCTCGAAGACGGTTTGCATGAGGATCGATGGCGCCCCGGCCGCAGATGTGATCTGCTGCGTTGCTGCAATGCCGTCCATGCCGGGCATTTCAATGTCCATCAGCACCACGTCGGGCGCGCTCTTCCTGATCTTGAAATCGAGGTCGGTGCAATCGGTGAACACGCCCGTGCAGGCGAAGCCGTTCGTGCCGCTGAAGATGGCCTCGTACGCGTCGCGCACCAGCTTGTTATCCTCGAAGATGGCTACCCTGATATCCGCGTTGCGTGTTGTCATTGTACAAAGCTCATTTATGAACGACGGTTGTCCATACCCCAACCGGGTTAATTATATCGGGACGAGAGAATGGCTCAGGCGGATCGTTGTCCCTTTCCCCGGCACCGATGCGAGGTGCAGCGCTGCATTCAGCTCGCCCGCGCGCCTGCTGATGCTGTTGAGGCCGTTGCCGCGCTTCACAAGATCGGGGTCGAACCCCTTTCCGTTATCGGCCACTTCGAAGACCAGGTGGCCGTCGTCGATACTGACGGAGAACCGGATCTGGCGCGCCGCGCTGTACTTGATGGCATTGTTGATCGCCTCTTTGAGGAGCAGGTATGTTTGCCGCCGCACGTCCATGGAGATCCGGTTTGGCGGGATCGGCGCAAAGCTTGTGCTCACGTCGATCCCTTTGGCCATTGCCGCGGACCGCAGGTAGTCGTCAAGCCGCTGCAGCAGCTTCTCGAATGAATCCTGGTCCGGGTTCACGGACCATACGATGTCGCTCAGCTTCTCCACCATTTCGATCGCTGATTCCTGCATGCGGTCGAGGGACTCGGAGACCTTCTCCGTCAGGTGCAAAGAGATCTGGTGTTTGGTCAGCTGGCTGTAAAGGGCAATGCCGCTGAGGGTTGCGCCCACCTCATCGTGGAGGTCATTGGAGATGCGCACGCGGTGCTTGTACAGCTCCACTTGCTTTTCAACTTCGAGCCGCAGGTTCTCTTTCTGGATCATGCGTGTCTTGTAGATCAGGCCATAATTGAGGAAGAGAAACTCGGCGCAGATGCCGGCTTCGAGGTACCCGATATAGTAGTGCGTGTCGTGGGCTGTCTTGCTGACATAGGCCTGGTCGATAAAGCCCGCGGAGCCGCAAAAAAGCAACAGGGCACTGCCGACCACCAGCAATGTCGTGAGACGCCGGCGACGGGTGATGAGGAAAAAGATGACGTAGGTAAAGAAGGGAATGGATGCCAGGAAGAGAAGGCGTGTCGGCAGTTCCAGCACCTGGTAGGGAAGACCGACAATGAGGGAGGCGAGGTCCAGCAGGCCGTAGCCAATGAAGATCTGCTCTACCCGGTGCAGCATCCTGTCAAGACCTTTGTGATAGGTCATGGTTTCGGTGAAGTGTCGGCCGAAGCGGAAATACATGCCGTACGCGAGGACGAGAAAGCTGCGGCCGGCCGTGAAAGTTTCCGTCGGTGTCACGAAGGCCCGGAAGGGGTTGTACTGGGGGAACGACTTATAGCAGACGAACGAGGAGATGAGGAGGGAATAGAGAATGTAGTACACGTATTCCTTGCGCTTGAACAGGGCGTACTGGTAGGTGATGAAGACCACCTGGAGGACGGCCATGCCGAGGAAGAAGACTGTGTGGTTCATGGTGTGCCGTTTCGAACGCTGCACCTAATCTACTCTTTTTATTTCGGCTGCCAGGACAAACGGGGGCTTTACGGGCACGGGAACAGCCTGTTTTTCGCGGGGCGCAATCGCCCTGATCGAGGCGCGGCGAGCCGATGGAACAGAACTGGAAATGGGAGGAGCAGGCACGGAAAGCGCGGTTGCTTTGCCGGGTCTAGCGCATGAGCAGGTTATAGAAGCCGATGATCCGGGACAGGTTCGATTCGAGGTAGCAGCAGAGAAAACAGGCGAAGCCCTGGATCGCCAACTGCTGTCGCTTGTGGGGTGAAGGGTGGGTCGGGACGAAAGGAAGGGAGACGGCGTACATGAATAGATGAGAGGCCAAAACCCTGCCACGATGCTGCGGCGGGAAGAGGGCACGCCGTCCGAATCCCTGCTGACCGTGACGCAGAACACACGGACCGGCGATCATAACATGCTGACCGCCACGCAGAACACGCTGCCCGACGGGCAGAGGGCGCTGACCGGGAAACGTGTCATGCTGACCGCCAAACATGAGGCTGTGACCCCGCTGCAGGGCGCGCTGACCTCCGAACATGGGGCGCTGTCCGGCAAACATGGGGCGCTGACCGGCGAGCGGAGCACGCTGCCGAGCACGCAGACCTCGCTGCCCGCTGTGCAGAACACACTGACGAGCCCGCAGGGGGCGCCGCCCGGCGCGCAAATGTCGCTGCCCGACGCGCAGGCTGCGCTGACCGGCGCGCAGGAGCCGCTGCCCGGCAGACATGAGTCGCTGTCCGCTGCGCGGATCACGCTGCCCGGCGCGCAAGAGGCGCTGACCGGCCTGCAGGGGTCGCTGACTGGCACACATGTCATGCTGGCCACCGATCCAGTATCGCTGCCCACCAAGCGGGGCCTGCTGACCCCAAGGGGGAGCGACCGTACACCTGCGAAGCGGTGGATGGCTTTCGTTGCGCTGCATGTACCATCTTCAGCTGCCCTTTGCGGCTCCTTTGCTTCTCTGCGCGCTTTGCGTTTTATGTAGCTTGTCTTTTAAAAGACACGTTCATTCTCCTTTTTGCCTTGACGCAAAAAGGAGAGCAAAAAAGTCAAGGCAAAGCGATGCGCTCCGCCGCTTTGCCGGCCGGC
>JAQBNP010000233.1 GCA_028288515.1 Flaviaestuariibacter sp. | reverse complement strand
CGGCCGTCGGCAGGCCCGTCAATTTGCGCGCCTGCTGCAGCCACGGAAGCCCTTTCGTGCCGATCCCTTCAAAGCTTCCGGGCCTCGTCCGCGGCTTCCAGATGCCGGCGCGCAGTATATCTACTTTTCCTGTATGCGCGAGGCGGGTCGCGGTTTCCAGAACCTGCTCCTCGGTTTCCGCGCTGCACGGCCCCGAAATGATCAGGGGTCTTTTGCTCCACTTTTCCTGCACCACGCTCGTGGTCGTTTCCATTGTTTGCATCGTACTCTTTTTTAAATCTTATTTAATGATCCGGCGGATCTTGTTGGCTTCTTCAATCAACTCCCGCAGGTAGTCGTAATTCTCTTTCTCGAGACATGCTTTAAACTTGCGAAGCTGCGTGATGTGCTCATTGAGCACGTCCAGGACATTCTCTCGGTTCTCGCGAAAGATGGGCACCCACATGGCGGGGTTACTTTTTGCCAGGCGCACGGTGCTTTCGAACCCACCGCTCGCCAGCTCGAAGATGGCATCCTCCTCCCGCTCCTTTTCAAGAACGGTATTGGCCAGCGCGAAGGACGTGATGTGTGAAATATGACTGACATAAGCCACGTGAACATCGTGGTCGTGGGCATCCATATAGACCAGGTGCATGCCCAGCAAGCGGTAGATACGCTCCACAAGATCAACGGCATCGGCATCGCTTTCATCGCTGTTGCAAACAACGCAGGCCTTGCCCGTAAAGGCCCCGGCCACCGCGGCATCCGGACCGCTGTATTCGGTGCCCCACATCGGGTGCGTGGCCACGAAGCGACCACGGGCAGGGTGATTGGCAATCGCCCGGAGGATGCCTTCCTTGGTAGATCCGACGTCAAGGACCACCTGCTCCTTTACGAGGTCGAGCACACCAGGGAGCAAGCTCATAAGCACGTTGACAGGCACCGCCAGCACGACAAGCTCCGAAGCCATCACAGCTGCCTCGAGGCTCTGCACCTCGTCGACAAGCCGAAGCTCAAGAGCGCGCGCCGCATGGCCTTCGTTGTGCTCCACGCCGATCAGCCGAGAGGCAAGCCCGTTCTGCCGCAGCGCCAGCGCCATGGAACCTCCGATCAATCCAATGCCGATTATGGTGACTGTCATACTGCTTCTTTCAATGCCTTTTGAATACGGTCCATCGCGGCCACCAGGTTGGCGACAGGGCTGCACAGGCTGACACGCACGTACCCGTTTCCTTCCGACCCGAAAATGCCGCCGGGCGTGATAAAGACCCGTGCATCGCGGAGAATGGAGTCACTCAGCGCGTAGCCACTTTCGAAGTGACGCGGGATCCGCGCCCAGACAAACAGCCCCACTTGTTCCCGCGAGTAGGTGCACCCGACCAGGTCGAGAAGGCTGAACACGGCAGCGCGTCGCTCGCGGTACACGTCATTGAGCGACTGGTGCCAGTCGTCTCCAAGTGTCAACGCCTGTGCCGCCGCGAGCTGCACGGGCAGGAACATGCCGCTGTCCATATTGCTTTTGAACCGGAGGACCTCGTCAATGCGCTCCTTCGAGCCGCAGAGCATGCCGATGCGCCAGCCTGCCATATTGTGAGACTTGCTGAGGGAATTCAACTCGATGGCGACATCCTTTGCGCCCTCTGTTGCCAGCAGGCTTAACGGCCTGTCATTGAGAATGAAGCTGTATGGATTGTCATGGCACAGCAGGATGTTGTGGCGGGTTGCAAAAGACACGAGCTTGCGGAAGAGCCCCGGCGATGGCGCCTGGCCTGTCGGCATATGCGGGTAGTTGACCCACATCAGCTTCACACGGGACATGTCCATCTTCTCCAGAGCGTCAAAATCAGGCTCCCAGCGGCTTTCCTCGCGCAGAGCATAGTCGACGCAGGTGCCGCCGGCCAGTGTAACTGCACTGCGGTACGTGGGATAACCCGGGTTTGGAATGAGCGCCTGGTCGCCCTCGTTGAGGTAGGTCATGCAGATGTGCACGATGCCTTCTTTCGACCCGATAAGCGGCAGGACCTCTGACGAGGGATCGAGCGTCACATCAAACCAGCGCTTGTACCAGGTGCCGATCGCTTCGCGAAGCGGCGCAACGCCTTTATAATTCTGGTAGGCATGTGTACCCGGCTTCATGCTCTCCCGGTGAAGCGCGGCGATCACGCTCTCATGGGGCGGCCGGTCGGGGCTGCCGATGCCGAGGTTGATCACGGCTGCGCCCGATTGGTTGAGCGCCTCGATCTCCCGCAGCTTCTGCGAGAAATAATATTCCCCGATCCCCTCAAGCCTGTTGGCCACATTGATCTTCATGATTGCTGTGTGTTTCCGTTTTTATAGATCCCATAAAGGGTGATGGATTCTGTGAGTGGCCTGATGTCACTGAGCACCCTGTCCAGCTGCGCGCGGCTGACGAACTCAAGGTCTGCGTGAAAGTAATAGGTCCATTGCCTGCTCGGGATCGGGAAGCTTTGCAGCTTGCTCAGGTTGATACCTGCTTCCGCGATGACGCTGAGAACGCGCGCCAGGCTTCCCTGCGACGAATCTGTTTGAAAGGAGAGCGAGGCTTTGTTGGCATCGGTGGCATCGCCCGGTGCTTGCTGCAGGACGAGAAACCGTGTGTAGTTCTGTTGTTCAGTATTGATCTCAGGCACAAGCACCTCGAGGCCGAAAAGAGTGGCGGCAAGCGATCCGGCGATGGCGGCAGCATTGCGGCTCCCCGTCTCGCGGAGCCGCCTGGCGCTGAGCGCAGTGTCCTCGGTCTCTACGAGCTTCCACTGGTGGGGCAGAAGAAAATCCAGGCATTGCTGGAGGGCCATCGGATGCGACTGAACCTCGCGGATATCGGCAAGGGTTACGCCCGGGTTTACGAGAAGGTGCTGTGCGATGGGAAGATACACCTCGCCGGCCACCGTGAGCCCGCTGCGCTGGAGTAGGCCGTAGTTGGGAAGGATGCTGCCCGCGATGGAGTTCTCGATGGCCATCACGCTGGCATCTGTGGCGCCGCTCTGTGTGGCGGTCACCACCTCACGAAACGTGGCGCAGGGCAGGATGCCGACATCCTCACCGAAGAATTGCCGCGCGGCGATCTGGTGAAAGCTGCCTTCGAAACCCTGTATCGAAACACGTTTGTTCATTGCCGTTAAAAGCAAGAGTCCCGGCACATGTGCCGGGACTCTTTATGTTGACTGTTTTTCGTGATTCTGTTCGCGCATCAACAAAGGGCACCCGGCTTCTTCCCGAAGTAATAAAAAGAATACCAACGATATGCCTTTGAGATTGTCATCGAGACAAATATAAAACGGTTTTTATCGACTTGTCCAAAAAAATTACTTGCGGACCGAATCCGCTTCGTTCATCCGGATGCGGCGGCCTTTGTATTTTTTCCCGTCGATGGCCTGGATCATTTTATTCGCGGCGCCTTTTTCGACTTCCACCCAGCTGTTCATCTCCTTCATATCAATGCGGCCCAGCACGTCCTTCGGAAGGTCGCTGAGGTCGAGGATGAACTGCAGGAAGCTTGCTTTGTAGAAGCCGTCCTTCGTGCCGAGGTTGACGAACAGGCGTGTGCTGTTGCCACTTGCGCTGCCGAACTCGCGGCCTTTCGTATCGCGCCGGCGGTCGGTGCTTTTTTCGAAGCGGTCACCGCGGCTTTCCGTACGGCTGCGGTCATCGCGGCCACGTGCGTTGAGGTCTTCGGCGTTCTCGTAGTATTTCAGGAAGCGGTCGAACTCCAGGGCGGCAACGCGCGTCAGGACCTCTTCTTTGCTGACGTCCGCGAATTTCTCGGCGAGCATCGGCATATAGGTCTCGTAGTCGCCACTGATGTCGGCAGACAGGAGCTTGTCCATGAAGTAATAGAACTGCTTGCGGCAAACATCCTTGCCGGTGGGGATCTCCAGCTTGTGGAAGGGGACCTGCACCATGCGCTCGATCTGGCGGATGCGGCCGGTTTCCCGTGTATGCACGATCGACATGCAAACGCCTGTCTTCCCTGCGCGACCTGTACGTCCGCTCCGGTGTGTATAGACTTCAACGTCATCAGGCAGCTCGTAGTTGATAACGTGGGTGATGCCGACAACGTCGATACCGCGGGCGGCAACGTCCGTGGCAATCAGGAGCTGGAGGGTCTTCTCGCGGAATTCATCCATCACTTTGTTACGCTGGGCCTGCGTGAGGTCTCCATGAAGCGCGTCGATATCGTAGCCCTCGCGGGTGAGCTTTTCGGCGATCTCCTGGGCGTCGGCTTTTGTGCGCGTGAAGATGATGCCGTACATCCCCGGGTTGAAGTCGATCAGACGCTTCAGCGATTCGTAGCGATGGTGCGCGGTAGTGACGACGAACTGGTGGTCGATATTTTTGTTGGCGGTGTTCTTGGTGCCGACGGTGATCTCCACGGGAGACTGCATGTAGCGCTTGCTGACATTGCGGATCTCGGGGGGCATCGTGGCGCTGAACAGCCAGGTGCTGTCGCGCTTTGGTGTGTTCTGCAGGATGAACTCGATGTCTTCCTGGAAACCCATATTGAGCATTTCATCCGCCTCGTCGAGGATCACGTAGCGGATCTCTTCGAGGTTGATGGCTTTGCGCTCGATCAGGTCGATCAGCCGGCCGGGGGTTGCCACAACAACCTGCACCCCGCGACGGATATCGCGGATCTGGTTGCTGATGGAGGTGCCACCATAGACGGCGACGACATTGATGCCGCGCTGGTGCTTCTTGAAGATCTCTATTTCATTTACGATCTGCATGCACAGCTCACGCGTGGGACAGATGATCAGCGCCATGGGTGTCTTGTGTGCCGGATCAACCAGCTGCAGCAGCGGAAGGCCGAAAGCGGCTGTCTTGCCGGTGCCTGTCTGCGCAAGGCCGATCAGGTCTTTGGTGCCGGACAGGAGGACCGGGATGGCTTTTTCCTGGATAGGCGTGGGCTGCGTAAAACCTAATTCTTCAACAGCTTTCAATAGGTTTTCGTGTAACCCTAACTCTGCGAACGTCATCTTTAAAAATTTGTGCAAAGGTAACCGCTGCGGGCGGATTTACAGGCCGCGCGGGTCATTTAATTGACCTGCCTTTGCAGCAAAAGCTGAACATTAACGTTTAGACGAAGAGACAAGCGCGGCCGTGTGCGCAAACAGGAAAGCCCCCCTGGGAACAGGAGGGCTTTTTCTAACGATTGCTTGCCATAATTGAATAAACTCTTACAATTATTCCTTAAGCAAACGAAAGCCGGCAAGGAGCTTCCGCCGCATGTGTTCAGTTCAGAGCACGAGACGAGCAGGATTAGTGCTTGTTCGTTGTGTCTTTACCTTCAACGTGGTTTGTGTCTGAAGTTACTTCAGTTGTTGTAACAACCTGAGTTGTGTCAGGAGCAACCGGGGTAACTGTAGTTGTTGTGTCTTTTGTCTCAGTTGAAGACTTAGACTCATCGTTGCAAGCAACGAGGGAAACAGCGATCGCTGCGATGGCAAAGAACTTTTTCATTGTTTTCTGTTTTTGATTGGGTTAAAAATTGCACCGCGTTAGCGCGTTGCAGTATCGTTTCGTTTAGTCGAGTCTTTTCGGATATGAATGCCGTCTACCTTGTCCTTGAGCTGCCGGAACTTCGACGCGGAGGAATCGGCAAGGCGATCAACCGTCGTATCGGCTTTCTTCAGCAGCGTATCCAGCTCCTGTCCCGGTGTGCGGCCACTGTTATTGCAGCCGGCCAGGAGAGCAGTCAGGAAGACAAGTGTTAGCAACAGCCTCATGTTCTTTTTTCGTTTCTGCCCCCTCTTCCTGTTTGGTTTCGGACGGCGTTCTACGGCATTAATACACAGATCGAAAGAAGGTAACCCGGGCTCGCGAAAGTTTTTTTT
>JAQBNP010000229.1 GCA_028288515.1 Flaviaestuariibacter sp. | reverse complement strand
CACCACGGTATCGGATTGCGCCAGGAGCGTACCGGAGACACACAGGGCCAGGACAACAAAAACAATCTTTCTCATAATGTAGTTAAAAAACAAATGTATTGGACCAAGGGTTAATGAAAGGTTAAGAGGTGCGAAGGTAGGGGCTTTGGGGGACGCGCGATGAAGAGTGGGGAGGTTGGAATCTCAGGGTGTGGTGCCGGGGAGTGAAGCGGCTTTCTGCAACTGGTGGGTGAGCGCAGGTCAGGAGTTGAAGAGGTGCGTCTGGGAGTGGGGTGGTTACGTGCGGCATAATGACCCGGTGGTGCGCGTTGAGGCAGAGGGAAAGGTGGTGACATGCGTCGGCATGACAAGTCCGCGAGTTGGAGGATTGTCGCAAGGCGGCACCATACCTTCTCTCAAATTCTACCACTTTCGGTGTTCAGTATTCCCCCGGGCATAAAAAAGCCCTGGTACCGGTGCCGGCAACAGGGCTGGTTAGATGGGGTTGTTCCGCAACGAAAGCTGCGGTTGAGGATCGATCCAGGCGACTCAGGCGAGGTGGTTGACCTTCGACTTGCCGTGGATGTTGGAGCCGAGAGCCGCGATGATGATACCGCCGAAGAGCAGGTACAGCTTGCTGAGGTAAATGCCCATGATCTTAAAGAAATTGGCATCGATGGGAAGCGGCGTGTTTTCGGATGTGGCGATCTGGCCGATGTTGAGGGCGATCAGGGCGCAGCCCAGGCAGATAAGGGTAATACGAAGCGCTTTCATACACAAGTGTTTAATCGTTAAGAAATCAAAAGGTACCGTGGTGTTGTACTGGTTGCCTGTCGTTTTCAAAAGATAGCGGATGAAAGGCGCCCTTGCGCTGGATATAAAGTTACGCACCACTGTGGAAGAATTCCTAATTTTTGTTTGATTTTTTATTTGTATATTTTGTAACGCCACCCGCCCTTCCCGCGCGTCCAGGCAGGCCGGCTCTCCAGGCCAGCCGCGGGTTTGATCGCAGGGACACCTGAGTCATCCATCCCGAATCTTTTCAACTCTTCCAAAGCTAAAAACATGCGGGATGGCACGGTTTTGAAACAGGTTAGGTGTTCCATCACCTAAATACAGAACCCATGGCCCTGCAGATCGTAGTCGATTATATGAACCGGCCGGTCACCTTCAACGTGATCTCGGAAGAGAAGAATATCTACCGTCTCTGCCTCGACGATGCCGCGAAGCATACCGGCGACAGCTATATTCCCAACAAGATCAATATCCGCCGCAAAGGCAAGATCTGGATCAGCGACCTCGAGGACGACGACGTGCTCGTGCGGGCTTTGATGGCAGAGATCACACGCTTCAGCAAAGACTAAAAACGACAAACACATGAAACGATTTGCCCTCGCCGTGCACGGTGGTGCCGGCCCCGACTCGAACCATATCAAAGAGAATATGGACGGCTACAAGCAAGGCCTTGAAGACGCGCTGAACGCCGGCTATGCCATTCTTGAAAAAGGTGGCAGCGCCGTTGATGCCGTGGAAGCGGCTGTCAACAGCATGGAGAACAATCCCCTCTTCAATGCCGGTCGCGGCGGCGCCCTCAACGAAAAAGCGGAGTCGCAGATGTGCGCTTCCATCGCCGACGGCAAGCGACATAAGTTCGGCGCCGTGGCCATCGTCAAGAATGTCAAGAACCCCGTATCACTGGCGAAGGCGGTGATGGAGAAGACCGGCCATATCTATCTCGGCGGTCCGGGGGCTCTCAGCTTCGCGCAGGAGATCAAGGCGCCCCTCGAGCCCGATGCCTACTTCATCACCGAGCACCAGTACGAGAGCTACGCCGAGGCGCACGAGAAGAAATCCAAGAACCCCCAGCAGGCCGCGAAAGAGCAGGTCGAAAGCCGGATGCACGGGACGGTGGGCGCCGTGGCGCTGGATTCGCATGGCAACCTCGCGGCGGCCACCTCAACCGGCGGCACCGAGCACGAAAAGGAAGGCCGCATCGGCGACAGCTCCATGGTCGGCGTTGGCACGTACGCGAACAATGATACCTGCGCCATCTCCACCACCGGCGACGGCGAATATGCCATCAAGCACACCGCCGCTTTCCACATCTCGGCGATCATGGAATACAAAGGTCTGTCTCTGCCCGACGCGATCCAGTTTTTTATGGATGAAAAGTTCAAGGGGGAGAAGGGCGATATCGGTCTCATTGCGATCGACCGCCATGGCCAGGTGTCGTTCCGGTTCAAGGCCGACCGGATGCATCGGGGTTGCCGCACATCGGCGGGGGAGATGATGGTGGAAATTTATTAGGGAACTAGCTTGAATTTCGGCCACGAAGACGGTAAGAAAACAAAGGAACGCTAAGGGAGGTCTCCTTTGCGCCTTCGTGGCCAAAGCTGTCCCGGGGCGCGCGTTTCAGGCCCCTGGATGACAGCCGGGGAGGTGCGGGGTGCTTTGCAAGCTGCCCTATAAACGACCCGACTCACCACTCACCCCTCACCACTCACGCCATTCACTATTCACTATTGACTATTCACTCCCCTCATCCCGCCATGCGGATGCCGCTGAGGGTGTCCTGCTTTTGGTCGCGCAGCTCCTGGAGGCGCGTGCACACGTCGGCAATATTTTCTACCAGTAGAACTACGTATGCGTCAGGGACGGTCAGCTTGAGGGCCTGGTCGAGGGCCTCGCGCTCATTGGCGCAGAACAGCAGCTTTTTTGTCGGCGCTACTTTCTGGATCCCGCTGCGGAGAAGCGAGCCGAGCTCGAGCTCCGTTCGTCCGCGGAGGTCGTCGTCGTAGCGGATGATGATCTCGTCGAAGATGCGTGCCGCCTCCTCGCCAAGTGCCATGATGTCCTCATTGCGGCGGTCGCCCACTGCAGTGATGACGCCGATCTTGCGTGATGCCGGGACCGTCGAGATGAAATCGCCCAGTGCCCGCACGCCGTGCGTGTTGTGGGCATAGTCGACAAGCACGGAGAAGTTCGGGAACACGAACTCGTTCATGCGGCCCGGCGTATCCTTCACCGAGTTCCGGAAGCGACGAAGCGTGCACCGGATGGCCGGCAGCGAAATAGCCGAAACATACGCTGCCAGCGTCGCGCCGAGAACATTGGCGACGTTGAAGCGGGCGCGGCCGTTATGCGTCAGCGGGATGTTCTCCACCGCCTCGATCGGGATGAGCGTGTTGCCTTTGCGGATCATCACCATGCCATCCTCGTAAATAGCGGCGAGTCCGCCCGCCTCGCAATGCCGCTCGATGCGGACACTGTGCGGGTAGAGAGAGAAGAGCGCAACGTTGGCATCCACCTCTTCGCGCATGGCGTAGACGAGGTCGTCATCGGCATTGAGAACAACCCAGCCGCCTGGCATGACGCTCCTGGCGACAACGGCTTTGACGTTCGCGAGCTTCTCGATGGTATCGATGCCGTTGAGACCGAGATGGTCTTCGGCGACGTTGGTGATCACGGCGCAGTTGCTTTGGTCGAAGCCGAGGCCGGAGCGCAGGATGCCGCCCCGGGCGCACTCGAGCACCGCAAATTCAACGGCGGGATCGCGGAGGATCACCTTCGCGGAGGCGGGCCCGGAGCAGTCGCCTTTATAGATCAATTCCTGGTTGATGTAGATGCCATCGGTTGTTGTGAAGCCTGTGTGGAAGCCGCCCTGCTGCACCATCTGGGCGATGAGCCTTGTGGTAGTGGTCTTGCCGTTTGTACCGGATACGGCAACGATGGGTATGCGGCCCTGGCTGCCGTCGGGGAAGAGCATGTCGATCACCGGCGCGGCAACGTTGCGCGGCGTGCCGGTGGTGGGCTCGATGTGCATGCGGAACCCGGGAGCGGCATTGACCTCGATGATGGCACCGCCATTTTCGGCGATGGGTGCGGAGAGGTCATGCGCCATGATGTCGATGCCGCAGATGTCGAGCCCGACGGTGCGGGCCACGCGCTCAAAGAGGGAAATATTTGCGGGATGAACATCGTCTGTCACATCCGTTGCCGTTCCACCCGTGCTGAGGTTGGCGGTTTCTTTCAGCCAGATCTCCTGGCCTTTGGGCGGGATGGTGTCGAGCGTATAACCACGTTTTGCGAGGAGCTTGTATGAGGCTTCATCGAGCTTGATCTTCGTGAGAACATTGCTGTGACCGTCGCCGCGGCGCGGATCCGCATTGACGATCCCAACGAGCTCGGCGATGGAATGTTTGCCGTCACCGGTGACCGCGGCCGGCGTGCGGCGCGCCGCAGCAACGAAGCGACGGTTAATGACGAGGGCGCGGAAGTCGGCCCCTTCAACGAATCTCTCCACGACCACGCGCGGGGAATAATGTTGCGCGCGGGTGAAGGCGGCCGCGGCTTCTTCGAATGTCGTGATGCCGATCGTGGCGCCCTTGCCCTGGTTGCCATCCAGTGGCTTGATGACGATGGGGAAGCCGATCTCTTCGATGACGGCCGCGAGGTTATTCACGTCGCGGATCACATCGCCGGCAGGAACGGGGAGGTAGGCGGCCTTTAATAGATTTTTTGTTGCGTGCTTGTTGCCGGCGATGTCAACGGCGATGCTGCCGGTGGTGGAAGCGATCGTTGCCTCGAAGCGCTTCTGCGCGGCGCCGTAGCCCAGCTGGATGAGGGAGCCTTCATCGAGCTTCAGAGTGGGGATACCCCGCTTCACAGCTTCCGCATAGATGGAGCCGGTGCTGGGGCCGAGCGCGTTTGCCCGCCAGATGGCGCGCAGCTCTTCGATCTCCGCTTCCGCGCTGGCGTCTCCTTTCAACAGGTCGGTGACCAGGCGGACCGCCGCTTCTGCAGCGAACCGGCCGGCTTCTTCATCGCTGTAGCCGAACACAAGGTTGTGCTGGCCCATGCGCTCGCCCGGGTGGAGGCGGGTGTAGGAGCAGGGCATGCCGGCGGCGTCCTGCAGGAACTTAGCCATGTTCAGGATGACAGGCGCCCAATGCGTGCCTTCCGACACCTGCGTGAGGAAATCGGGGTAGCGGTCATCGAGAGCGGGCTCGTTGCGAAGTGCCGGGCAGGCCGCTGCGAGGCGGTCGGGGAAGCCGGGAATCAGGTGTGTGGCCACGTGTTCGAATTCGTGAAAATCAATGGTCAGTACGATAAGACGGTGGTTTTTGGCGGACCAATAGTTGGGTCCGCGCAGTACGGTGATTCGCTCCACTAGCATGCAATCCTCCTGGGGTTTAGAAAGGTTAGAGGTTAAAATTTTGTGCCATATCTGAGCCGTATCCCGGTTTGTAGACTCAACAAAAATGGGCATGGGAACTTGCGGGGATGGTTCTATGTCCTACCCAAAAAGGGTTTCTCGTTTCTAGAGGCGGGGTGAAAGACAAGGGCGGATCGGACGAGGAGCAGGCGCGGGATGACCTCAGCTTTTTGGGGTCGTGTTTTAAAGGCAAGGTACAGTACAGCCTGGGGGCTCGGCTTTCTCAGCTGCCGCGATCGTCGATACACACGTAGACAAGCGGCCCGGTTCGGCAGGCTGACACAGGCGATCGCGGCACAGCCAGGGCAATCGGCATTGGCCTGAGCGAAGACACGGGTGTGATGGCGGAAGGGTGCACGCGCTTGTCTGGCCATCGGCCCAGGGAGCATTGCGGTTAACGGCCACGAGGTTGCCTTTAATAACATGGCATCGCTGGCAGAAGGAATGCCGATGTCGGTAGAGAACCTGTGCGCACATCATGGCGCACGGCGATGGATACGATGCGGGCGAACGGGTATTTACCGGCGCTTGCGAGGGACTGACAGCGTCCTGCTGAAAAAGAAGAACCGGGCTGGAAAGCCCGGTTCGTAAACATTCACATTAATAGGCAGATTCTTAAGAGACGTATCGTTCATCAACGTAAGAGGGTAAAAAGCAAATTCAAACAGGCACTGAGGTCGCCGTCCGGAGGTTGTCTTTTCTTTCCTATCGTATGCGCCTTCGTGGCGCCTGGGGACCAGGCCACCGGGCAGGCAGAAGCGATTATTTGTCGCGGTTGCGGCGAAGCTCCTGTCCTTTACGGCCTGCTGCGCTTGCTTCCTCTCGGCTCCATTTGTGGGCAACACCCTGCTGATGCGCTGTGCGGCCGCCACTGCTGGCTACCTGCCGGCGACGCTCAGGGTCCATCGATGCAAATCCGCGTGTGCTCTTCCCGGTGCGTGACAGTCCTTCGTTGGACGATGGCATGTTCGATGACCGGTTTTCCTGCATGTTTTCATTCATTTCGCTATTCATATATAAAACGGTTTTATGGAACAAGTCGGTAAAAATTGAGGGCCGCTGTTTTTTTGGGGAGTCAACGCTGTGCCACGCATGCTGTTTCAATGATCAAAGCAAATCTGAGAAGGCCGCTCTACAAAATTCTGGGGCCTAAAACCCGTTGGAAGTTGTTCACAGGTAGAGTTCTCGGGGTTTTTGAATGGATGAGAAAAGCGATGTGAATAAGTCATAAACAATGGTACTTCCCGTTTAAAATAGCGATCAGCAACGAAGGGGGAATCTGATGCTGGCATTTTCGGTTCGAAGGACTATCTTCATAGGCATCCCGCTTATCTTCCTGTTACCATCGCCTCGAAAGCCCTGCCTGACAGCATAAACCAACCGGGTTCGAGCCGCTGTTATGAAAAAATGAGTCTGCGTTTTCCATTGATCCTCGAGCTGATCGACTTTGAGATGGTTGCACTTGAAGTGTCCTGCTACGAAGTTGACCGCACGGCACTGACGATCACGGCGCGTTTTTCGGAGAACGAGATCTCCCTGGCCCCGTCCAACCACCAGGCTGCCGTGCTGGAAACAGCGAGCGCCTGAGCTTCCCTCTTTTAATAACCATCATAGCTGCCACCGGGTGCATCGGGGTGGTGCTTCCGCCGGTTGTCGTTGGCTGTATGCTGGTGGTGGCGATGGCCGTCCTGCTTTTGCGGGTGGACGTGCTGGGACGAGGGCCGGTCGCCCTGCGCGGTTCGTGGCTGCTCTGATTGGGGTTTGTTTTTTTCTTCTCCTTTCATACGGCAAGCTTTCTGGTACTGATCACGGGCACCCAGCGGGTGTCCTTGCAATTGGTGCAAACGCCTTGCCGGTCGCCGCTACCCGTTAGCCCGCAGGTGCCGCAAACGGTTTGCTTCGCCTGGTCCTGCTCGTCGATGAAATCCGGGTCGGAGGCCGGGAGCACGGTCAGCCCAGGTATGGGCTCCGGCGCCCTCACCAGAGAGAAGGAGCCGTTGGCTTCGAAATAGAGCCTCCGGACCTCGCCGAAATGAAAGGTGCCTTCGCCACGCAGCTGCGCCAGCAGCCTCTCGAGTGTCAGCCGCGACGCCTTCATCTTATCCATCTGGATGACGCCATCCCTGACGAGTGTCACATACTCTCCTTCAACGAGATGTTCAGCGCGCTCATTTCTTGACGTGACGACCGATACGAGCCTGCCGACGCCGACCACCACGACGGCGATGACCACCGCAGGCAGGAGGCCGCGGTCCGGCGCCTGCAGTGGGACACCGATCGCAGCGGCCAGGGAAAACAATCCCATCAGCTCAACCCGGCTCAACTTCGTTGCCATGCGCCGGCCGAACAGCCGCATGGAAACGATCAGCAGCACATAGAGGATGATCGTTCGGATCACCACCTCGATCAGGAACGACGGCGGCACTTCGCCCATCAGCATGCGCATCCAGTCTCCTATCTTGATGTCTTCTTTTTTCATGTGGTTTCCTTTAAATGATCGACCGTGTGAATACGGTGCTTTGATACCGCGGGCAGGAATCGTTGGCGGCGACGTCCTGTTGCAATTGCCCGCAACGGCAACAGGCTTTTTGGAGCGATGGTGTTTGTCCGGACAGCACGTCGTCGTCGTGCGGGGGAAAGGGGGGCAGGCCGGCACGCGGCGTTTCAGACTGGTAGAGACTGAATGTCCCGCAGGCCTCGAGGTAGAGTCGCTTCACTGAGCCAAGCTGGAAGATCCCGCGCTCGCGAAGAGTGCTGAACAGCTCCTGGTGCGAAATGCGTGCTTTTTTCATGGGCCCGAGCAGTAGCACGCCGTCCTTCACGAGCAGCGTCACTTCGCCCTGGACAAGCTTTTCAAACCGCGAGCTTCCAAAGGCAAGCAGGTTGATGCCGCGGAGCAGGATCAGCACGCTGCACAGGATCACGAGCCCCTGCAGCAGGCCGCGATCGGGTATCTGCATGGGCACGGCGAGAATGGCTCCCATCATGACCATCACCGCAAATTCGATGATGGTGAGCTGGCCGTTCATGCGCTTGCCCATCCACCGCATGACGAGGATCGTGGCGAGGTAGATGAGAAGCGAGCGGGCAGGACCTCGAGCAGGAATCCGGGTGGCGCATCGCCGAGAAGGATGCGCCTGATGTCGGCAAGATGATTGTCCTCTTTCTTCATACGCTTTTAGAAAGGCATGCCCCAAACAGCGTTCCGAAGAGGGCCAGGCGGAGTTCGGTTTTTTTACGGTTTTTCATGGGCGTTAGCTTGTGGGATGATTGTTCTGTGTGGCGAGGTCCTTGTAAGTTGGCCCGGGTCTGGGATGATCAACCGGCGATTTCCGATGATCGATGCTCACCTGTGCGTGCGGTGAATGGCGGTTGCATGAGTGGTGACCGTGGATACCCGGGACGGTTTGGAGGATGAATTAAATTCTTCCGTGGCCGAAAAGAAAGTCTACCTTCAAGGAGTTAATTTGAGCCTCGCATCAGTAACCGCTTATTTTTCTGCCCAGCATTTGAATCAGTCCTTTACCTCTTGCCCCGACTCAGATCCTTTTTCATTTTTAACAGACAGTCATGAACATTTACGTCTCCAACCTGAGCTTCAACATCCTGGACGATGACCTGAAGAATTTCTTTACACCCTATGGCGAGGTCAGCTCGGCAAAGGTGATCATGGACAAATTCACGAACCAGTCCCGCGGATTCGGTTTTGTTGAAATGCCCGACGACGAAGCATCCCGCAAGGCGATCAGCGAGCTTGACGGCGCGACGATCGACAACCGCAATATAAAAGTGGCCGAAGCGAAGCCGCGTGAAGACCGTCCTTCCGGTGGCGGTGGCGGCGGCAATCGTGGTGCCGGTGGCGCCGGCGGTGGCTTCAACAAAGGCCGCTGGTAAGCGTATCCTGCAAAGATTTTTGAAAGCCCCGTCACCGGGGCTTTTTTCATGGGC
>JAQBNP010000300.1 GCA_028288515.1 Flaviaestuariibacter sp. | reverse complement strand
CTGATCGGCGGCATCGGGGACAGCGTACTCAACTTCGCGGTGAACCTGGCACCGCGCGTCAGCTTCAACCCGTTGACCGACCTGGAGCCGGTGGCCATGGTGGCCACCATCCCGTGGACCCTGGTGGTCAACCCGCAGTTCGGGCCCAGGACGCTGGGGGCCTTCCTGGCTCAGGCCAGAGCCAACCCGGGCAAAGTCGACTACGCATCCACCGGCCCCGGCAGCGCATCGCACGTGGGCATGGAGCTCTTGGCTGACCAGGCCAAGGTGAGCATGAACCACGTGCCCAACCGCGGCGCGACGCCGGCTGTCAACGACGTGGTGGGCGGCCAGGTGCCGGCCGTGATCTCGGCCGTGTCGGTGGTGCTGCCCTTCATCAAGAGCGGCAAGTTGGTGGCGCTGGGCGTGCCGCTGGACAAGCGCTCGCCCCTGCTGCCCGACGTGCCCACCTTCGCCGAAGCCGGCGTGGCCGATTTCAACTTCACCACCTGGGTGGCCCTGTTCGCGCCCAAGGGCACGCCACGTGCAGTCATCGACAAGCTCAACGCAGAGACTGCCAAGGCGCTGACTGATCCTGTAGTGCGGGAAAGGCTGCTGGGGCTGGGCCTGGAGCCCAAGACCATGTCGCCCGACGAGCTCGGCAAGCTGGTGGCTTCCGGCCACGCGCGCGTCGCCGCCATCGTCAAGCAGGCCAACATCAAGGCCGAGTAACCGGCCACCGCGGGCCAATCTTCAGACAGCCGGCCAGATGCGCTGGCCGATGAAGGGAGACCCAGGCGCATGGTGGCTGGCCCGCGTGATTCGGTTGGTCCAGTGACCCGGCTCCAGCGCAAGCGACTCGTGCGGCTTTTCGAAGTGCTCCAACCGATGCGCCAACGACTCGAACTCGTACAGGATGCCGTGCTTGGGCCAACCGGCCACGCCGGCCCATTTGCGCGTGCGCACCACGCCAGGCATGACCGCCATCGACGGCATGCGGTACTGCGCGTACCAGCGGATCAGGTCGAACTCGGCTTCCATCGACACCGGGCGCAGCGTGCCCAGCTGGATGCCGGGCGACGGAGCGCTGTCGATGCTGCCTTGCGTGGCGCGGGACGGTCCGTCCACGGACGCTTCCAATGTGAGGGCTGCGGTGCGGACGCCCTCGCGCTGCGCCAACCGCGCCGCAAAGCCTTTCGGCAGAGCCGACTCGTCGAAGGCCGGCAGGAAGAACGCGTGCACGTCGGCGGCGCCGGCAAGCACGAGGTACTGCGAGCCCTGCCCCACCTCGTCGCGCGTGTGGCTGACGATCGTGCTCTTGACTTTGTCCATCTGCGCGCCGCCGCCTGCGTAGCGGTAGTGGGCGACCCACTGCACGCCGGGCTGCGCCTGCAGCCAGGGCAGATAAGTGGAGTGGGCCCAGACGAGATAGTCCGGTGCGCCTGCCTCCGGCAAGTCGTACCAAGTCCCCAGGATGCCGGCCGTCATCGTGTCTCCTTCGGTGGAGGGCGCAGCATACGGCCTGGTCGGCCACGGAAAAACATCACGCGGGCGACAGGCACATCCCGTTCGGCGAGAACCACAAGTCCATGACCCACCAGACCCTTCTCATCGCCGGAGCCACCGGCATCGTCGGCCAGGCCGCCATCGAGCACTTCAGCGCTCTGCCAGGCTGGAAGGTCGTATCGCTGTCGCGGCGCGCCATGCCCCCGCGCCCGGGCATCACTCACCTGAGTGTGGACCTCACCGATGCGCAGCGCTGCCGGGAAGCGCTGGCCTCCCACGGCGACATCACCCACGTGCTGTACGCCGCGCTCTACGAAAAGCCCGACCTGCTGGGCGGCTGGGTCGACAACGAGCAGATCGAGGTCAACCGGTCCATGCTGCGCAACCTGCTCGATGGCGTGGAGGCCGCGACATCGCAGCTGTGCCATGTGGCCCTGCTGCAGGGCACCAAGGCCTACGGGTCGCACGTCGGCCGCGTGCCCGTGCCGGCCAAGGAGCGCTGGCCCCGGCTGGCCCACCCCATCTTCTACTGGCCGCAGGAAGACCTTTTGCGCGAGCGCAGCAACCGGGCCGGATGGGCGTTCTCGATCCTGCGCCCCCAGATCATCCTGGGCCACGCCATTGGCAGCCCGATGAACATCATTGCCGCCATCGGCGCCTATGCCGCCGTTCAGCGCGAGCTGGGCCTGCCGCTGTCGTTCCCGGGCGGCGGCCGTTACGTCAACGCCTGCAGCGACAGCCGCCTGATCGCCAGGGCCGTGGAGTGGTGCGGCAGTTCGCCGAATGCAAGGAACGAGACCTTCAACGTGGTGAACGGGGATGTGCTGGTGTGGCAGGACATCTGGGACTCGATCGCTGCGCACCTGGGCATGGAAGCGGGCGAGCCCAAACCGATGAAGCTGAGCGAGCACATGCCGAAGCAGGAGGCAGTGTGGGCGCGTGTGGCGGCGAAGCACGGGCTGAAGCCGCTGTCGCTCGCGCAGTTGATCAACAGTTCGTGGCAGTTTGCCGATCGGAACTTCGCCTATGGACAGGCGGATCCGATGGATCGGGTCGTGAGTCCGATCAAGTTGCGGCAAGCGGGGTTTCACGACTGCTTCGATACGGAGGATTCGGTGCGGTACTGGTTGGGGAGGATGGAGAAGGACCGGGTGATTCCGAATATCGGACGTGGTGGCTCTTCTCTGTAGAAATGCGCTGATCGCATGAGCGCCACGACGGTGGCTACTGTATCTCATTGTTGACATCTCTGGGAATTTGACAATAATGAGAGCCACATGCCAGCCGCCTCCCCCGCGATCTCGAAGGCCGACACCGAGCTCCTGCAGGCGTTGGGCAAGCGCCTGCGCGCCGCGCGCAAGACGCAGAAAGTGACCGCGGTTTCGGCGGCTGAAGCAGCAGGCATCTCCCGGGTCACGTGGCACCGCATCGAGCAAGGCGAGCCCAGCGTCACCATGGGTGCGTGGATGGCGGCCGCCGGCGCACTGGGGCTTCGATTCGATCTGCACGATCCGGCCAAGAAGCCCGAAGCACCGAAGCTGCCCGATCGCATCCGGCTGGACGACTATCCGCAGCTGAAGAGCCTTGCTTGGCACCTGAGCGGGGTCGAGGACGTCAGCCCCCAGGATGCACTGGCCCTGTACGAGCGCAACTGGAAGCACGTCGACGCTCGCGCGCTCTCGGCCAACGAGGCGTCGTTGATCAACGCACTGTCCACCACGCTGGGCCAGGGGCGGCCGCTTGTTTGAGCGGGAGCATCACCGCAACGTCGCGCTCGTGCTGCAGGGGCTCGATCCTGCTGCGCTGGCGGCGCGCCGCTGCTATTTCGGCGGCGGCACCGCCATGGCCCTGCGGTACGGTGAGTACCGGGAGTCGGTCGACATCGACTTCATGGTGTCCGACGCGCACGGCTACCGCGACTTGCGGCAGATGCTCGGGGGCGTGCACGGCCTGGCTCCCCTGATGCGCGAAGGCCTGCACCTCCAGCTGGCCCGGGAGGTGATCACCGACCGCTACGGCATTCGCACCCAGATCCGGGCCGGCGCTTCCGTCATCAAGTTCGAGATCGTGCTGGAAGGTCGCATCGAGCTGGATGAACCCGGCCCTCAAGATGCCGTCTGCGGCATTGCCACGTTGACATCCCGCGACCTCGCGGCCGAGAAGCTGCTGGCCAACGCGGATCGCTGGGCCGACGACGCCGTGTTCAGCCGCGACCTGATCGACCTGGCCATGCTGGATGAAAAACCCGAGGTCTTGCGCGCCGGTTGCGCCAAAGCCGAAGCAGCCTACGGCGCTGCCATTCGCAAGAGCCTGGACCAGGCGGTGACCAAGCTTCGCAGCCGTGACCATCGGCTGGAGGACTGCATGACGGCGATGCGCATCGACTCGATCAGCAAGGCGCAACTCTGGCACCGCATCCGCAGGGTGCATCGCGTGTTGGTGAAGGCCGTCGATGAAGGGTGATGAGGGTCGTTGCGAATCCCGCCTGCTGACTTCCTGTTGCAGTGACCACGCTGACCCGGGCCACAATGCGGCGCCGCACCACAGCCCGCAACGCACTTGCAAATCGACGACCCCTACCGCGAACTCGGGCTGACGGCCGAGGCCAGCGACGCCGAGGTGAAGGCGGCCTGGCGCCGGCTCTCGGCGCGCTGGCA
>JAQBNP010000205.1 GCA_028288515.1 Flaviaestuariibacter sp. | reverse complement strand
TTAGCAGCCCTAATCATTCTTTCATGTCTACATTTACCATTGCCGTGCATGGCGGCTCCGGCACGATCCTCAAGTCCGACATGACACCCGAAGCGGAGAAAGGTCACCTTGATGGGCTGCAGGCCGCGCTGGACCTGGCTTACGGCATCCTGGAGAAAGGCGGCACCGCTTTCGATGCCGTGGAAGCCGCGATCGTTTCGCTGGAAGACTGTCACTACTTCAATGCTGGCAAAGGGTCTGTTTTCACGAAAAAAGGACAGCAGGAAATGGATGCGGCGATCATGGACGGGCGTACCCTCGAAGCAGGCGCCGTCGCCGGTGTCCGGCGGATCCGCAACCCGGTCAGGCTCGCACGCGCGGTGATGGAAAAAAGCCCGCACGTCTTCCTGAGCGGTGAGGGCGCCGAAGAGTTTGCGTCCCTTCACGGCATCGCCACCGAACCGGACTCCTATTTCTTTTCACAGTTCCGCTACGAGCAATGGCTGTCCATCCGCGACTCAGACGATTATGCGCTTGACCACTCGAGTCGCAGCGTCGAGGACAAGGTGATCGAGGCCGATAAGAAAATGGGAACGGTTGGCGCCGTGGCCTGCGACAAGTATGGCAACCTCGCGGCGTCGACAAGTACCGGGGGCATGACCAACAAGCAATTCGGGCGCATCGGGGATACGCCGCTGATCGGACTCGGCACCTATGCGAACAACGCTACCTGCGCTGTATCGTGCACGGGCCACGGCGAGCTTTTCATCCGTGCCGTTGCCGCTTACGATGTGAGCTGCCTGATGGAATACGGAGGCCTCAGCCTGGAAGCAGCGGCTGCCCGTGTTGTGTACGACAAGCTTGTCAAGCTGGGTGGGGAAGGAGGCCTGATCGCCGTAGATGCACGGGGGCGGCACGCGCTCCTGTTCAACACCGAGGGGATGTACCGCGGCGTTCGCAACAATGAAGGGCTCAACGAGACCGCCATTTATAAAGTTTAACGACAGGGAGGATCGTGATGAATAAATACGCAATTATTGTAGCCGGTGGTACCGGGACACGCATGGGCAGCACAACACCCAAACAGTTCCTGCTCCTTCACGACAAGCCCGTTCTCTATTATACCATAAAGGCGTTCCTGGAAGCCTACGCCGATCTGCGGATCATTCTCGTGCTGCCGGAGGATTATACCGATATGGGCCGCGAGATCATCGATGCTTATTTCGATTACAGCCGCATCCAGGTGACGGCAGGTGGCGAGACCCGCTTTCATTCCGTACAGAACGGCCTGCGTCTCGTTGATGAGGATTCGATCGTCTTCGTGCATGATGGTGTTCGTTGTCTTCTCACACCGGGCCTTATCCGGCGCTGCCACGACAGCGCCCTGGAGAATGGCAGCGCCATTCCCGTGGTTCCGGCAAAAGACAGCGTGAGGCTTCTCACGCCCGGCGACAACGAGGCGATCGAGCGCAATCGCGTCGTGCTGGTGCAGACCCCGCAGACCTTTCACAGCCGCATCCTCCGCCCTGCCTTCGACATCGATTATAAGGAGCGCTTCACAGACGAAGCAACCGTCGTGGAAGCATACGGGTTGAAGATCAGGCTTATTGAAGGAGAGGAGGATAATTTCAAGATCACGCGACCGTCCGACCTCCTGCTTGCCGAGCAGATCCTCAAAAGGCGAGACGAGACAGTACAAATGAATGTAGACTGAGCTCCCAGGGAAAATGCACCTGGCTCAAGGAACAATGCTCAATGGTCAACCGCGTGTGTCGAACATTGAGCATTGCTTCTTGAGAAATTCTTAGTGGAGATTCCGTCAGTCGTTCCCCTCGTTCTCTTTGTCTTTCTTCCCGCCGAAGATGCCGCGCAGGAAGCCTTTCTTCTTTTTCTGGGTCACTGTATCGGCAGGGTTTGCCTCGCCAATGCGGGGCGATTTTGAGCTGTCCTTCCGCGGCTTCGCGGGTGCCGTTTCATCAACCGGCGCCTTCGATTCCGGCGGCAGGTAGCCGCTGGTCGTATCAAGACTGTATTCATCGGCGCTGCCATTGCCCTGGTCGATGCCTTCGGCGTTCTCAAGCGAGTCGGGGATGATGCTGTTCACGTCGCCGTTGAACAGCTGGTTATTGAGGTCCGCCGGTTTGGGGAACGTTGCATCCCGGAAGATGCCCAGCTTCTTGTCGTTATAGACCTTCTGGAAAAAGCTTTGCCAGATGGGGCGGGCGGCCGTTCCGCCATAGCCCTGTGCGCTTTCAATGCGGATGAAGCGGTCATCGCAGCCCACCCATACGCCGGCGAGCAGCTGCGGTGAGAAACCGAAGAACCACGCGTCGGCATTGTCGTTGGTGGTGCCCGTCTTTCCACCCATTTCGGCTGCGCCCAGCTGCTGCATCAGACCCGCGGCAGTGCCCCGCGTAACAGGTCCTTCCAGCATGCGTGTCATATTGTAGGCAGTCACTTCGGAGATCGCTTCCTTGCGGTTGGCGCTGTAGTCGAAACGCTTGATGACATTGCCGTTGCGGTCTTCAATGCGGCTGATGAAGTAAGGCTTGGAGGAAAAGCCGTGGCCGCCGAAAATGGAGTAGCCCCACATCATTTCATAGAGGGAGAGGTCAACAGCGCCGAGCGCGTTGGATGGGTAGGGTTCCACTTTGGTCGGGATGTTGATCCGCTCGAGGAAGCCTGAGAATTGTGCCGGCCCAACCTGCTTCATCAGGTACGCCGAAGCGCAGTTGAGTGAGAAGGCAAGCGCGCCCGCCATCGATACGTTCGGAAGGCCGATGCATTTGCGGCTCGCGGGTACCCAGCCGTTCCCTTCGAAATACTGAGCTTCGTTCGGGATCGATGTTTCGGGTGTGAAGCCGCGTTCTTCCATTGCCTGAGCGTACAGGAACGGTTTGATGGAAGACCCCACTTGTCGCTTGGTGCCAATACTTGCATGGTCGTATTTAAAAGTTTTAAAATCAACACCACCCACCCATGCTTTCACTTCGCCGGTAGCCGGATCCATTGCCATAAATGCAGTTTGCATCATCTGCCGGTGATACCGGATAGAATC
>JAQBNP010000102.1 GCA_028288515.1 Flaviaestuariibacter sp. | reverse complement strand
CCCTTTCAAAAAGGAGCAGTCCGTCTTTATCAGTGAGCCGATGATTACCAATTACTTTTTCGCCTATTTCACGTAACTCAGTTTCTTGTTGTTGAATAATCCGTTCGACTGATTGTTTGTCCATGTTAGCGTTTAATGACTCGTTCAGACACGTTGCGGTATTCATCTTCATAGCCAATGTTGACCATGTAGACGCCCGCAGGTTGGCTGGACAAATCTACGCTAATAACTTTCTCGGTGTTGTTGCTGAACGAGCGTCTCCACACCAGCTGGCCTTTGGAATCGTAAACGTTAACATACTTTAAAGTAGTTGGCGTTTGGTAATGCCAGATGTTGAACTGGCCGGCGAACGGATTCGGGAGGACCATGAACCCGCGCTGCTTCAGTTGGGCAGGCAGTGTGCGAGCGTTCACGTAAACGTTATCGAGATAGATATTGTTGCCGTTGTTCGTCGTTGCGCGGAACACGACCTGTACAGATGGGCTGCCGGTAAATGCGCCGAGGTCAACGGACTCTCTTCTCCACTGCTCGTTGTTTTGTGGCTCGAAGGAGTTGCCTTGCGGGAAGTTCGGGTTTACATTGGCCTCGGCCGTCTGCAGGTCTTGTCCCCACTTCTTGTAAACGGTCTGGTAGCTTGCTCCGCAGTTCGTTGTCACAAGGACTTCCAGCGTATCGACGGGAATGGCCGTTGTTCCAGGGTAGCTTTTCGAACCGGCTGCCACGTCGAACGTGAGGTGCAGCGAGTCAATGCCGGAGAACGTGACGACTGGTGTCACAAGATCGTCGCGATTGCTCGAGCCAGGGTAGCTGAACGAGTTCAGGAACGCTGAGCCCGGGTTGCCGAAGCCGGCGCTGCTGCGCGCCCACGTTGTGCGAATATCAGCATTGACGAGACCCCAGTTTGCAGGCGGGAAACCGGCATTCGAGAAGTCCTCATACAGATTTGCCGGGGTTGTTCCCGTCAGGGCTACCGACTTAACCAGGGTGTCGTTGCCTGTGAACATGTCACCCGTACCGCTGTTCGAAACAGGTTCGAAGCTGTAGACGCGGATATTGTGCATACCTGCGGTACCGAGGCTACCGGCATTGAGATTCACGTTCATTGTGGCATTGCGTACGAGGTTGATCGACGTAACAGTGGTCGTAGTCGGTGTGCCGAAATCGACAGAGTAAGCTACTTTGAATCCTGTTATTGTTTCAATTCCTGAATTGCGGATGGTTACGCTTGGTGTGATCGCTGCTGCGCAAGCGAAGGACGGAGGCGTGTTGATCGAAACCAGTTGGATGTCACGCTTGGAAACTGCGTCTACATTGACGTTGTCTACGAAGATATTGTTGCCGAAGTCGTCGACGTTGCGGATGTAGAAGATCAGGTTGCCGGAAGAAAGAATGCTGCCGCCGAGGGCGATGCGCTCTCTTCTCCAGTCTGCCGGAGCCGGACGATTGTATGCCGCCGTAGAGGAACCTGCTGTTGCGAGTGTCGGACCAGCCTTGTCATAGACTGTTGTAAACGTATTGCCGCAATCAGAGGAAGCCAGGATCATCAGGTGATCAGCTGATCCAGGGTAGTCCTTATGAGCAACATCAAATGAGAAGATCACAGAATCGCGGGTGGCTACGTTAACCGGCGGCATACGCATGTCATCGATCTGCCCGGTCATGTCTGTCGAGTAGTTATCGAAGAATGCAGAGAAGGAGCTGTTGCGGCCAGGTGATTTCTGTACCCAGGTAATGTTGTTGTTCGGGTTGCTGATCGTCCAGTTTGCAGGCGGGAAGCTTCCTTCGAAATCTTCCACAACGGGAACCGACAGGATCGCACGGACAGTGAAATTCTTCCGAAGCGTGTCGTTGCCTTGCTGCAGATCGGTCAGGCCATTCGGTGCGGATGTCCAGGCAGTGATCGTCTGTGGGCCTGAAGTCAGCGGTGTCGTATTCGGGTCAAGGATCACGGTTGTCGATGCGCCGGATGCGAGTGTGATCGTGAAGGGTTTCTCCAGGATCGGGCCCGTACCGTAGCGGTAGCCAACTTTAAAGCTGTTTACCGTTTGTGCACCGACGTTGGTCACGGTTACCCGTGGTGTGATCGTCGTAACGCACTCCGCAGGGTTTGGCGACAGGATTGCGGCCACTTTCATATCGAGGTCCGCTTTCTTGGCGATGTTGATGTTGTCAATAAAGATATTGTTGCCGTAACCGTTGGTGTTGCGGATGGCGATGGTGATCTGGCCGCTTGCCAGTGTCGCTCCACCAAGGCCGATGCGCTGGGTAACCCAATCTGCCGCGGCCGGATTGAGGTAAGAAGCGGTCGAAGAGCCGGCTGTTGCCAGGTTCGCCCCCCACTTCTTATAAACCGCCGTATATGTTGCGCCGCAATCGGACGAAACCAGAACGGTCAGCGTATCGACGAAGGTCGTGCTCGGGTAGTTCTTGTGAGCAAGGTCGAAATTGATGATCACCGAGTCGCCTGGTGTCACCGTCAGGGCCTGGCTTCTGAACTCATCGATCTGTCCGGGCAGCTGGAAATCATAGTTGTTGATGAACAGGGCGTTGGGGCTCGCGTTGCCCGGTGTGCTGCGCACCCAGGTAACGTTGCCATTCGGGTTGAAGATCGTCCAGTTGCCCGGGAAAGCCCCTTCGAAGGTTTCGGAAACCGGGATCGCGGCAGCCGTCAGGACGGTCAGCGTAGCGGTCAGCGAATCGTTTGACGGAACCTGGTCGACGCCTGCGTTTGGAGCCGATGTAAAGTAGCGGAATGTATTTGTTCCCACGACAAGGCTGTTTGTCGCAGCAAAAGAAACGACAGTTGAAGCGCCATTGGGAAGGTTCACGGCGAAAGTCTGCGAAACAGCCGCGCCATTGTTCAGGCGGTATCCGGCAACAACTGAAGTCAGGGTTGTCTGACCGTTGTTGCGAATGCGGAATTTCGGAGTGTATGCGCCGGGGCAGGAGAGGGAGGAGCCGTAGTTCGTGATCGTGCAACCGTTCAGCTCATAGCCGCCGGGCGCAACGCTTTCAAACGGAAGGGCATCAAGGGAAACCGCGCTGGCCGGGGGAATATGTCCCTGCGTGGTCAGGTACCCTGGACGGAAATTCTCAAGCACATATTCCATCCGCAACACCTGTCCTTTTGTAAACATCGAATAGCAGGCATCGTCCGTGTAGTCCATATAGTTCTGGAACATCTTCGGTACCGAAGGCGAGCATCCGTTAAGTGTACCCACAGCCGGGCATCCTGACGTCAGGGCAGTCTGTGTGGGGGTGTCATCTGCTGGAGCGAGAAGAGCGTCGGGGAGGATCATCGCCGGAGCTGTGGCAAGTTGCTTGAAGTCAACACCGCAGCTTGCATCGCCAGTGATGTGATAGAGACCAAAGTTGTGGCCGATCTCGTGCACAGCTGTACGTGCGAGGTTGAATTGCGGGATTGAATAGCAGCTGTTGTTCGCGAACGCGCTGTAGTCCACGCAAACGCCGTCATTGGCTGCCGTGCCGACACCGATGGTCGGGGCGATGCCAAGAAGGCCACCCGAGCCGACGCCGACCCAGAGGTTATAATATTGAGTAAAGTCCCACGGTGCGAGACCGTTCGCAGCCGATTTGATCGGCTGGGGCTCGCCACCATTGATGGTGCCTGCGCCGACCTTCCGCTCGATGCCGTTGGTCAGGTTGCCGTTCGGGTCGCGCTTCGCCAGCGTGAACCGGAGCAATGAGTGACCGCGAACCGACTGGAACGTACCGACATTGGTGCTGTCCGGGTTGAGACCTGAAAAATCCAGGTTCAGCCGGTCGATGAAATACTTCACGTCAGCATCAGTAACGATGTTGGGGTTGGGGAGAACGATGTGAACGACAACGGGGATGGTGACGGGACCTGTGAGAGAGGACATGCGCTGTGTGCGAGCGCTGCTACCGCTTTGAAGAGAGCGCTCATAGTCACGCTGTGCCTTTTCGTAGTTGGCACGGAACACGGGATCCGTTTCCAGTTGTTTTTGTAAAGCTTCCATTGTTCCGCAGCGCTGGGGCGCATGCTGAACCAATGCTTCTTTGGCCGGGGCCGAAGACCGCTGCTTTTGAGCTGCTGCATCGTTCACCCAACCAAAAAATACTGAAGCGAATGCGAGGAGTGTAAACTTTCTCAAAGCAGTATAGTTTTTAGTTGATAAATAAAAAAGTTAGTCCTGTCTATGCGCTACAATAATAAATAATTCTTCTTACTCCAACTAAAATATTCGACAGACGGGGGCCTGAGAACCGCCGCAGGCGTTCCTTTCAGCCGGCTGGCGCAACGCTCAGGAAAAACAACTGCCGAAATACATCAATAAAAAGTAACATGCAAGTTCCCGTTTTTGCGGATCGGCCTGCCGGGCCATGGAAAACTTAGGCAAACAGTCCTATCTTCCGCACGCAAACTGCCAAAACATGCTTGCCGGCCTGCCGGTGAGACGCCGCCGCGCTCAACCGCCCTGGTGGCGTCCTCCCGCCTGCCTTTTCAATTGATCACCCATTAAATTCAAAACCTGATGAACATGAAGTTCCGGCTCACGATCATGAGCTTTTTCCAGTTTTTCGTGTGGGGCGCCTGGCTCATCACCATCGCCACCTATTTCTTCGGGAGCGAGCTCTCCCATATTGAGAACCCCGGCGCTAAGTTTGGAGCCATCTTCAGCACACTCGCCTTCGCATCACTGTTTATGCCGGCCATCACCGGCATCATTGCCGACAAATGGATGGACGCGGAAAAGCTCTACGGTATCCTTCATATTCTTTATGGCGCCATCTTGTTCTACGTTCCGAGCGTCCACGACGCCGATACGCTCTTTTATGTCATCTTCGCGGCGATGATCTGCTATATGCCGACCATCTCCCTTTCCAACTCCATCGCCTATACCATTTTAAAGCGGGAGGGATACAACGTCGTCAAGGTGTTTCCGCCCATCCGGGTCTGGGGAACCATCGGCTTCATTGCGGCCATGTGGATCACCAACCTCACCGGCAGCAAGGCAAATACAAACCAGTTCCTGATCGGGGGCGTCGCTGCGATTGCTCTCGGCCTCTACTCCTTCACCCTGCCGAAATGCCCCCCGCAAAAGTCGATCGCAAAGAATGCGGGCCTCACGGAGCAGCTAGGCCTGCAGGCATTCAAGCTGTTTGCCAACTATAAAATGGCCCTGTTCTTTCTCTTCTCCATGCTCCTCGGCGGCGCTCTTCAGCTCACGAATATGTATGGCGATACGTTTCTTGACGACTTCAAGAAAGTCCCCGCCTTCGGACCTGAGTCATTCGTGGTGAAGTACTCCACGATCATCATGTCCATTTCGCAGGTCTCTGAAACCCTCTTCATCTTGACCATACCGTACTTTTTGCGGCGGTTCGGGATCAAAAAGGTCATGCTTTTTTCCATGCTCGCCTGGGTGCTGCGGTTCGGACTCTTCGCCTACGGCGATCCGGCCGGTGGCCTCTGGATGATCATCTTGTCCTGCATCGTCTACGGCATGGCATTCGACTTCTTTAATATCTCGGGGTCTTTGTTTGTCGAAACCGAGACCGACCCGCGCATCCGTTCGAGCGCCCAGGGCCTGTTCATGATGATGACAAACGGTGTTGGCGCCCTGCTCGGAAGCCGGGTGAGCGGCTTCGTGATCGACAGGTATTATACCGACGCGGCCGGGAATAAGGAGTGGCACAATATCTGGCTCTGTTTTGCGGGCTATGCGCTCATTGTTGCCGTGCTTTTCCTGCTGCTGTTCCGCTACAAGCACGACCCGAAACAACTCGAGGTGCGGCCACACTGAGCATAAAAAAGCCCGGAACAAGTGTCCGGGCTTTTTTAATCGCGTCAGCGTCGTTACAGGTGCGCTTCGATCTTCTTCACGAAATTGCTTTTTGGCTGTGCGCCGACAAGCTTGTCAACCACCTGGCCGTTCTTGATGAACAGGATGGCGGGGATTGACGTGATGCCGTAGTTCATGCTGACCTGCGGGTTCTCGTCAACATTGACTTTTCCCACGTTGACCTTTCCTTGGTACTCTTTCGACAGCTCGTCGATGACGGGACCGATCGCGCGGCAGGGGCCGCACCATTCCGCCCAGAAATCAACGACGGTCAATTTATCTGATGTTAACACTTCCGACTGGAAGTTGGAATCTGTGAATGCATGTGCCATAGTAGTTGTATTTAAATGTCTAGTCGATGTTGGTCTGCAAAAGTAGGTCCAAGCTGTGTTCCCTGAACAGTTGTCAGCAAATGTCCGGTTCTGGCAGCTAAACTGCTGTCACCTGTACGTCAATTTCCGGCTTGGCTTCCAGGTAACGGACAAGGTCGTGGTTCATCTCGAACCCACCGCCGAGCGTGCTGAAACCCGCCTTGAGGGCCATCTTCGGCTCGAGCACAGCGATCTTGAGGGTGGCTCCGCCCGGGTTCTTCCGAAGGTTGTCTTCGAGGAAGTCGATCAGCTCTTCATTGAGGATGCGGGCATCCAGCTCAAGGCAAACCTGCTTCGTGAGCAGCCGCTTCGCGTTTTCCGCCAGGGCGATCGACTGCACCTTGAACTCATACTCTTCATTGAACCGCTTTTGCTGGAAACAGCCCGTGATGACCAGCGCATTTCCCTGCCGCAGGTATGCGTTGTACCGCACATAGTCGTCGCCAAACAGAACGAGGTCCGTCTTTCCCGAATAATCTTCAACCACGTAAGAGCCGAACTTGTTTCCCTTGCGGGAGATGCGCTCGCTGGCCGCCGTAACGAGGCAAAGTAATTTCAAGCTCCGGCCGCGTGACGACAGGATCGGTGAATCACAGATCTCCGTGTACTCCGTGATCGGTGTGATCCCAAAATGCCGGATCTCGAACTTATAATGGTCAAGCGGGTGCCCGCTCAGGTAGATGCCGGTGATCTCTTTTTCCTTATCCAGCTGCTCGGTCAGCGACCATGGGGGGCAGTTGGAAATCTGTGGAGGCTTGATGTCCAGAACATCGGGCAGGTCCCCAAAGAGGGTATTGACCGAGCTGCCGGACTGCGCCTGCACGATTTTTCCGAAGTTGACGATCTTGTCCAGGCCGCTCTGGGTTTCGTTTTGCGGGATACAGATATACTGTGCGCGGTGGAACTGCGGGAAGGTATCAAAGGCACCGGCGCAGATCAGGCTTTCCAGTGTTTTCTTGCTCACCGTGCGCTGGTTGACGCGCTTGATGAAGTCGAACGGATCTTTGAACGGTCCATCCTTTTTCCGCTCGGCAATGAGGTTTTCGATCGCTGCCTCGCCCACGCCTTTGAGGCCGCCGAGCCCGAACCGGATCTCGCCGGAAGCATTGACCGCAAAGCCTTTCTGCGACTCGTTGATGTCCGGGCCAAGCACCTTAATGCCCATCCGCTTGCACTCCTCCATATTAAAGGTGAGTTTCTCGATCGCGTTGGCGTGGTTGAGCACGGCGGACATATACTCGCCGGGGTAATGCGCTTTCAGGTATGCCGTCTGGTAGGCAACGAAGGCATAGCATGTGGAATGCGATTTATTAAATGCGTATTGCGCGAATGCCTCCCAGTCGGTCCAGATCTTTTCCAGCACTTTGGCGGCATGGCCTTTTGCGACGGCGCCCTCGATGAATTTTCCTTTCATCTTGTCGAGCGTCTTTCGATCCTTCTTGCCCATGGCCTTCCGCAGCACATCCGCGTCGCCCTTGCTGAAGCCACCGATCTTTTGCGCCAGCAGCATCACCTGTTCCTGGTAGACGGTGATGCCGTACGTCTCCTCGAGGTATTCTTCCATCTCGGTCAGGTCGTATACAACCTGCTCGCGTCCGTGCTTTCGGTCAACGTACTGCGGTATATACGCCATTGGTCCGGGGCGGTACAGGGCGTTCATCGCAATGAGATCCGAGAACTGGTCAGGCTTCAGTTCCTTGAGGTATTTCTGCATGCCCGGGCTTTCAAACTGGAACGTTGCGATGGTGTCGCCGCGCTGGTACAGCTCGTAGGTCTTTTCGTCGTCGAGAGGGATGTTGTCGATCTCGATCTCGACTCCATGGTTCTCTTTGATATAGATCAACGCGTCACGGATGATCGACAGGGTTTTGAGTCCGAGAAAGTCCATCTTGATCACGCCGGAATCCTCGATGATGCTGCCTTCGATCTGCGTGATGTAAAGGTCTGTCTCCTTCGAAGCGAAGACCGGGATCAGCTCTGTCAGGTCCTTTGGCGCGATGATGATGCCAGCTGCATGGATGCCCGTGTTGCGCACCGACCCTTCCAGCCGTTCGGCAATGTGGAGCACCTCGCTGGGAAGCCCTTTGCTGTTGTAGATCTCGCGCAGCTTCTTTGCATTCTCAACGTCATCGCTTCCGTATTCCTCGTCGAGAGGTTTTTCACCCTCCCGGGCCGTGAGAGGCGCGTGCAGCACGCGGTACAGCTTTGTGCCCGGCTTTTCCGGAACGAGCTTGGCGAGTGCATTTGAGTCCGCGAGCGGCAGGTCCATCACACGTGCCACGTCCTTGATGCTCATCTTGGCTGCCATGGTACCATAGGTCACGATCTGGGCCACCTGGTTCTTGCCATATTTCTCAACCACATAGTCGATGACCTTCTGCCGCCCGTCGTCGTCGAAGTCGGTGTCGATATCCGGCATCGACTTCCGGTCGGGGTTGAGAAAGCGCTCGAACAGGAGCTTGTATTTGATCGGGTCGATATTGGTGATGCCGATGCAGTACGCCACGACGCTGCCTGCCGCGGAACCGCGACCAGGCCCAACGAACACGCCAAGCTCACGGCCGGCCTTGATGAAATCGCTGACGATCAGGAAGTAGCCGGCGAAGCCCATCGTCTTGATGGTGAACAGCTCGAAGTCGAGGCGTTCCCGTACTTCTTCGGTGATCTCGCTGTAGCGTCCGCGCGCGCCTTCGTACGTGATGTGCTTGAGGTATTCCCACTGGTCCAGGTTGCTGTCGCCATGGATCTGGAACTCCTTGGGGATAGGGAAAGCGGGGAGGAGGATATCGCGTTTGAGGTTCAGCAATTGAACCTTGTCCACGATCTCGTTTGTATTGTCGATCGCCTCCGGCAGGTCCCGGAACCGGTCCATCATTTCGGAGGTCTTCTTGAAATAGAACTGGTCGTTCGGAAAGGCGAAGCGCTTGTTCTTGAGGTTGACGTCGTCATCGGAGAACTCGCCCATTTTCTCCGTCGCCTTTTTTTCGCCGGTGTTGATGCACAGGAGGGTGTCGTGGGCGTCATAATCTTCGAGGTCTACATAATGCGAGTCGTTGGAGGCGATGATCTTGACATTGTGCTTTCGGGCAAATTTGATCAGGATCGCATTGACCTTATCCTGCTCCGCCATGCCGTGGCGCTGGAACTCGACATAGTAGTCATCGCCGAATAGATCGAGCCACCATTTGAATTCAGCTTCTGCCTCTGCCTCGCTTCCGTTCATAATGGCCTGCGGCACCATGGCGCCGAGACAGCAGGTTGTGGCGATCAGACCTTCGTGGTATTTGACGATGAGCTCCTTGTCGATCCGCGGGTATTTGCCGTAGAGACCTTCGGTATAGCCCAGCGATGTGAGCTTCATCAGGTTCTTGTATCCCTGCTCGTTCCTGGCCAGCAGGATCTGGTGAAAGCGCTTGTCCTTCTCCTCTTTGGTGAATGTTTTCCGATGGCGGTCGACGGCCACATAGAACTCACAGCCAACGATCGGCTTCACTTTCGGCTTGCCCTCGGAGTCGACATTCTTGTAGGCCTGCGAAACGAAGTCGAACACGCCAAACATATTGCCGTGGTCCGAAATGGCGAGGGCCGGCATGCCGTCTTCCGCCGCTTTTTTGTAAAGGGATGAAATGGAAGCGGCGCCATCCAGAAGTGAATATTGCGTGTGTACGTGTAAGTGCGAAAACTTCATGGGTAAATTTCCTCAGGATCGATACGGGTAAACCAAAAGAGGGTGGAAAGGACCTGCAATTTACAGAGGTCAGGCACAATGCGGGGTAGTTTTAACCGTTGTTTTTAATGCACATTTGTGGGAAAGTTTTTCTATTTTCGTTATCCGCCAAGCCTAAACAAGAACCGTCATGATCAAAACAATCTTCCTCGCCACGGCTTTGTCCGCGGGCCTGCTCCATGCCGGCGCGCAGAAGAGCACAAAGACAGCGGCCGTCAAAACGCCCGTCCGGTTCCTGGAAGATATCGAGGTCGCCTTTGGTCCGGCGAAAGAGCAGGTGGCAAAAGGCCCATCGAAGCCTGCCGACCCGCGTCCATCCGAATCCAGGATGACCGCTACAGGGCCTGACGCCATTGAATCCGTAACGGCCATCCAGCTTAAATACTCTCTTCTTCTCGATCTCGAAGTGGAGTCGATCCAGAACTTACCTCTTTTCACCATGATCGAAAACTGGTGGGGTACCCGCTACCGTCTTGGTGGCAACGACCGCACCGGGATCGATTGTTCGGGCTTCACGCATGTGCTGTACGATTCTCTTCTCCATGTGAACCTTCCCCGCACAGCGCGCGATCAGTTCCAGGCCCTTGCCACTGTGCCGCCGCTGGAATTGAAGGAAGGCGATCTTGTTTTCTTCAGCTCAGGTAATGGTGTAACGCATGTCGGCTATTACCTCCAGAATAACAAGTTCGTTCACGCCTCCACTTCGGAAGGTGTCACCATCTCTGACCTCAACGATGCCTATTGGGCGAAGCGCTTTGTCGGTGCAGGTCGCTGCGACGCAACAGCCGCCGGCGTCTTATCCCCGGCCCGGCCTTAATTTTTTCAGAACCGTATTCAGCACCGGCATGATGTCCGGCGAGATGCGCAGTGCCACTGTGCCGACAGCCATGATCAGTATGTAAAACATGCTCCGGACGGTCATGTAGAGAAGGCCGCCATGGGCGCCCATCAGCAGGTCGGTAATCGTGTAACAGGCAACGACGAGAACGACCGCATAACCGGTCTTTCGCGTGAACGGCTGCATGCCGAATTTTCGGAACAGGAACGTGTAGCGGACGATATTGTAGATTGTGAATGCCACCAGATTGGAAATGGCGGGGCCGATCAGGCCGTAATGACGCGTCAGCACGTAATTGAGCGGCAGCGCCAACCCCAGGAGAAGCAGGCCGGATAAGAATTCAAACCGCCAATGGGTCGATGTGCTGATGATCTGGCCATTGACGCCCGTGCCCATGTCAAGGATCTTGGTGAGGCCGATAAACAGGAAGATGGGCTTGGCGTACAGGAAGGATTCCTTCAGGTTAAACACTTTTATGCCATCCTCGAAATTGATCCAGATCAGGGTGAACATCGCACAGGAAAAAAGCAGCTGGTTGATCGAAGACCGGTGGTAGATCCTATTGATCCGGGCCATGTTCTTTTCTTTCCAGGCCTGTGACAGCGGACCCACAGCCGCCGATACGATGGCGCGCTGAGGTGCCTGGATCAGGCTCGTTATATTCTGCGCAAACGTAAAGATGCCGGCCATGGCAACGCCGTCCGGCAGCACGGCAGCAACCACGATGGTATCGAACACCGATGCGATGTTGAACACCAGCCCGCCACCCCAGATGAACGAGCAAAGTGTCAGGATCTTGCTGCTGAACCGACGGGTGACCTTGCTTCGCTCGAACACGAAATGAAAGCGCCGCGTGGCAATGAAATAGCCGATCAGCACCAAGGCGATAACGAGGTACAGGAAGGAATAAAAATGCACAAACCGGCGGAAGCTTCCGATCACGCCAAGCATGGTCAGCACGATCAGCAGTGTAGTAAGCAAGCGGAACAGGACTTCCTTGGAAAAGTTGCTGAGAACCGGAACGCGCTGCTGCCAGGCATACGATTCCAGCACCATGAACAGGGTCAGGCCAAGGCCAAAAGGAAATGTCCAGTAGTAGTACTGGAGAAGCTCAGGCGAGTTGTTGAAGATCTTGTCGACGAGGATATCCTTGAACAGAAGGCCGCCGGCCAGGACCAGCACAAAGCCTGCCACAGGGGCGAGCAGGGCCCAGGTGAGAAGGTCGTTTTTCTCGCGCTTGAGGTGGGCCTGGTAGTAGGGAAAGAATTTAGTGATATAGCCCGGCGCCCCGAGGCTTGCCACCGAGTACATGATCGACGCAAACGCGATGAAAAGGCCGGTAAGACCGAACTGCGCCTCCGTGAAGCCTCCTTTCCGGGTGAATAGCCAGGTGTTGAAGAGGCCGAGAGCAAAGCCGATGTAGACAACGATGGACGAAATGATGCTTTGCCTGCGAACCGTGCTCATGCCGTAAAAATAGGGCGATTGCCCTAATCAGCTTTTTTAACCTGCACGTAGAAATTCGGGTCGACAGTGAGGTTCGTGGCATGAAGACCATCCTTCTTCAGCTTCTGCTCCGACGTTGTCGGGTAGAGCCATGTGCCGTCCGTCAGGAGTACGGGCATGTCGAAGCCCTCGATGACGTTTGTCCAGCGGTATTTGATCTTGTCGTCGTCGGTCTTGAGCTCCAGCACCGGAACCTGCTTCGTGCGGAGGTACTGGTCGAAGATCTTCGACAGCTTCTTTCCACTCTTTGCGGCAATATAGTCCTCTACTTGCTTCGACGTGACTGTCTGGTGATAGAAGTCTTTGTTGAGGCCCCGCAGGATCTGGCGGAACGTGTCATCATTGCCGATGATCTGGCGGATTGTATGAAGAAGATTCGCTCCTTTATAGTACATGTCCGAGCTGCCTTCTTTGTTCACGCCGTACGGCCCGATGATCGGGGCATCGTTGGCAATATTCTTGCGCAGCCCCTGCAGGTATTGGTTGGCTGCTTCTTTCCCGTGATGGTATTCAATGAAAAGCGTCTCGGAATAATCGGTGAAGCCCTCGTGGATCCACATATCGGCGATATCATTCGTGGTAATGTTATTGGCAAACCATTCGTGGCCGCTTTCATGCACGATGATATAATCCCACTTCAGCCCCTGGCCGGTACCCGATAAGTCGCGGCCCAGGTATCCATTGCGAAACTTGTTGCCGTACGCCACGGCGCTCTGGTGTTCCATGCCGAGGTGGGGCGCCTGGACAAGCTTGTAGCCGTCCTCGTAAAAAGGGTAGGGACCGAACCAATACTCGAAAGCACGCAGCATCGGCTTCACCTGCTTGAATTGCTCTTTGGCTTTTTCGAGCTCGTAGTCGAGAACCCAGTAATCCAGGTCCAGCTTTCCTTTCTCACCGCGGAGGGTGTCGGCGAAATGAACATATTTACCGATATAGGGAATGATCGTGTAATTGTTGATCGGGTTGACAACCTCCCACGCATAGCTTGCCATACCATCGACGGAGCTTCGATGCTTGAGGCGGCCGTTGGCAACGGCGACAAGCGAATCGGGAACGGTCATCGTCAGGGAGGCGCCCTGGTCGGGCTCATCGGACTGGTGATCTTTGCAGGGATACCAGACCGACGCGCCCAGGCCCTGGCAGGCAACGCTCATCCAAGGCCTTCCTTTTTCGTCCCTGGCCCAGATCCAGCCTCCGTCCCAGGGAGGCGTCACGGCGCGGCGCGGTGTGCCGTGGAAATACATCATGATCTTATGAATCTCCTTGCCGGCCTGCCTCGTGCCGGTTTCGACATAGTAAAGATTGCCGGCGCGGGAAAATTCGAGTCGCTCACGCTGAATGGCCGCGGCGGCCTTTCCGGATACGGCCGGGGTCATGCCCGCCGACGCCACTTCTTTCTCAGGGACCTGGTCTCGCTTGCCATCGAGAAGGAAAACGCTGTCGAGGATCATCGGTTCCTGGAGGTCGATCTGCATGCGCCCGGTTGCCGGTTTCGACAGGGTGGCATAGGTCAGGATGACGGAACCGGTGATCGTGCGACTGTTGTAATCGGGACTGACCTGGATATCGTAGCGACGCACGTCCCACCAGGCCCGCTCGGGCGTCACACTTCCGCGAAGCGTGTCGGCGCGCGTGAACTCTTTCTTCGCAGCGCCGAGCTGGGCGTGGGTGGCGGCCGAAAAGAAAAAGAGGGCAGACGCAAGAAGGGCAGTGCGCGGAACGTGGCTGTAATGGTGCATAAAAAAGTTTGTAGCAATACTTCGCTAATTTAGACCGTTGACGGTTACCATATGTTCCGCTTATCGAAAACTTTAACGCTTGCCCTCATTGTGATGCTCGGCGCCGGTTGCTATGACAGCAGCCGGGAAGGAGCCAATGTGTTCCGCTATAATGAGCAGACAGGCATCGCTTCCCTCGACCCCGCTTTCGCCAAGAACCAGTCCATCATGTGGGCCATCCACCAGCTCTATAATACATTGGTGGAGGTCGACAGCCAGCTCAACATCGTTCCGTCGCTGGCAATGCGCTGGGATGTTTCACCCGACCGCCGCACCTACACGTTCCACCTCCGAACAGATGTGATGTTTCATGACGATGCCTGCTTCCCCGGGGGGAAGGGACGCAGGCTGACCGCGGCCGACGTTGCCTACAGCTTTCGACGCCTTGTCGACCCGGCGACGGCGAGCCCCGGGTCTTGGATCTTCAATGAAAAGGTCGACTCGGCCGACGGCTTCGTTGCTGTCGACGATTCCACATTTCGCCTTCGGTTGACGCGGCCCTATCACCCGATCCTGGGAATCCTTTCGATGCAATACTGTTCGGTGGTGCCCGCGGAGGGCGTACAGCATTGGGGGACGGATTTCAGACGGCATGCGGTAGGAACGGGACCCTTCCGCTTCGTGGCCTGGGAAGAAGGGCAGGCGCTGATCCTGAAAAAGAATCCCCTTTATTTCGAGCGTGACGAGACCGGAACGCGATTGCCCTACCTCGACGGCGTGAAGGTGAGCTTCTATGACAGCAAGGCAACCGAGTTCCTCCTGCTGCGGCAGAAAAAGATCGATTTCATCAACGATATCGATGCCTCGTTCAAGGACGAGGTTCTTACCAAAAAAGGAACGCTACGGACGGACTGGGAAGGCCGTCTTCAACTGCAGACACACCCGTACCTCAATATCGAGTATTTCGGACTGCTGGTCGACACGACAAACCCGTTGCTCAAGAACGCGCCAACGCGCCTGCAGAAAGTGCGGCAGGCGATCAACTACGGTTTCGACCGCAGGAAGATGGTGCTGTATCTGCGTAACTCGCTTGGCATTCCGGCAGAAAGTGGGTTCGTACCGGCCGGCCTGCCGTCTTTCGATTCAACGGCGGTGAAGGGGTATCACTATGATCCGCAACGCGCGCGGCGCCTGCTGGCCGAGGCAGGGTTCAGCAACAGGCCGCTGCCCCCGATCAAGTTGCTAACGATCCCGGTTTACGCGGATATTGCGAGCTATATCGCCCGGCAGTTGGAGGATGTGGGTTTTCATGTGCAAGTGGAGACAATCCAGAAATCCCTGCTGCTCGACATGACGTCGGGGTCCAGGGCCCTGTTCTTCAGGGGCAGCTGGATTGCCGATTACCCCGATGCGGAAAACTATTTGTCCGTCTTTTATTCCAAGAACCCGGCGCCCCCGAATTATACGCGCTACAGCAACCCCGCATTCGACCGGCTGTTTGAGCAAGCACTGGCCGAAACCAATGACTCGCTTCGGTACAGGTTGTACCGGCAGGCCGATCAGGTGATGATTGCCGATGCGCCGGTAGTGCCGTTGTGGTACGATGTGGTGGTGCACCTGGTCCAGCCAGAAGTCACCGGTTTTCCGGCAAATGCGCTGAACCTGCTGGAGCTGCGGCGGGTACGGAAGAAGTGAATAGTCAATAGTGAATGGTGATTGGTGAAAAAGGTCGTTGCGGCCGACAACGTTCAGCATTCACTATTGACCACTCACCATTCACCCTCTCAATCTTCCTCATCCTCTTCATGGTAAGCGTCCTGGTCCTGGTTGTCGTTGTAATGCTTTTCCCAGTCGGAAACGGCTTCATCCGTCAGGCATTCAAGGATGTCATGGATCGGGTCGGTCTTCCGTTTCCAACCGGTCACAAGCTGGTCGTCGTAATAGAACACATACAGGCAGTGGTCGGTCACGGTAGTCACCTTGATGAGAGTGATCGGGGTGTCGGCCTTTTCTTGTACCAGGTAATAACATCCGGGTTCCAGCAATCCATACGAATACATACACATCCTCCTTTCGGGAGCCGGGCTCCCGCACTATGGTTTAGAAAATTTGATTGTCAGAACGTAATGGGGTAGGTTGGTCGCGGCCAGGGTTTCGAGTGCCTTGACAGGTCAAAAGTAGGCGTTTTCGGACTCAATTCAATTTTGAAGACTCCAAAAAATACGTTATATCCGAGATGAACATAACTGCTTGATAATCAATCTAAAAAATCTTTAATTTCGTTCAGGGAAATGCCTTATATGCTAATAAAATTAGCAGAAATAACGGGAAAATACGTATCTTCGAACGGTACAGTTGTGCGCCGCTCTCCGGTACGGTTTTCACCCACCGTTTTACCGCCCGGTCAGTCTTCGGACATACCCTTCCGGCCCTCTTTCCAGGTTCGGCGCGGCGATCCCCGGGCTATAAAACTTGGTGGGCCGTTCTGTCGGCGACACATTATTTTTACCCAAAAAAGTGGATGGACGATTCTATGGCAAAGCCCGATAAAAACCTATTTGAATACACCGAGGACAGCATCAAAAGCCTTGACTGGAAGGAGCATATCCGCCTCCGGCCAGGTATGTATATCGGTAAGCTCGGCGATGGCTCCAGCCCGGACGACGGCATTTATGTTCTCGTCAAAGAAGTGATCGATAACTGCATCGACGAATACACCATGGGTTACGGCAAGCAGATCGAGATCCGCATCGACGGCAAGACCGTCACCGTGCGGGACTACGGCCGCGGCATTCCCCTCGGCAAGGTGGTTGACGTCGTCAGCAAGATCAATACGGGCGCCAAGTACGACAGCAAGGTCTTCCAGAAAAGCGTTGGCCTCAATGGCGTCGGTACCAAGGCCGTCAACGCCCTCAGCTCGTCCTTCAAGGTCTCCGCCTTCCGCGAAGGCCGCTCCAAAGTAGCCGAATTCGAGCGGGGCAACCTCGTCCGTGAGCATAAGGAAACCGCTACAACCGAAGAGAACGGAACCCTCGTCGTGTTCACAGCCGACGATACGATCTTCAAGAACTTCCATTTCATCCCCGAATACCTTGAAAAGCAGGTCTGGAACTATTGCTTTTTGAATGCCGGCATGAAGGTCGTCTTCAACGGCAAGTCCTATATCAGCCGCAACGGACTCCTGGACCTCCTCGAGCGCAACACCAACGCCGACGAGCTTCGCTACCCGATCATCCACCTCAAAGGAGAGGACATCGAGCTGGCGATCACCCATAACAACGACTACGGAGAGGACTACTACAGCTTCGTCAACGGCCAGCATACCACCCAGGGCGGTACCCACCAGGCAGCCTTCCGCGAGTGCTACGTGAAGGTGATCCGCGACCATTTCAAGAAAGACTACGACGCCGCCGATATCCGCCAGAGCATTGTTGCGGCCATCTCCGTCCGCGTCGTGGAGCCGGTCTTTGAATCGCAGACCAAAACGAAGCTCGGCTCTCTCAACGTTGACGAGGGCGGTCCCAGCATGCGCCAGTTCATGCTTGACTTCCTGGCAAAGCAGCTCGACAATTTCCTTCATAAGAACCCTGTCATCGCCGAAGCGCTAAAGAAGCGCATCGAGCAGAGCGAGCGCGAGAGGAAGGACCTCGCCGGCATCAAGAAGCTCGCGAACGAGCGCGCCAAGAAAGCCAACCTCCACAACAAAAAGCTGCGCGACTGCCGCGTGCATCTCAACGACGAGCCGCCGGCAAAGAACAAGCAGGAGTTCTTCGCGACCCAAAAGGAAACGACGATCTTTATCACGGAAGGCGACTCTGCCAGTGGCTCCATCACCAAGGCCCGCAACGTGGAAACCCAGGCCGTTTTCAGCCTTCGCGGGAAGCCGCTCAACTGCTTCGGCATGAGCAAGAAAGTGGTGTACGAAAACGAGGAGCTCAACCTTCTCCAGCATGCCCTTAACATTGAAGAGGGCCTCGACGGGCTTCGCTTCAACCGCATCGTCATCGCCACCGATGCCGACGTGGATGGCATGCATATCCGCCTGCTGATCATGACGTTCTTCCTGCAATTCTTTCCCGACCTCGTCAAAGGCAACCACATCTACATTCTCGAGACACCGCTGTTCCGGATTCGCAACAAGCAGGAAACGATCTACAGCTACTCGGAGTCCGAGCGCCTGGCCGCCATCAAAAAGCTGGGCAACAAGCCGGAGATCACGCGGTTCAAGGGATTGGGTGAGATCTCGCCGGACGAATTCGGACAGTTCATTGGCGAAGAGATGCGCCTCCAGCCCGTCATCCTCGAGCATGGCGACCATATCCAGCACCTCCTTGAATACTATATGGGTAAGAATACCCAGGAACGCCAGGAATTCATCATCAACAACCTCAAAGTCGAACTGGACACCGTGGAAGAAGCGGTGGCATAAAAACCAAAACCAAACACTTGAAAAAATTAGCTGCGATCCGCAAAGCGAAATCCCTGTTCCTGAAATGGGGGCTCGACGGCGTGGTTCATCCTTTCGATACCGGCCTTAAGAACGCCGTCTATATGTCGGACATGTCGCGGTGGCGTAAGGCCCACCCCGTTACAGGCTATAACGATTTTTACCAGACGGACTGGAACTATGAGCGGCGCTACGAGCTCTACGAAGCGCTCGACAAGCAGGAAGGTCTTTTCAGCCAGCCCCTCGATTATTTCGAGTTTGGCGTGGCCGGCGGCCATTCCTTCAAGTGGTGGCTCGCCCACAACGCCGTTGAAGGCTCGCGGTTCCGCGGCTTCGATACGTTTGAAGGACTCCCCGAGAAATGGGGACCCTTTGAAAAAGGCGCCATGGCCGTGGAGCTCGATTCTCTCAACATCCACGACCCGCGCGCCACCTTTTATAAAGGCCTCTTCCAGCAAACGCTTATCCCGTTCCTGGAGTCGTACAAGCCGGGTAACCGCAAGGTCATCCATCTCGATGCCGACCTGTTCAGCGCCACGATCTTCGCGCTGTCGCAGCTGTACCGCTTCCTCAGGCCAGGCGATATCCTGCTGTTCGACGAGTTCGCGGTGCCGCAACACGAGTTCCTGGCATTCAAGATCTTTACCGAATCGTTTTACGTTGACTACGAGGTCATCGGCGCCGCCAACAACTACCTGTTTGTCGCCGTCAAAATCAAATAGCAAAGCAGCGCTGATCGATTGAAAAGTGCTCAACCAAAATTCGTTTTTACATGATCCATCTTGTCTTTCAAACGGCCGACGTTCAAGTTCTCAAAAAAGCCATCGAGCTCGACGAGTCCCTCGCCGGCGACATCGTCGAGATCAAGGACGACTACGCCGTGGGACCACTTTATGTATCTGACGATCCCGAAACCTGGCAGGCCCGCCGTGACTGGTGGAAAGAGCTTGTCGACGCATCGCCCTATCGCTCCGAAGAGATCATGCCGATGGTAAACGACCGCGTGACCGTTCACAACCTCAAGAAGACACTGGACGAGAACCCAAAGGAAAACCTCTGGATCTGGATGGGACAGAACGGCCACGACGTTTGCGGCTACTACTGGCTCATCTCGCAGCTCACGTCGTACCAGGGCCGCATCTATGTTCTCTACATGAACAACCTTCCCTTCATCAATGAAAAGGGTGGCATCTTTTACCCTGTGTACCTCTTCGAGATCCAGCCCGCCGAATACCGGAAAGCCAAAAAGCTGTGCCGCAAAGTAACGCTGAGCGAAATGGAAGTCGACCCCGACGAATGGAAGCGACTCTGCAGCGAGGGCGCTCTCGTCCGTATCCTCGAAGGCGGCAAAAAGATCGCGAGCAAGCCCGATGATTATTACGACGCCGACATTCTGAAGTCGCTCACCAGCGAACCCCAAAAAGGCAACAAGGTAATGGTCGGCATCCTGAGCCGGATGAAGATCAAAACAGGCGATGTCTTCCTTCTCTGGCGCATGCGCGTCATGGCCGAAGCCGGCACCATCGAAATCAGCGGCGACACCACGAAAGGCTGGAAAGAATTCGACGTGCGTCTCCGAACCGGCGCGCCCGCCGAAGCCCCGGCCGAATAACACCGTAACAGTTACAACCACCATACATGAGCACTACGAAGAACAAGAACTACGAACACGTACAAACCGATCATGGCATCAACGGCCAGTACAAGACCTGGTTCCTCGACTATGCCTCCTACGTGATCCTGGAGCGGGCGGTGCCCGCCGTGGAAGACGGGCTGAAGCCCGTACAGCGCCGCATCCTCCACGCCATGAAGGAAATGGACGACGGTCGCTACAATAAAGTGGCCAATATCATCGGGCAGTCAATGCAATACCACCCCCACGGCGACGCATCCATTGGCGACGCGCTGGTGAATATGGGTCAAAAAGATCTCCTCATCGACACCCAGGGCAACTGGGGCGATATCCGCACCGGAGACGATGCCGCCGCCTCGCGCTACATTGAAGCGCGCCTCAGCAAGTTTGCCCTCGAGGTGGTCTTCAATCCCAAGACCACGATCTGGCAAACGAGCTATGACGGTCGCAAGAACGAGCCCGTAACGCTCCCCGTGAAGTTCCCGCTGCTGCTGGCACAAGGCGCAGAAGGCATCGCGGTGGGTCTCGCCACAAAGATCCTCCCGCATAATTTCAATGAGCTCTGCGACGCCACCATCAAATACCTGAAGGGCCGTAAATTCGATCTCTACCCCGACTTTCTGACCGGCGCCATGGCCGACGTCAGCGACTACAACAGTGGGATGCGGGGAGGCCGCGTGAAGGTGCGCGCCCACATCGAGGAGTTCGATAAGAAAACGCTTCTCATCAAAAGCGTCCCGTACGGCATAACGACGTCGGGACTGATGGATTCCATCGTCAAGGCAAACGACGCCGGCAAAATCAAGATCAAAAAGGTCACAGACAACACGGCTGCGGAGGTGGAAATCCAGGTAGACCTCGCGCCCGGCATCTCGCCCGACATCACGATCGACGCGCTCTACAAGTTCACGGATTGTGAGGTCTCGGTCTCTCCCAATACCTGCGTGATCATTGATCAGAAACCTGTCTTCATTTCCGTTAACGAGCTGCTCCGCATCTCGGCCGATAAGACAAAGGACCTGCTGCAAAAAGAGCTCGAGATCCGCCTGAGCGAGCTGCAGGAAAAATGGCACTACACCTCTCTCGAAAAGATCTTCTTCGAAGAGCAGATCTATAAGGAGCTCGAGAAAAAGCACGAAACCTGGGACAAGGTGATTGCCGCCATCGACAGGGCCTTCCAGCCTTTCATCAAGGGACTGAAGCGCCCCATCACGCGCGAGGACATTCTCAAGCTCACGGAGAAGCCGGTGCGCCGCATCTACCGCCTCGACATCGCGGAGCTGAACGCGCAGATCAAAGATCTCGAGGAGCAGATCAGCGGCGTCAACCACGACCTCGCACATCTCAACGACTACGCCATCGCCTATTTTGAAAACCTGCTCAAGAAATATGGCAAGGGCAAGGAGCGCAAGACCGAGATCAAGGTCTTTGAGCAGATCGAAGCGAAGCATGTTGCGATCGCCAACACGAAGATCTTCATCAACCGTGAGGAGGGCTTTATCGGCACGTCCCTGAAGAAGGACGAGTTCCTCGTGGAATGCTCCGACCTCGACGACATCATTGCCTTCACCAAGCGCGGCATCATGAAGATCGTTCGGGTACAGGATAAGGTGTTCATCGGCAAGGACATTCTCTATGCCGCCGTTTTCCGGAAGGGCGACGAGCGCACCACGTACAACATGATCTATACCGACGGCGCTACGGGTACGGCCTATGCCAAGCGCTTCAACGTCACCGGCATAACGCGCGACAAGGAATACGACCTCACCAAAGGGCACGATAAAAGCAAGGTTCACTACCTCACCGTCAATCCAAACGGCGAAGCGGAAGTGGTGCGGATCGTGCTGAGCCCGAACTGCTCGGCCAAGAAGAAAGAACTCGATTTTTACTTCGAGGAGCTCGAGATCAAGAGCCGCGGCTCCATGGGCAACCAGGTCACGAAATACCCCGTGCGCGCGGTCAGGTTCAAAGAAGCCGGCGTGGCGACCCTGGGGTCCATCAAGCTCTGGTTCGATGACAAGTTCGGGCGCCTCAACCACGACGGCAAAGGCATCGAGTTGGGGGACTTCGACGCCGAGGACCGCGTCCTGGTTATCTACACCGACGGCACCTACGAGATCACAGACCAGGAGCTGACGCAGCGCTTCAACCCCGAGGACGTGCTACTCGTGGAGAAGTTCGACCCTGATCACGTCATCACCGCGGTATACCTCGACAACGACAAGCTGCAGTACAACGTGAAGCGTTTCCGGATCGAAACAACGACGCTGCGCAACCGTTTTCTTTTCATCAAGGAGGGGAAGGGCAATGTGCTGGAAGCCGTGTCAACCGAGGCCGAGCCGCTGCTGATCGTTCATACGGGCAAAGGCTCGCAGGTGCGCAAGGCCAGGTACAAGATCGCGACCCTTGTGGACGTCATGGGCTGGAAGGCTGTCGGCGCCAAGCTGACCGACTTCAACAAAAACGTGATGATGGAGTGGGAGGTGAAGGAGGCACAGGGCCAGGCAGCTCTGTTTTGACGCACGGACTTTTGTTTCCGGTAAAGCCGCAGAGGGCCAGTTATTGCTTGACGACTACGATTATCGAAAGACCTTCCGCAAGCCGGAAGGTCTTTTTCAATTTCTACAAGGAACCCCCGGGCTCGAGGAATATTTTTTCGCCCTGACCAGTATCTGGCGAGGCGCTGCGTGAGAGCATCCGCTACGCCAGGCACATCAGTAATTCTGTTTCCAATTCTGATTCCTTGGGTGTCCAATGCCCGTAGATCTCGATGCAGGGAAACCGAACCTCGTAGCCCTGTTTGGCAAGTTCAATTGCCATATTCTGTCCCGATTGCTTTAGAAGGTGATAAGGTCCCAAATGTCTGAAGCGGGCATATTTTTCAAGGCGTATGGTACTTTCCTCAAGCCCATTGTTATCGCCATCTGAAGGATTCTCCAGCTCAATGCCTGCAAAAACGTGATCGGCGGCTTCGTAGACCCAAATATTCTTCCCTTTGTTTTTTAGGCCGTTGCTTTTAACAATCTCCCACATTCTGCCGCTCAATCGAAACGCGGTTCCCGCATAGTCTTTATTGGTGGCAATGGCTGCAAAACCATAAACGTCTAAATGAAGGTGGGCGGTTATGATCTCTATGTCCATTGTTTAAAAGTAGACTGTTTCTTCCTTCGCCACACGTTCTGCCAAGGAACCGGTTGACGCAAATCTTTGGCTCACCTTTCTTTCTGAGCGCGTTCCTTTTTACCCGTGCCATGTGTGGATTGCCTTGTTGTAGATTTCGCTCGGGGCGTTTCTTATCGCATGGAAAATTGAAAGGACTTCTGCCTGTTTTTTTATGAGAATGGAGGGTAGCCGCGAGCCCCTTCGGAAGACGTGCTCGGAAACCGACAGCGGGTCACCATGGGGAGAACTCCCTTCCCGGCAAATCTCCCGCAATCAACGAGCCGCCCATACAACGGATCCATCTATTCTCAACCCAGCTTACCCGTTAAATTGCCGCAGGTGATGATCGGTATGCTTGTAGGCGATTCGGCCCGCCTGCTCGGCGGTCAGCTGGCCGAAAAACGGATGGTGGAAGCCGGACGGAACACGCGACGCATGCTCGCCGAGGAGGGCGATCCAGTTTGCTTTAGCCGCAGCGACATCGCCGGACCCCCCGGTTCGGAATGATGGCACGGTGGGCAGGTTCGGCTTTATCGGCTCGTCTTTGAGCATGGCCTTGAGCGCCATCTTGCCGAACAGCCGCCCGAGCAGGGATTGCCGGTATTCCTTCTTACCGAGCAACATCTCTTCCCACAAGATGCAATGCGCGAGCATCTGGTAAAGCGTCATCTTGCCCCACAGCGCGACGCTGTCCTCGGGAAGGGAGCCGATTCGGGTGATAATTTCCGCTCTCGTTGGCTGGTCAAAAAGGGACTTCATGATGTTTCGGGCAAAGATGCACAGGAAGAAGGGCACTGAACGAATCTTCAACAATCAATTTTATTACAACCAATACTCAATCTTGAATACCGATCAGGGAATCTCAAATGACGAAAGAGAACAGCTGGTTCTAAATGGCGAACGTGAAAAGAAAACAGCTTCGATCGAAGATCTCCACAGGGGACAGGGGGCTGCTATTTGAGTTCAATTTGTCCCGG
>JAQBNP010000129.1 GCA_028288515.1 Flaviaestuariibacter sp. | reverse complement strand
CATTGTATCGCCGCGGTGCTCAATAAAGACAGGCACCTGCATGGCCACGGGCTCTCCGGCTGCATTGCATCCGGAGAGGAAAGCAAAGGGATGCTGGTGGATGAAATCAAGAACGGCAGCCTGGTCTTTTTCATCGTACGGCGGGAGCTTGTACATGGTCAGTGTTTTGCGCTGAAGTGCGCGATGAGCTTTTTGATCGCCTCCGTATCGGAGTAGTCGACCTTATTTTCCTTCAGGTAATCGAGAACGGCGCGCTCCTGCCCGGGGTAAAGGTCGAGCAGGCTCTTCTTGTTGACCACGGTAAAATTGTTGTACTTGTCGCCGATGTAAAGGTACTTGTAGCGCGACAGTGTCAGGATCTCGCGCGCCACGATCTCGGAATAATAATTATCGGAGCTTACGGAGGTATACGTATCGATGGAAGCCGACGTCACCTCCCCCATGCCACCCAGCTTCTGCCGGTTGGAGAAGCTGAAGTACCGCTTCTCGGCAAGCAGCATATCGGGGTAGGTCTGGACAAGCCGGAGAAAGCCGTGGTCATAGTAGAACGTATCGCTTCCGAGGACGGCGTACCTGACGTCCTTTTCATTGTCGATCATGAGCGTGTCGCCCTTTTCGTTAATGAACTGAAGGCCGGGGATCAGGTAATTGTACAGGAGCGACGCCTTCGCATAGCGTCCATTCCGGAAGTAGATCGTACCGGGGCCAAAGCCAGGGGCGCTCAACGCTTCCGTGCGCGGGATGACGTCCATGATGCGTTCGCCCGGGTTGATCTTGAACGTTTTGCGGTTCTGCGTTTGCGCATTCGCGGCCATGCCGGTTAGCACCGCCGCCAGGATGAAAAGGGAGAGCTTCTTCATAACTTAAATATACTCAGTTCCGCGGACACCGCTATTCCACGACGTCAGCGATCTGCTGGCTTTTCATATGGGCGTTGCGCATCGAAACGCTGCGCGCAACGATGCCCGCAAACTCCATGAATGCCTGCTTGCTGATCTCATCATCGCTGACCATTGCCGGCACGCCGATGTCGCCCCCTTCGCGGATGCCCTCAACGAGCGGGATCTGGCCGAGGAAGGGCAGGTCGTATTCATCTGCCAGGCGTTTCCCGCCTTCGCGTCCGAAGATGTAATATTTTTTGTCCGGCATGTCGGCTGGTACGAAATAGCTCATGTTCTCGACGAGGCCGATGATGGGTACGTTCAGCTGCGCCTGGCCAAACATCGCGATGCCTTTTTTCGCATCGGCCAGGGCAACATCCTGCGGCGTCGTCACAACAACGATGCCGGTGACCGGTGCGGTCTGCATCATGGTCAGGTGAATGTCGCCGGTGCCGGGCGGCATATCGATGACGAGGTAATCGAGCTCACCCCACTGCACATCCGTAATGAACTGGCGGATGGCGCTGCTGGCCATCGGTCCGCGCCATACCACGGCGCTCTTCTCATCGACAAGAAGACCGATGCTCACCAGGCGGATGCCGTATCGCTCGAGCGGAACGATCATCGCTTTCCCGTTGACGTCGGTCATCATCGGCCGCTCGCCGCGCACGCCGAACATGATGGGTACGCTTGGACCGTAAATGTCTGCATCCATGAGTCCGACGGAAGCGCCGCCCTGGGCCAGCGCAAGCGCGAGGTTGGCGGACACCGTGCTTTTGCCCACGCCGCCCTTGCCGCTGACGACGGCAATGATATTCTTCACGCCGGGGAGCACAGAGCCCTTGTCAGCGCGAACGGTCGTGGTGCTCGATGTGAAGTTTACGGTCACATTTGCCTCCTTGTTGACCAGGATGCGGATCGCATTGATGCTTGCGTTTTGCATATGCTCTTTCATCGGGCAGGCGGGCGTCGTCAGCACGATGGTGAAGGAAACATCGTTGCCGGAAATCTCGAGGTCGCGGATCATATTCAGCGTGACCAGGTCCTTACCCAGGTCGGGCTCCTGGACGTTGCTCAGGGCCTTCAGCACGTCATCTTTCGTCATGTCTGCAGCATTTGTTAATGAAGTCGCAAAGTTAACGCAAACCGCCGAGCGCCATTCGCTCCGAACGATTTACCAGGCTATTTTTGAAAAGATGAAGAAAGCTCTACTCCTGCTCGTTTTGCTCTGCGGCCTTGGCGCGCTGGAATCGAAAGCGCAGTTTGAAACGGTGAAGGATTCGGTGGTGCAGCTGTATGGCGTCGTCATGACAGCCGACAGCCTGCAAGGCATCCCTGCCGTGAGCGTCACCGTAAAAGGACAGAACCGCGGAACGATCACCAACGGCCAGGGCATCTTCTCCATCGTTGTCCTGAAAGGAGACGAGGTGGAGTTCACCCACGTCAGCTACAAGAGCAAGGTCATCACGGTGCCGCGGGATATAGCCGGCAATCAATACAGCGTTGCGCAGCTTCTTGTCGAGGACACTGTCTATCTGCCGGCCACGGTCATCAAGGCCCGCCCGACACCCCAACAGTTCAGCCGCGATTTCGTCAACGCCAAGGTGCCGGACGACGATATCGAGATCGCCCGCCAGAATAACGATGTCGCCAAGCGCCGGATCCTCATGCAGAACACGCCGGCAGATGGCGGCGAAGCGACAAGCCTGCAGTTCCGGAATATCGCCAACCGCGCAACGTATGCCGGGCAGCTGCCGCCGCAGAAGATCTTCGACCCGGCCGCCTGGGCCGAATTCATCAAGGCCTGGAAGCGCGGCGACTTCAAACGGAAGCGCAGCTGATCAGCAGGTGTGTCATCGCCCTAACAAAACTTTCTGAACTGGCCGCTTTGGCTTTTCGACCCCTGCCCTTACCTTTGCCGCCTTATTCAGCTAAATGACCAGACCCGGTGCCGTAAGACCGAGTTTGGGACGACTCCCCCACCGCATTCCGCTGGTTCTTGTCATGAGGCGCTAAAAAAGGATACTCAGCCCATGAAGCTTTCGCAATTCAAGTTCGACCTCCCGCTCAACCTGATCGCCCAGAACCCTGCTAAAAAACGCGAAGATTCCCGGATGATGGTCATCAACCGCAGTACCGGGCAGATGGACAACCGTAATTTCCGCGACATCCTCGAATACTTTGATGACAAGGACGTGTTCGTCGTAAACAACACGAAAGTGTTCCCTGCCCGCATGTACGGCCGCAAGGAAAAGACGGGCGCCAAGATCGAGGTCTTCCTGCTGCGCGAGCTGAACAAAGAGCACCGCCTGTGGGATGTCATCGTTGATCCCGCAAGGAAGATCCGCGTGGGCAACAAGCTTTATTTTGGCGATGATGAGGACCTGGTGGCAGAAGTGATCGATAACACGACATCTCGTGGCCGCACGATCAAGTTCCTGTTCGAAGGTGACGAGGACGCCTTCCGCCTCATTCTTGAAAAGCATGGTGAAACACCGCTACCCAAATACATCAAACGCAAGCCCGACGAAGAGGACCGCGAGCGGTACCAGACGGTCTATGCCAAATACGAGGGCGCCGTTGCAGCGCCGACCGCCGGACTCCATTTCAGCCGTGAGCTGATCAAGCGCTGTGAGATCAAAGGCGTTCGCTTCGCCGAGGTCACTCTTCACACGGGCCTTGGCACCTTCCGCCCGATCGAGGTGGAGGACCTGAGCAAGCACAAGATGGACGCCGAATACTACCGCATTGAGGACATGGCCTGCAAGATCGTGAACAAGGCAAAAGAATCGAACCACCGTATCTGCTCCATTGGCACAACAACGATGCGCGCGATGGAATCCTCCTTCACGGCGCAGGGTCTTCTCAAGCCGTCCGAAGGATGGACGAACACGTTCATTCATCCCCCTTACAATTTCAACATTGCCGATTCGCTGGTGACGAATTTTCACCTGCCGAAAACAAGCCTGATGATCATGGCCTGCGCATTCGCCGGCTATGACCTGATGACCGAAGCTTATAAAAAAGCGATCAAGGACAAGTACCGCTTCTTCAGCTATGGCGATGCCATGCTGATCATCTGATGACGCGCGACGAATTTGTGAAGCCCCGGCATGCCGGGGCTTCGTCGTCCAGGGACCGTCCGTGTACGGCCGTGCAGCGGCTCTCTCTGTTAAGGCAGTTTAACAGTTCGGGGTCGAACTTCTTCCTAGCTTAGGTTGACCAACACCGTTATGCGCTATCCACTTACTTCTCTTTTCTGTGTTTTATTGTCAGCAATTGCATCCGGGCAATTCAGCCCTGAGCGCGCGTTGCAGGCGTTTGATGCACAGTACCCCACCGAAACCATCCACCTTGACTACCAGGCAGACGAGTTCTTTGTGGGAGAGTGCATCTGGTTTAAGGCATATGTAGCGCTGGGGGCCGGTCCATCCGACCGGTCCACGAACCTGTATGTCGAGCTTTATGACGCGCAAAAAGCTCGTATCGACAAATACCTGGTCGCCCTTTACCTAGGTGCCGGGGAAGGCAGTTTTTTACTCCCGGAAACATTGCCCGAAGGCGTTTATTATATCCGTGCTTATACGCTTTTATCGCTCAACCATGGCCGTCAGCTGCCCTATGTCCGCCAGCTGAATGTTTACAATCCGGTTTCCCCGAAACGCCTGCAAGCCAGGCCTGTTCAATGGAATGCGGCATCCTTTGCCGAATCGGGGACACTCCTTGCCGGTGTTCGAACAACCGTAGCCCTGCGGCTCTTTTCCAGGACAACACTGCCCGACCGCTGGACAGCTATCGTCACTGCGAGGGGAAGCGGATCTATCGTGGCAAGCTGCCGTTCCTTCAACCTAGAGGTCGGATCCTTCTCCTTTACACCATTGACTGATGAAGACTACGAGGTGAAGATCACCGATGACAAAGGCGCGTAC
>JAQBNP010000119.1 GCA_028288515.1 Flaviaestuariibacter sp. | reverse complement strand
ATGTGCTGGATGCGCTCGGTACGCTTGTCGCGGTCTATATACTTATGGGCATTGCGGGCCAGCGCATACATGTTGTAGCGGAACCAGTAGGCGGGCATCAGCACGAGGCGGTTGTTGGCGTCGTCGTTGCTGACAAGGCAGAAGGGGAAGGGAATATTTAGCTCGCTGGAGTAGTCTCCTTTTGCAACCAGGTTGAACGTTGCAAATTTGGAATTGTGCTTCAGGCTGACACAGAGCCCAGGCCAGAAGCCGCGCCCCGCAATGATCTCGCCGTCGGCGGCCCGGCTGTTATGATTGGAGCCGATGGTGGCCCCCGCCGCAATATTGCTCTGGCCCATGACGAGGGCGGCGCAGAGAAAGGAGTTGTTGTGGTGCTGCTCATGAGCCGGGTAGATCAGAGAGTTGAGAACCTCGCAGCAGGAGATCGTTGCATTGTTGCCGAGGTAAGAGTTGATCAGCCGCGCTCCGTATTTGAGCTGTGAATGCGAGGCCATCACGAACCTGACGGCCTTCACGCCATAAAAGATGCGGCAGCCAAAGCCGACGATACCGTTGACCATCTCGCATCCTTCGCCGATCTGGGAGGTCGCTTCCTCCGAGGAGTTGATGGTGAGGTTTTTCAATTTATTTGCGCCCTTGATATAGGCGTCACTGCCGATCCAGACATCCTTGATGATACTCGTGTTCTTGATCACGCACCGGTCACCGATCTTGCCGTAATAACCGCGTTGCTTGTCAAAGCGGTTTTCTGTCAGCTCCTTGAATCGCTGCATCAGCTCGTGATCCGCCCGGTACTTGGACCACAGGTAGGCATCTCCTGCTTCCATGCCATTGAACGGAAGGATCTTCCGACCGGCGTTCTCGTTGCACACTTCCAGCCATACCCTCACCGCTTCCTCCTCGCCTTCCTTCAGCACGCCGTTACCGAACTTTGCGTGGTCCGTGGTGTGAAGCTCATGGATGTTGACCAGCATGACCTCATTGCCGATGATATAGTGCGAGATATAATTGACGTTGTTCACGACGACATTGTCGCCGAAGTCGCAGCTGATGATGGTGCTGTTGTACAAGCCCACCGGGAGGCAGACATTGTGATACTGGATCGCGATCGGCTCCAGCTTCCCCATGCGCACGAGCCCATAGAACTTGCAATTCTTTACCAGCTCGGGATTGAACGCATTCGACACGCGAAGCTTGTTCCAATCATCGGACGTGTTGTTGTTGCGGACGAGCACCTCGATCTCGTAGGCGGTGAGGTTGCGATACGTTGTTCCGCTCCGGTTCTGAAGATTGCGCAGGTGGTATTCATCCTTTCCATCCGGAAGGTAAGGGGCATCGATAAAGCCATAGCCGATCGAATCAAGAGACCATTTCCTGTTACTGTTCATAGCTACCTGCGGGTCTTATTCGACCGTGACTGATTTGGCGAGATTCCGTGGCTTATCCACATCGAAATTTTTGGCGACGCCGATATAATACGCGAGCAGCTGCAGCGGGATGCAGTTGAGCATTGGCGCCACGATCTCGTCCGCTTCCGGCACAACGATCACGTCGTCGGCCAGTGTCGGCGTGAACTCGTCACCTTCATTAATAATGGCGATGACCTGGCCCTTGCGCGCCTTGATCTCCTGCATGTTCGACACGACCTTTTCATGGTAGGCATCTTTCGTTGCAATGAAGACAACGGGAAGGTTCTCGTCAACAAGCGCGATCGGGCCGTGTTTCATTTCTGCGGCAGGGTAGCCTTCCGCATGGATATAAGAGATCTCTTTGAGCTTCAGCGCGCCTTCCAGGGCAACGGGGAAATTGTAGCCGCGGCCGAGGTAGAGGCAATTGGTTGCATCCTTGTATTTTTCGGCGAGCTTGCGAATATTATCTGCCTGGAGCAGCACGGTTGCGACCTTTTCAGGGATGGCATCGAGCTCGCGCACCAGCTGCAGGTACCTGTCGTGAGAGATCGTGCCTTTTTCATAACCGATCTTCAGGGCGATCATGGTCAGTACTGCGAGCTGTGCGGTGAACGCCTTCGTAGAGGCCACGCCGATCTCGGGGCCGGCATGCGTGTAGGCGCCCGTGTCGGAGATGCGGGCGATCGAGGAGCCGACGACATTGACGACGCCCATGATGATGGCGCCTTTTGACTTGGCATTTTCGATCGCCACGAGCGTGTCGGCAGTCTCGCCGCTTTGCGAGATTGCAATGATCACGTCGCCTTGATTGATGACAGGGTTCCGGTAACGGAACTCTGAAGCATATTCGACTTCCACATTGATGCGGCACAGCTCTTCGAAGATGTATTCAGCAACGAGGCCGGCGTGCCAGCTGGTGCCACAGGCGACCATCACGATGCGGTTTGCATTCATGATCTGCTCAGCATATTTGCTGACGCCGCTCATTGTGATCGTGCCGCCATTTGCGTCGAGGCGACCGCGCAGGCAGTCCTGGATCGTCTGCGGCTGCTCGAAGATCTCCTTCAGCATGAAGTGCTCATAGCCGCCTTTTTCGATCGCGGCGAGCTCCATGTCGAGCTTGGTGATGAAGGGCGTCTGGCGCTCGTTTCCGAGGTTCTTCAGGATCAGCTCGTCTGCCTTGATGATCGCCAGCTCGTAGTCGTTCACATAAACCACCTCTTTGGTGTATTCGATGATGGGGGAGGCGTCGGAGGCGAGGAAATGCTCGTTCTTGCCAATGCCGATCACGAGCGGGCTTCCTTTGCGCGCGGTGATGAGCGTATCGGGATGCTCCTGGTCGATGAGCACGATGACATAGGCGCCGACGATGCGCTTGAGCGCGATGCGGACCGCCTCTTCGAGCGGGCAGTTGTTATTTTCCTTGATGTCCTCAATAAAGTTAAGGAGCACCTCGGTGTCGGTATCGCTCTTGAAGGTATAGCCCTTGCGCAGGAGGTCCTGCTTCAATTGCGCGTAGTTTTCAATGATGCCGTTGTGGATCATGGCCAGCTTGCCGCTGCCGGAGATGTGCGGGTGGGCATTGCGGTCATTCGGCTCTCCATGGGTGGCCCACCGGGTGTGGCCGATGCCGATATGTGAATGCACGTCCTTGCCGACAAGCATTTCCTCGAGCTCGGCGACCTTGCCTTTCTTTTTGTAGACGTTGAGATCGCCGTTGAGCAGCGCGACGCCGGAGCTGTCATAGCCGCGGTATTCGAGACGCTTGAGACCTTTGAGGATAACGGGGTACGCTTCACGCGGGCCGATGTAGGCAACAATTCCGCACATAGTTGTATAAGTTGTTTTTGCAAGTGCGAAAGTGGGTAAAATAAGGGAGACTGCAAAATGCCGAATGGTGTTTAACAGGTTGACCCCCAATGGGTCACCGGAGTTGGACAGGCCCGGGTTGCGGCCGGGTGAGTCATCGGTTTCGAAACGTTCAGAGAACCGCAGGCGATGCGGAAAATCATGCTGTTTCCTGCGGATGACTGCCCGAACCTACCCTAATGATAAATTCAGAGAAAGGAAGGATGGCTTTCACTCGAAACGTTAATCCACGACCCTGATCTGGTCTTCAGATGACACGGTGGTCGTTATATCGCCTCTTACTTTCGTGGAGTTGCCGGTGACGCAGATCGGGGCGCCCCTGAGGGCCGGGATCATCTTTGTAAACCGCGTGGGAGCAGCAGGTGAAAGAACAAGAATCACTGTAGCCTCGTTCCGATCTTTTCCGAGTTAAAAAGGCCCTCGTTGTCGCTTTCAGTGATGCTGAAAATCTGTCCGCAAAGCGTCGCTTGCGTGCCGAGATGGTGGTGGGCATCCCGCGCGGCGGTAAACCCATTTGCGCTTTCCACGATCTCTTCGCCGTGCTTGTACGATCTATCATTTGAAGACCTCTTCCAGCACCGACGCCAGGCGGATGGACGCGGCTGTCAAAAGCATTGTCACTGCCAGCTTGCATTTCGCCGCGTACGCTTCGTCAACATTTGTTCCTCCATAATCGCCGACCTGGGCAAGGGTCGAGCGCGAAGCCAACAGCCAGTTCGAAACATTGACGGTGCCGATCTGCTGGACGATGTCTTTCTGCAGGGACCTGTAAAAGGTGTCGAGCGACTTCAATGTGATCTCCTGCTGTGGTATCAGCTTGGTTTGCCAGATGGTGGCCAGATCGGCAGCTGTGCCCTTCCAGGAGACTCGCGCCGTGCCGACTGCTTCATTGGACCCGGCGCGGAAAGGTTGGTGCAGGTCGCCAACGAGGTATGTGAGCAGGAGGATCGTTGCTCTGAGTTGGGCGGATGATCCGTCCTCATCATGCCGGAGCCTGCTGATGATCCGCTCGAGCTCCGCGGCGATCGACTGCCCGCCGGTGGGCAGCGTTGGATGGTCGCCCTCGATGCCGGCGTCCCAGAGTGAACCGCCACCAAGGGCTTTTTGAACGCGCTGCTGCGTAGAGTGACTCAGCAGGCGGAAGGCAAGTTGACCGATGAGCGCATGTCCTTCGGGGCCCCAGGCAAATGATCTTGGCATAGCCAGAAAGATAGGAGAGTGTGAAGAAAAATTTATTCATGATGCGAAACCCGAGTTCGGCCACTTGATGCTTTTCGACCCGCAGCTTGAACGAACAAGAAGAAGCCATAACGAGTGCCGGTTGGCATTTTATGGGCGCATACGCGGCGAATCCGATCAACGACAGGAGCACCAATCGATTGCTTCTTAACGTCCCAGCCAGACCTCGGGCTCAATCGCGCTGTGCTGCTCTTACCTTTTTGCTTTTGTGGACAGCCATTTCAATGCAGCGGTAACCGTTGCATCCGAAAGGAGATCATCGTAATTGTCTTCATTCTTTTGATAAACGTCGGGGCGTACCACCAGGTCCTGGTAAACATGCCTGTGCGCATCGGCGATCCTGTTCACGCTCAAGAGCAGGTAACCGGCGCCGTTCATAAAGGTGAATCCTTCCGTCGCATTGCAAAAGCCGGGTGTCGGTTCGCCAAAAAGCCTGACGTTTGGCTGTTGTTTGAGGTAGACCGCCAGGATCTCCCCGGAGCTTACCGTTGATGGCCCGATCAATACTGCGATGGGTATTGTCTCCGCTGCTGAACAGCTGTTTTTTACGGCCGCCATTTTGTTTCCGTGCTCATCCAGCAGGACGCCGTCCTTTAGTTTGACGGCCTCCAGGAACTTGCCATTCCTGTCGACCCCGTAACCCAGCAAGGACAGGTGGAAGAGCGGGCTGATCCCTGAGATCATGGGCGCCGAGTTTCCACCGGTGTTCATGCGGAGGTCAACGATGATTCCTTTTGGATGCCGCTCCAGGAGCGTGCATAAAGAGTCTCTCAGCTTGTTGGCTCTGGCATCGATATCTTCCTGCCTGGTCACGTTCATGCCCGGAATGCGCAGGTAAGCAAACGAATTATGTACGAAGGCCGTCACGATCCTGGGGCCTTTCAAAAACTCTTTTTTGATGCCGGCACTCAGCACTTTGTCAAAGTTCACCGGAGGAGGGTAGCGGTAAAAAGTGTCCTCGCCCGCAACCACGCCGTGGTAATCCTTCAACTGCTGGAAAGCATAGGCGATCGCGGGAAATGCCTCGCGATAGGTTTTTGCAGTTGCTGCTTTTCGGTAGGCACTGTCGCGGACCTGATTCCAATTCAGCTTCCTGCCGTTCAACGACTTTGTGCGCATCAGGTAGAGTGCGCTGTCAATGTAGTGCTTGACCGAGTCGGGAGACTGGGCGTGGAGATCACTGCCACAAACCAGCAGAAATAGGAGCGGTAGAAGTTTTGGTTTCATGCCTATAGAACGTAACGGATTCAAACAGGTTACAAGAGTCGGCAAATGGTCGGACCCGGTTGCGAGCTGCCAGTAGTCAAAATATCCATGTTGCCGAAAATATCGGTGACGAATGTAAGATGGCAACACGATTTGATCCAAAACAAGAAGCAGAACGGCCACGGAGTTTCACCAGTCGCTTCTCTCCGCCACAAAAAAAAGAACCCGTTCGGGTTCTTTGATTCTATTCTTTATGCTTCTCTCGCTTATCGCGCCATCTTCTTCTTAAGATTCTCATCGATCGCGTCGAGGAACTCTTCGGTGTAGAGATAGTCTTTCCCGTGCTCCACTTTGCCCGGGTTGATCGTCAGCGCAAGGTCCTTCGTCATCTTGCCGCTTTCGACGGTTTCGATGCATACTTCTTCAAGAGCGTTGGCGAAGTCGATCAGCGGCTGGTTGTTGTCGAGTTTGCCACGGAAGGCGAGACCGCGTGTCCAGGCGAAGATGGATGCGATCGGGTTGGTCGATGTCGGGTTGCCCTTCTGGTGCTCGCGGTAGTGACGGGTCACCGTGCCGTGCGCTGCTTCCGCTTCCATCGTTTTTCCGTCGGGGGTCACGAGAACGGAGGTCATCAGGCCGAGGGAGCCGAAGCCCTGCGCCACGGAATCGCTCTGTACGTCACCGTCATAGTTCTTGCAGGCCCAGATAAAGCCGCCGTTCCATTTCATGGCCGATGCCACCATATCGTCGATGAGGCGGTGCTCGTACGTGATGTTGGCGTCCTTGAATTTCGTAGCGAACTCGGCGTCGAACACTTCCTGGAAGATGTCTTTGAAGCGACCGTCATACTTCTTCAGGATCGTGTTCTTCGTAGAGAGGTAGAGCGGCCAGCCTTTGGTCAGCGCCATGTTCATGCAACTGTGTGCGAAGCCGCGAATGCTTTCGTCGGTATTGTACATCGCCATCGCGACACCGCCTTCGCCTGTGTAGTTATAGACTTCGTGCTGCACCTTCTCGCCGTTCTCTCCTTCGAAGGTGATGGTGAGCTTGCCTTTGCCTTTTACAACGAAGTCGGTAGCGCGGTACTGATCGCCGAATGCATGGCGACCAACAACGATGGGGCGGTCCCACGTGGTGACAAGCCGCGGTACGTTCTTGATCACGATCGGCTCGCGGAACACCGTGCCGTCGAGGATGTTGCGGATGGTGCCGTTCGGGCTCTTCCACATTTGCTTCAGGTTGAATTCTTTCACGCGGTCTTCATCGGGCGTGATTGTGGCGCACTTGATGCCTACGCCATATTGGCGGATCGCGTTGGCCGCATCGATGGTTACCTGGTCGTTGGTTTGGTCGCGGTATTCGACGCCGAGGTCGAAGTATTTTATGTCGAGCTCGAGGTAGGGGAGGATCAGCTTATCCTTGATGAATTTCCAGATGATGCGTGTCATTTCATCACCGTCCAACTCCACTACCGGGTTGGCAACTTGAATCTTTTGCGTCATGAGAGAAGTGGTTTTAATAAGCGGCAAAACTAAGGCATTTGCGAGTTGAGGGAGGAAGATTCTCCCTGGGGAAGAGGCGTTGCGAGGTGCGTTCGGCCGGTTTGGGCCGGGCGAACCGCGCGCCCGGAACCCGCACGGGTGCTGGCTTTGCGGAGAGGGCATTAAAAAAGTCCCGGCATCACCGGGACTTTCTGGAATTCAAAAAATTGTAGGCTTATTTCTTTCCTGCGCTTTTTGAAGAGCCTTTGGAAGAGCTTTTCGATCCACCTTTGGAAGCTCCTTTTGAGGATGCTTTCGAAGAAGATTTGGAAGCGCCTTTTGATGCTGTCTTGGAAGCTCCTTTGGAAGAAGACTTCGAAGCACCTTTTGAAGACGACTTGGAAGCACCACCTTTTGCAGATGCTTTGGAAGCACCTTTAGAAGCTCCTTTGGAAGAAGACTTAGCCGCTCCTTTGGAAGCGCTCTTGGAAGAACCGCTTTTTGAAGAAGACTTGGCTGCTCCTTTAGAAGCACCTTTGGAGGCTGATGCTTTTGAAGCACCTTTTGAAGAACTCTTGGAAGCTCCCTTCGATGAAGAAGAACTTTTTGACGCAGCTTTTTTTGCTGTTGCCATGATTTTTGAATTTAATGGTTAGTTAATAAACAAATAACAGTCTAAAATTAATGCCAAAACGACAAACTGTCAAAGTTTTTATCAACCACCAATCCACAAATCATGTTAGGCTGTCGCTTCGATCGCAGACACCGACACCATCGTCCTGTCTTTGCGGCCCTTACGGAATTCAACAACGCCATCAGTCAATGCAAAGAGCGTATAGTCTTTGCCGACGCCGACGTTCTGACCCGGATGGTAAACCGTACCACGCTGGCGAACGATGATGTTGCCGGCGATCGCAGGTTGGCCACCGAAGATCTTTACGCCCAGGCGCTTGCTGTTCGAGTCGCGGCCGTTCTTTACACTGCCTTCACCTTTCTTATGTGCCATGGTAATTTAGATTTTTAGTTTTTAGAAAATGTCACGCGGATCCGTACGGAGGGTTACGCGATTTCGCTGATTCTGATTTTCGTATAATGCGTACGGTGTCCCAATTTCTTGCGGAAGCCTTTACGACGCTTTTGCTTATACGCGATGACCTTATCACCTTTGACCTGGGCGAGGATCTCCGCCTGCACTTTTACATTCACCGCACCGGCGAACGAAAGATTGCCATTGGAATCGGCCATGATGATATCACCAAATTCTACTTTGTCGCCGGCAGTGCCACCAATATTGGGAACATATAAAGTCTGGTCCTTTTCGACCTTAAACTGCTTACCGGCTATTTTTACGATTGCGAACATAACGGTTCAAAAATTAGGTGGGCAAAAGTAAGGTTAAAAATCCATGTGGCAAAAGGAGCGGCCTAGAAAAAACTTAAAGTTTTGGCCCTCAGCGCAGATGGTACCGTTTCGACTCGTACAACTTCCACGGCAGCAGCGAAAACGCAAGGGCATCCTTGGCCCGCTCCGCTGCCACAGACGCCAGCGGCGTCAGCCTGAAGCTCTTTTTGTCGTACCGGAACCCCTGCGCCGGCAGGTAAGGCTTCAGGATCGTGACCGTATCGCCCACCATATACCCGAAATTGTTCCCGTACTGCATGAAGCAGCGGCCCGGATCCCCTTCCGGAAGCGCCATCAGGTCCCGGCCGATCATGGGGTGCTCCGTATCCAGGCCGGCAAAATGAAGGATCGTCGGAAGCAGGTCCACCTGGCTCGCCACCTTCCCAAAGGCCTGTACGGGCACATTCGGACCAATAAGCACACCCGGGATATGAAATTTGTGAACCGGCACGAACTCGTCTCCAAACACCCGCGTGTTGTGATCCGCCACCACCAGGAAAAGCGTATTCTGATAATAGGCTGACTTTTTGGCAAGCTCAAACAGCTTCCCGATCGCATAGTCCGCATACTTCATCGCGTTGTGCACCGAGCTCTTTGGCTGCTCATACAGCTGGATCCGCCCATCAGGGAACTCGAAGGGCGAGTGATTGCTGGTGCTCAGCACAACGGAAAAGAATGGCTTGTCGCCCTGGGCCCGGAAGACCTCGTCCGCCTTCACCATCAGGTCTTCGTCCGATACGCCCCACACTCCTTTGAAGACAGGGTGATGGAATTCCGGCAGGTCGTGAATATGCTCGAAGCCGTTGCCCAGGAAAAAGGAGCGCATCTCGTCAAAATTGCTTTCACCTCCATAGACGAAGTGCGTAGTGTAGCCGGCTTTGCGAAACAGCTCGCCCGCGGTGAAGAACCCCGTGCGCGACAAACCCAGGTTAACGATACTGTTCCCCGGTGTCGGCAGGAAACCCGTTATCGTTGCTTCAATGCCGCGCACCGTGCGTGTTCCGGTCGAGTACAGGTCGGTGAAGGAAATTCCTTCCTTGCTCAGTGCATCCAGGTTGGGGGTCAGCGGCAAGCCGCCGAGAAAGCCGACGTATTCCGCGCCCAGGCTTTCTTCGAGCACGATCACTACGTTGAGCGGGCGGGCTGTCTTCACAGCGCTTGCCTGCTTATGAAGAAAAGGGATGTCGGAGTTGATGTAGGCAGAATCGGGGATCGTCAGCTTTGCCCTGACACGCGCGAAGATCTCGGCTTCGCTCATCTTGCCATAGACTGCCGAGGGATCTTTCTCATCTGATAGCCGGATGACGGCCATCAGCACCGAGTAGGTGGAGTTGAGCGTGAACTCATTCACGAGCTTATTCTGCTCCGACCAGTAAGCTGTGCTGATATTGGCCGGCCGTGGTGCGAGCGAGGAACGGGCCCCGACAAATAAAAGGGCGAACACAACGGGCAGGAGCAGCAGTCTCTTCGTCCAGCGCAGTGGCCGGTAGCCCGATGTTAGAATGCGGAAGGATTTCCAGGCGACCCAGACCACGAGGACCAGGAGTAGCACGGTGACCAGCAGGTCGGCCTTGTTTGCCTTCCAGACGGTGCCACCCACTTCTTTATAGTGTTTCAGGTAGCGGACGAAAACGCTGTCGGGACGCAGGTCGTACTCGCGCACGAAGGCGAAGGTCGACATCTCCATGAAGAAGGCGATGGCCGTGATCAAGGTGAAATAGACCGTCCAGAAATAGGACAGGAACCGGTTGACACGGTAGGGAAGGAGCAGGAAGAAGAGCGCCGGAAGAAACAGGGCATAGCAGATCACGATCATGTCCATCCGGGCGCCGATCGGGTACATCAGCAGGAATTTCGGCTCCTGCGTGACACGGCTGAAGTAAAGCAAGTTCAGCGTCACCCGCGACAGGAAATAGATCAATAGGAGCGCCAACGCGAAGAAGACAAGCGGGCCGAGTGGGCCGAGTCTCTGGAATGTCTGGAGCAGGCGTCCGCCGCGGGAGCGAAGGCCTGGAAGAAGCCGTAATTTTTTGATCATAGCGTAGTCTGGCTGTACGGGAGGCTAAATTTTATTTCAAGAGCAAGGACCGGTCTTCCTATTATATTTGCGTTTGCACAGCTTGCCATTTTACAGTCATTCGGGATGGCTGCTGTAAAGCATTGCGCCCACATGAAGATCAAATCGTTCCTGGCAAAGCCGTTCGCATCCTATATACAGACAAAAGTACGCCGTGGGATGATGACGGCATTGGCAGACCAGGACAATATCCTCAAAAACTTGCTGAAAGTCGGCCGGCTCACAGATTTCGGAGCCGACCACGGGCTCAAGGACGTCGACAACCATGCCTCATTCCGGGACGCCGTTCCCGTTCGCGACTACGAAGCCTTCCGGCCTTATATCGACAAGATCAAGGGAGGCAAGCACAACGTTCTCTGGAAAGGGCTTCCGATCTATTTCGCAAAAACATCCGGAACAACCAGTGGCGTCAAGTATATCCCCATCACGAAGGAATCGATCCCCAATCACATCAACTCCGCACGCAACGCGCTCCTTCTTTATATGGCGGAGACCGGCAACACTGCCTTCGCTGATGGCAAGCTGATCTTCCTGTCGGGCTCGCCTGAGCTCGAGCGGATCGGCGGCATCCCCACCGGGCGCCTCAGCGGCATCGTCAATCACCATATTCCGAAATACCTGCGGTCCAACCAGCTGCCGTCCTACGAAACGAATTGCATCGAGGACTGGGAAACAAAGCTCGACGCGATCGTGAAGGAGACCTTCGACCAGGACATGACCCTGATCAGCGGCATCCCGCCCTGGGTCCAGATGTATTTCGACAGGCTGCAGGAAACCAGCGGCAAGAAGATCAAGGACCTCTTTCCGAATTTCTCCGTGATGGTCCATGGCGGCGTGAACTTCGAGCCCTATAAAGCAAAATTGTTCGACAGCATCGGCCGCCGCATGGATGCGATCGAGACCTTCCCCGCATCCGAAGGATTCGTTGCCTTCCAGGATACGCAGACCGAAGAAGGCCTGCTTCTCAACACGGACAGCGGCATCTTTTTCGAGTTTGTTCCCGCCGGGGAGATCTTCAACGAGAACCCAACCCGTCTCTCCCTGCGCGATGTCAGGGTCGGGGAAAATTATGCGCTCCTGATCAACAACAACGCCGGGCTGTGGGGATACAATATCGGGGACACCGTGCGGTTCATCAGCACGGACCCGTACCGCATCGTCGTGACGGGTCGAACAAAACATTTCATCTCCGCCTTCGGCGAGCACGTCATCGGTGAGGAGGTAGAGCACAGCCTGCTCAAAGCTGCCTCCGAAGAAGGTGTGACGGTCACCGAGTTTACCGTAGCGCCACGGATCGGCGCCGAAGAGGGAAGCTTCCATGAATGGTTTGTCGAGTTCGAGAACGAGCCCAACGACATGACTTCTTTTTCAACGCGGGTGAACGAGAACCTTCGGGGGAAGAACATTTATTATGACGATCTCATGCGCGGCAATATCCTGATGCCGCTGAAGATCCGCCCCATTCGCAAGAACGGCTTCATTGATTATATGAAGTCGGTCGGGAAGCTGGGCGGCCAGAACAAAGTGCCCCGGCTCAGCAACGACCGGGCGCTTGCCGATGCCCTGCAGCCCTTTATCCGCGGCTGATGCAGCGTGTTGGTCCCCAATTCACCAGAATACTTTAATTTGACCGCCTGAACTACATGAACGACCCACAACAACGGAAACGCATCGCTCTCTTTGGATCTACGGGGTCCATTGGAACGCAGGCCTTGGACGTCATCGCGGCGCACCCCGACCTGTTCTCCGCCGAAGTGCTGACATGCAACGGCAACGACGATCTGCTGATCGAGCAGGCCATTAAGTTCAAGCCCCATTGCGTTGTCGTGGTGGACGAGAGCAAATACACCAAGGTGAAAGAAGCGCTTTCCTCCACCGACGTTCTCGTCTTCGCCGGCGAGAAGGCCCTGGTCGAAGTTGCTGGCATGGATATCTATGACCAGATGCTGGCGGCGATCGTGGGCTATGCGGGCCTCAAGCCGACACTGGAGGCGATCAGGGCGGGCAAGGCCATTGCTCTCGCCAACAAGGAGACCCTCGTGGTTGCCGGCGACATCGTGATGCAGGCCGCTCTTGCCAACCGCGTTCCGATCATCCCCGTTGACTCCGAGCATTCAGCGATCTTTCAATGCCTCGTGGGAGAGGTGCGCAACCCCATCGAGAAGGTGATCCTCACCGCTTCGGGCGGACCCTTCCTCGGCCGCAAGACCAACTACCTTGTGAATGTCAAACGCGAGCACGCCCTGCAGCATCCCAACTGGACGATGGGAGCGAAGATCAGCGTGGACTCCGCAACCCTGATGAATAAAGGGCTTGAGATGATCGAGGCCAAATGGCTGTTCAGCCTGCGTCCCGACCAGATCCAGGTGCTGATCCATCCGCAGAGCGTCATCCATTCGATGGTGCAGTTCGAGGACGGCAGCATCAAGGCGCAACTCGGCCTGCCCGATATGAAGCTGCCGATCCAGTACGCGCTCGCGTTTCCACAGCGGGTGAAGAACGAGTTCCCGCGCTGTGATTTCCGGCGCTTCAACACGCTCAATTTCGACGAGCCCGACTACCGCACGTTCCGCAACCTGGGCCTGGCCATCGAAGCGCTGAAGAAGGGAGGCAACCTCCCGTCGGTGCTCAACGCTGCCAACGAGATCGCAGTGTACGCCTTCCTTCGCAACAAGCTCGGCTTCCTGGAGATGACCGATGTCATCGAGGAAACGATGCAAAAAGTATCATTCATCGGTGAGCCCTCGCTGGACGATTATTACGAGAGCGATGGCGAGGCACGCCAGTATGCCGCCGACCTGATCAAGCTGTAACGGTCGCCTCGCGGTGTTCTCAATTCTGTTATATCTTTCCAGAAATTGAGCGGCGGAGTGCCGTTATTGCTCAATTCGCGGATATTTGTTTCTTATACTCAACCATCTCATGATATCAATCTTAGCAATCGACTGGTCTGTGTTTGGCGTGAAGGCCGGGCAGTTCATCTTATCGTTTTCCATTCTCGTCGTGCTGCATGAGCTTGGCCATTTTCTGCCCGCGAAGTGGTTCGGTTGCCGTGTCGAAAAATTCTATCTCTTTTTTAATCCCGGCTTCTCTCTCTTTAAGAAGAAGGTCGGTGAAACTGAATACGGCCTTGGCTGGGTCCCCTTCGGCGGTTACGTAAAGATCTCCGGAATGGTGGACGAAAGCATGGACAAGGAGCAGATGAAGCTGCCTCCTCAACCGTGGGAGTTTCGCAGTAAGCCGGCCTGGCAACGCCTGATCATCATGCTGGGTGGGGTCGCGGTGAACGTCGTGCTGGCCCTGCTCATCTTCATCATGATCACATGGGTGTGGGGTGAAAATTATATCCCTGCGAAGAACCTCCGGTATGGTGTCTACTCCGACAGCCTCGGTCGCCGCATTGGTGTACAGGATGGCGACAAGATCGTGAAGGTGGCGGGCAAGCCGGTTGAAAAGGTCGGCACGGTTGGCTCCGAGATCATCATGAGCGAGGCGCGGACGATCACCGTTGATCGCAACGGCCAGATGATCGACATCGCCATTCCCGCCGGCTTTATCAAGCAGCTGAACGCGAATCGCCTTGGCGGTTTCACCTATATCCGCTACCCGATGATTGTTGATTCGGTGGACCGCAAAGCCCCGGCGAACCTGCAGGTGCTGCATCCGAACGACCGCCTGATTGCCTTTGGCGGCAAGCCTGTTGTGTACAGCACGGACCTCATGAACCTGTCTGACGGGTTAAAGGACACGGCCGTGAATATGACCTTTCAGCGCGCGGCCGGTGACACCGTGACCGTACGGGTGGCCTTCGGAAAAAAGGGATTGTCCGACCTGATGTTCAAGGGCCCGGGTGAGGTCCTGGGAGAGACGCATGTGGGCTATTCGTTTGGACAGTCGATCCCGCGCGGCATCAGCCGCTGCTTCGAAACGCTGCAGAAATATGTGCAGAACTTAAAGCAGCTGTTCACCTCGAAAGAGGTGCGTGTGCGCGATTCGCTGGGCAGTGTGCTGAGCATTGGCAGCGTGTTTCCGGGGCAGTGGGACTGGCAGAGCTTCTGGACGCTGACCGCGGTATTCTCGATCATCCTGGCATTCATGAACGTCTTGCCGATCCCGGCGCTTGACGGCGGACATGCGTTGTTCACGCTGTACGAGATGATCACCGGGCGCAAGCCGGGCGACAAGTTCATGGAGTATGCGCAGATGGTGGGCATGGTGCTGCTGCTGGGATTGATGGCGTACGCGCTCGGACTTGATATCTGGCGGCTTTTCAAATAAGGAAGTGAGCAGCGGTGAGGGTCAATTTAAGAAAGCTGTGACTGCCGGCCGTCAGGAAGATCCGTATCTTTGTGACTGATTAAAATCTAATATCGCATATCTCATTGGGGGTGTTTGGTTTTGACAGCAGTGATCTTTGAAAGTGTAAGCATGCCGAGCGTTGGATAATTAGCTCGTAAATCTGAATACTCAAAACTCAAATGGCAATACTACGTATGCCATGGCTGCCTAATCAGTGATTAAGTAGTCATTAGGGCCGCCGCGCAGGTCTGCCTCTTACCAAGCGCCGCCGCCGACATTAAAAAAAATGGGGTTGCTGCAACTGAAGGCTGTGACGGTTGCTTAAGACCATACAGCTACGGGGTCGATTGGTTTGTTCCGTTCCGGCCGATCCCCGACAATCAATTCGGAAATAAGCATGTAGAAAGCTTTTGAATGTCCTGTTTGGACACCGGTTCGACTCCGGTCACCTCCACTTCCGCCCGCCATAGCTCGATCGAGCAACGGCGGGCTTTTTTGTTTAAATCATGGCTCGATGACGGCCGCTATGGGGAATGGTCATAACGCTACCTAAAGCCGCGGACGGAACTGAGCATTCACTACATTAATCTTCAAGTAGTAATAAAAGGAAACTAATTCTATCGTCAGTGCGAAGAGTGCACTGGAATGTTCTGAGTTCGAACTTTTTATTTTTGAGTGTAAGGAGTCGAATTGATCATCAGAGAATCACCAAGTTTAAATATATATACGTGTGAAACTTGCCCCTGTAACAACAACTGCGATACATTGAAGTTTATTATTCTCTATTGCAGAAGTCATGAATTCTTCAAATGATTTGACACGGGTAGTCTCCATCATCTTTATACTCAAAACTAAAATTTTATTAACGCAGTTCATCCAAAGCACCAGTGCTATCAGAAGAACGGGTAGTATTTGATTTATACAAAAAAAAGCCCCGCTACTGAGCAGGGCTTTCAAAGATGTTATCACGCATTAGCTCTTTATGAAGGTAGCTATTACGCTCTCACTGCTAAGTGTATTTTTCACTTTAATAGTATAGGTTCCGGAAGAAAGAGAAGTGATGTTGAGCTCCAAGGCATTGGTGCCGCTGCTTAATGCTCTACTCTCGCTTCTTACCGCCCTCCCGTTCATATCTGAAATGGTTAGCTGCACTGTGCCGCTTACCGCACTTTCCAGCGAAAGCTTGATCGTGTTTTTAGCCGGGTTTGGATAAAGGGTGGTTATGCTAAAGCCGGTCGCGACGCTATTCCGAAGCAGCACAATGGCACTGGTC
>JAQBNP010000113.1 GCA_028288515.1 Flaviaestuariibacter sp. | reverse complement strand
ACCGGGATCATCAGCGCAATGAAGACGAGAAATGCATAGACCGAATAAATAAAGCTGAAGAGCCGTTTGAGGAAGGAGATCACCGCAGGCCTCCTTTTTCGTCGCCGGGACAGTAGCAGGAGACGTGTTTTTTGAGATTGTAGCACGTCACCACCTTTGTTTGTGCGTCGCATTGGGCGAAGATCACGCGGAGGCTCTCGCCATCGTCAGTCTGTCCCTGTACAGCGAATGTCGGGCAGGGGCGATCGTTGCGGTTGCTTTGATTGAGGTTGATGACGCCGTGGTCAAGGATGTCGGCGATATCGTCCTCGCTGATCTGTCGGCAGTCCATCCGGCAGCGGGCGTGGCGTGTGTAGACGAGGCTGTGGGGATGGCGCTCGAACGGTTCGCGGCTGCGCGGCTCCTGCCCCACCCGGCGGATGAAGATGAAGAGGATCATCAGGGCGAGGAACAGCGTAAAGAAAACGTTTCTTGGCTTCATGGAGGTTCGAAGCACAATGATAGAATTTTTGGGGGAGAAGCTATCTTCACAAAAAAAGTCATGAACCTCTCCAATAATACAGTCCTGATCACTGGCGGCACGTCCGGGATCGGCCTCGCCTTCGCCAAAGAATTCAGCAAGGCTGGCAGCACGGTCATTATTTGCGGCCGCCGCCAGGACCGCCTCGACGCCATTGCGGCAGAACACCCGGGCATCATCACCCGCCGGTGCGACCTGTCCATCGACGCCGACCGCGAAGCGCTCGTTGCCTGGGCCATCGCAACCTACCCGGCGCTTAACATCGTGATCAACAACGCCGGCGTGCAGCTCCTGTCCGATCTCACCCGGCCGGTAGACCTGGCGCGGGTTCGCGAGGAGACCGAAACCAATTTCATTGCACCGGTTCACCTTTCCTCATTGTTCTCAGGTCACCTCGCTTCACGGCCAGAGTCCGCCCTCGTCAATATCTCCTCCGGTCTTGCCTTCGTGCCCATCGCCCTGATGCCGGTTTACTGCGCCACAAAGGCAGCCATCCATTCCTTCTCGCTTTCCCTTCGCTACCAGCTGAGAGGTACCAATATCAAGGTGTTTGAGATCGCGCCACCGGCCGTCGATACCGAGCTGGGGCACGACCGCCGCAGCGATAAAAGCGAGTCGCACGGCGGAATGCCCGTCGACGCCTTCATCGCCGAGGCAATGGCCGCCCTGCGCGATGACGTCCTGGAAGCGCCGATCGGCATGGCAAAGCATCTTCACGAGACCCGCGAAGGCTCGCTTGACAACCTGAACGGGCGCTTCTCCGGAACCTTAACAAATTCCTAATCCCGCCACCGCCTGCTACGGGTCGGGCGGTTTTGGCTACCTTTGCGCCCTTATGGACTCCCCCCGTTCGGTTGCCTTTCATACCCTGGGTTGCAAGCTCAATTTTTCGGAGACCTCCACGCTTTCCCGCCAGCTGGAAAGCGAAGGCTTTTTGAAAAAGGAGTTTGACGAGGAGGCCGACGTGTACGTCATCAATACCTGCTCGGTCACCGATAACGCCGACAAGGAATGCCGGCAGCTCGTCCGCCGCATCCAGCGTAAGGCGCCCCAAAGCCTGGTGGTCATCACCGGCTGCTACGCGCAGCTCAAGCCAAAAGAAATCGCCGGCATTCCCGGGGTCGACCTGGTCCTGGGCGCGGCTGAAAAGTTCAACCTCGCCGGTCACCTGCGCGAGCTGACCAAAGGCGATTCCGCACGCATCTCTTCCTGCGATATCGATGCCGTCTCTGGTTTTCATTCCTCCTGGTCGGTGAACGACCGAACCCGCACCTTTCTCAAAGTCCAGGACGGCTGCGACTATACCTGCAGCTTTTGCACGATCCCGATGGCTCGTGGAAAGAGCCGCAGCGACACCGTTCAAAACGTGGTTCGCCAGGCCACCGAGCTGGGCCGCAACGGCGTCAAGGAGATCGTGCTGACTGGCGTCAACCTGGGTGATTTCGGAAAGGGACCGGATGGCGCACGCACCAGCGAAGAAAGCTTTTACGAGCTGGTTTGCGCTCTCGAAAATGTCGAAGGCGTGGAGCGCTACCGCATTTCTTCGATCGAGCCCAACCTGCTGTCGCCGGAGATCATTTCAGTCGTTGCGCAAAGCCGGCGGTTCATGCCGCATTTCCACATACCCTTGCAAAGCGGCAGCAACGAGGTTCTCGGCCTGATGCGGCGCCGGTACAAGCGCGAGCTGTACGCCGAGCGCGTTGCCCTGGTAAAATCCCTGATGCCGCATTGTGCCATCGGCGTTGACGTCATCGTTGGCTTCCCATCGGAATCTGACGCACATTTCCGCGAGACGTTCGACTTTCTCCACAGCCTCGATGTTTCCTATCTTCACGTATTCACGTATTCGGAGAGGGCAGGAACCAGGGCGCTTGACATACATCCCGTCGTGCCGGTAACGGTGCGGCACGAGCGAAACAAAACGCTTCGCAACCTGTCCTACCTGAAGATGCAGCACTTTACCGAACAGCACCGCGGGCAGGTGCGGCCCGTATTGTTTGAAGGCCATGAGAAAGCCGGACTGATGGAAGGGTACACCGACAATTATATTCGTATCCAGACGCCGCACCGCGCCGAATGGGCGAACCAGATCATCGATTGGACCGTATAATAAGAGAATGAATAAATACCAGGTGACCATACAGTTCGAGTGGAACGACGAGACGCTGGAGATCGTGCCGGTTCACCGCGCCTATATCAACGAACTCATCGAGCAGCAAACGCTCGACCACTACGCTGTGAGCATGGAAACACAGACCATCTGGATCACCATCAATGCCGAAAGCAAGGACGCCGTGCGCGAGATCCTCGCCCAATCGCCCTTCGCCCCGTACTGGACACTGGAGGTCAATGAAGTGGTGATCTGGGACGGCCAGAATTACCGC
>JAQBNP010000103.1 GCA_028288515.1 Flaviaestuariibacter sp. | reverse complement strand
TAAATGGACATGAAGAAGACGCCCCACGCCATCTGGAAGGAAGTCGTCACCAGGGAGATCAGCGCCGCGATGCTCGCGCCGATACCGAAAAGCCCGACTTCCGTTTTATCCTTCGTGAGGTAGTTCAGGAAATAGCTTGCGGACGAGTTCAGAAGCCAGAAGGCAATGGCCGTAGGGACCATCGGCAAGGAGAAGCGCAGCATTTCCGAAAGACGCTTCTTGTTCACGAACCGGGGTGCGATCCAGTCCCCCAGCCGAAGGAAGGCATACACGGACATGACGACCGTTGTCGTCAGCTGGCCGAGAAGGTAGCCGATCACCCCAAGCTTGAGCACAAGCAGGTAAAAAAGCGTGAATGCGACCGTGCAGATCGTGAGCACGATGTTGAAAATAGTGACGCTGATCGGCCGCTTGCGAAACCGCTCCAGGTTCTGAAAGACCATGACAAGGGCATTCAGTGGAAGGCCCATAACAGGCATCAGGAAGAACCACTTTGCATCCGGCTGCAGGAAGATGGTGCGCGCGATCGGGTTGGCGAAGGCAAGGGCAAGCAGCAGGACAACGAGGCAGGTGAGGAACTGGAACCAGAACCAGTTGGCCATAGTGGTTTTCCGGTAGCCTTCTTCCTCGGAGTCGAAGAACCAGCGGCCCGCGGCGCTGTCGAGCGCGAAGACCACGAAGATGCCCAGGAAGTAAGCGGTGGTGTTAGACAGGTTGATGATGCCAAACTCCCCCGGCGTCAGCGAGTGGGCAAGAAATGGAGTCAGGATCAGGCCGATCGACCGGCTGACCACGCTGCCGATCCCGTAGATCACGAAGTCCGAGAAGAGGGTGTTTTTCAGTTTAGATAACATTGGTCGCGATCGTTGGTTTGATCGTTCCTGTATAGACAGCCACGAGGTGGCGTGCAACTTCCGCCGGCGAATGCATGCGCCGGTAATATTCGACGCTTTGCTTGCTGATCTCCTTTCTTTTTTCGAAGTTCCCGATCAGCTCCTCAAGCACGTCGGCAAGATCGTCGATGTTGGCATTCACCACGGGGCAGTCTTTGCCATACACCTCGTTGACGCGTTGCGGAAGAAGGTAACAAACCACCACTTTGCCCAATGCCAGCGCCTGGACGCTCGCGATGCCATAGCCACCCCAGATCATCTGGTCGACAAGGATATCGGCATCGGCGACGAGCTGCTGGTATTGATCATTGGAAATGTCCTTCAGAAGCTGGAACCGGAAATTGGTGATGTTGCGTGCGCGCAGCGTCTCGATCGCCTTCATCACATGTTGCGTTCCCTTTGCCACCGGTGCGGTCGGGGAATGGATGATCAGCACATCGTCTTTTGCCTGCTCCCTGTTTTTGGGGCTGTGATGATTCACCGCCGCAAGAGGAACATTGTAGTAATGCTTGAAGATGCTGGCATTGTTATAAATATCCGTTGCCCAGTGGATGGCCTCAAAGCCTTCGTTCGCGTAGTCCGACTGGATCTTGTTCGAGGCTTCCTCGCTTTCCTGCTTGTACTCGTAGCCGGGGTCATGGAAGGCATCGGCGAAATAGGGGTTGACGGCAAGCGACACGTTCGGATTGCGCACATCAGAGCCGATGAAGTTGATGTATTTCTTCTTTTTGAACAGGCGGAACAACGCGAGCTCCTTACGGCCGCCGGTAATGGCGGTATCGTAGAAGATATGGATCACGTCGCACCAGGCCAGGTAGCGCACGAGCTTCACAAGCCCTTTGGCGCGGTACCAATTGATGCGCAGCTTATCGGAAAACGTTCGCGGGTACACACATTCGACGTGGGAATACTGGTTGATCTTGCTGACGTACAGGTCGAACGAAAGGGCTTTGTACGGGACACCCAATTCCTCGAAACCGATGGCCAGGCTATTCATCACCGACGCGAAATTGTAGCCCAGCAGGAGGACCTTCGGATATTTCATGCTTCGTTCCTGAAAAAGTTTTGGATACAGGTGATGACGTACTCGGTGTCCTCTTGCTTCATGCCGGGCCAGATCGGCAGGCTCAGGCAGGTGTCCGCCATTTCTTCGGCAATGGGAAAGCTTCCTTTACCGAACCCAAGATGCTTGTAGGCCTGCTGCAGGTGAGCCGGTACCGGATAATGGATCAGCGTTCCCACTCCCTGCTCTGCCAGGTAGGCCTGGAGCGCATCGCGGCGGCCGGTGCGTACAACGTAGAGGTGATATACATGCGTGCATCCGTCCGCCACCGATGGAAGGCGGAGGTCACCTACGCCGGCAAGAGCCGCATCATAGCGACGCGCGATCTCCTGGCGCTGCGCGGTCCATCCCGCCAGGCGCGCCAGCTTGATCGAAAGAAACCCCGCCTGGCATTCGTCCAGGCGCATATTGAACCCGATCAATTCGTGGTAATATTTTTTTTCAGAGCCATAGTTCCGGAGCTTTCGTGCCAGTGCCGCCAGCCCGTCGTCATTGGTCGTCACAGCACCACCGTCACCGAGAGCGCCAAGGTTTTTTCCAGGGTAAAAGCTTGTGCCGTTGATATGCCCGAAACTGCCCGACAGCTTACCCCGGAACCGCGCTCCGTGAGCCTGCGCATTGTCCTCGATGACCTTAAGGCCATGCTCTTCCGCAATGGCCATGATGGCATCCATCTGGCAAACCTGTCCGTAAAGATGCACCGGCATGACCGCCTTGGTGCGGGATGTAATAGCGTTCCGGAAGGCCTCCGGGTCCAGGTTGCAGGTAACCGGGTCCGGCTCCGCCAAAACGGGCGTAGCACCCACATAGGACACGGCGAGGAGGGTGGCGATATACGTATTGGAAGGGACGATGACCTCATCGCCTTCGCCGATGTTGAGGGCGCGAAGCGCAATATGAAGGGCATCCAGGCCATTGCTGATGCCGATGCAATGCCCCACCTCGTTAAAGGAGCTGTAAGCGGTCTCGAATTGGGCGACGCGCTCGTCCAGGATATACCTGCTGGCGTCGAAGAACGTTTCAAAGGACTGCAGGATTTCGCTCCTGATCTCGGCATTGGCAGCCGTAAACGATAAAAAAGGAACCTTCATTTTCTTATATTTTCTTTTTGGGCACCGCCGGGTTCCCGGCAGCGATCACATTGGCGGGAATGTCACCGGTCACCACGCTGCCTGCTGCAATGACGCTGTTGTCGCCGATGGTCACGCCTTTCAGGATCGTACATCCCCAGCCGATCCAGACATTGTTTCCAATGGTAACGGGCTTCTTCTTGACAATGCTGTGGTCGATCCCGTAGCCCAGCACCTCACGCTCACGCGTGGCTGGGTCCAGCGGATGATAATCCGTATCCGTGATGAGCGTGCACGAAGCGATATGGCAATTCTTTCCGATGGTGACATGCTCATAGGCAGTGACACTCACACCATTCAGCATTGTGTTGTCGCCGATCTCGAGAATTCCTGTCAACCCACAGACAAGGGTGCATCGGTACGTTAGTGCCGTATTGGAATGAATGAAATCGGAGTTGAGGACGACACGGTCCCCAAGGATGATCCGGCTCGTGCCGGGAAGCTTGAAGACAGGCTGCTGACCCAGGATCTTCAGGGCGCCTTTCAGCACAACCTTCTTTCCGTATTTTCTTTTCAGTCGCCAGGCCTTCACTTTCTCGCGAAAGGATACGGTGCGTTGGTTGGTTAATTGTATTTCTGTCATACAGAACATTAGCTGTCCGAACCCCGGGATGTGGACAGGTGCAGGTCAACGATCGACAGGAATTCCGGTGCGTCAACGGAGTCGATGATATGATCGGGGTGATATTCTTCAAGAACCTCCCGGCTCCGAAACCCGCTCGTGACGGCCACCGTACGGCACCCGAGCTTTTTGCCGAGCTGGACGTCCACGCCCGTATCCCCAATGACGATGTCCGAGGGTTGGATCGTCAGCAGGGAGCTCGCGACAAGCTGCTGCTTGTCGAGCTTTTGCTGCGTCACGAACACCTTGCGGAAATGCCGCAGGAGGCCGAGCGTCTCCAATTGTGTAAGCGCCTCGCGCTCCGACTGTCGCGCCGTGAATACATAAAGGTCCGCGTGCTCATGAAGCGCTTCGAGAAGCGCGGGCACACCCGGGAAGGGGGTATCGTACGCCAGCCATGCCGGCAGCTCGATACGTGCCATCCATTCTTCCTGGAAACGCGCGATCGCCCCGTCGTCCCAGCCATAATGGCTTCGGAGGATCATCGCATGGTCGGCCTTCGCGCGTTTCAGGATCCAGTAATTTTCAAACGAAAGGTCGCAGTCGGGAGCCAGCTCACGGAACAGGTGGTAGAGCCGTGGCCGCGAATCTACAAGCGTTCCGTCAAGGTCGAACAGGAGTTGTTTTCTCATAGCCGGAATTCGCTGATTTCTTCTTTTAGTCCCTCCTCAAAAAGAACCTGCTCCGGCCCCAGGAGGCGGACCATTTTTTCATTGTTGAAAACAAGGCTCCGGGCAGGGGTGGCGTTGCGGCCCTCTATCTGCACAGCCGATCCTGTTCCCGTTGCGGCTGCAATGAGCTCAACGATCCGGCGGATGGGGTATGGACGGCCAGACACGACATTGATTGGCCCTTCGGACTTGTCGAGTGACGCAGCCTTCAGGATCAAGCGAACACAATCACGCACGTGCAAAAAAGAACGCAGTTCCTCCCCCGTCGTAAAGATTGTCAGCGGCTCGCCCTTCATCGCTTTTCGGATGCTGAGCGGGATGATTTTGGCATATTGTTCTTCGCCGCTTCCGTAAATATGACCGATGCGGAGATTCTGGACGATGACATTGCCTTCAGCCGCCCAGGCTTCGAGCATTTTTTCACCGTAAAGCTTTGACCATCCATAGAGCGACACGGGCTCGACAACAGAGTCTTCGGACATCTCCTCGCCGGTTGGCTTGTAAACATCAACGGTGCTCAGGAAAACAAACCGTTCGGGCACACACGGCAGCTCTTGAAGCAGGTGCCGCAGGTAGGTGATATTTTCGGTGGAGCCGTCAACGTTGTTTGCATCGGCGCCGCGCTTCGGGATGAATGCGCCGGCATGAATGACGAGCTCAATCTTATCGATGGCTTTCGCGGCAAAATCGGCGCGCGTGAATGTATAGTTGCGGTGCAGAATCGTTTCCTGTCCCTCGATAGCTCGCGATGAAAGAAGAACGATCCGGCAGGATCCGTATTCCGGGTGGGAGGCCAGGGTCTTCAGCAGGTGCCCCCCGATAAACCCGGTGGCACCGGTAACAAGAACCGTTTTCAAGACAGGGCGATGATTTCGTTTTCGATCTCGTCGTTCCGCATCAGGCGTGGCTCGGTGTCCATGCCACGCAGCCACAGGAGATTGTCCGGAAGCGGGTTGATCTTCTTTTCCAGCATTGGAAATTCATTGTAAAGGATGATGTCCTTGAAGATCTTCGGCATATTGAGACCTGCCTGGGTAAAGAACAGGATCGTCGTGAAGAATCGCGAGATATTGATCTCGGTAGGGTTGGGCACACCGTTCCGGTCATAGGTCATGTCGACGCCATAAATGCCATGGGGGCGCGGGTCGATCGCCAGCACCGTTCGCCGGGAGATATCGTCCACGACAGGGTCGGAGATCGTCTGGCCAACCTTCGTAACGCCGGTGACACCGGAGATGGTGCGGTTGCCATGCGTCCATCCTTTGCGGATCCGCGTCTGCGCAACCACCAGCTCACCTTCGTGCCACAGGGACAGCCAGGTGACGGTATCCGCCGTCAGCATTTCAGATGCAGTGAAATCGCCCCACCCGTCGAAGCGGTTGATCCACCCGCGCGCGAACTCGAAATGATTGGTGGGCGCGGCGCCTTTGCCACCACCACCAATGGACGAAGCGCGGAGCCAGACACGGCCTTTTTCGTCGCCCATTTCCGCAAGCACGCGACGCAGGTCGTCTTCGTTGTGCAGCATCTCGGTGCGCGGCACTTTAATGCCGGCCTCTTCAAGCTTCAGGTATGTTTTGTATTTGTGGACGCAGGTGTCGATCACCTCGTGCGACGGCATATAGGTCTTGACTCCTTTTGCATGAATCGCTTCGCGCAGCATGGAGGCATGGTAGATCTCCAGGTCGTTCTGAAAGTGGATCAGGTCGGGTTTCTCTTCGTCGAGGATCCGCATGAGCGCTCCCTCGTATTCGGAGGTATTGGCGTAAGGGATCACATATTTTTTCGACGCAGCGGACAGCACGAGGTCCGTTGGCTCACTGCCCATCCCGATCACGGTTTCCCGCTTCTCACACTGTAAGAGGGATTTGATAACGCCTTCCGAGGGGGCTCCTCCTGCTCCTGCGATCAGAATCTTCATAGTTGTTCTTTATATAAAATGAAATCGTTGTAGTTGCGGATATAGTCGTCTTCCGTGTAGGTTTCGGAAGCAAGAACGAGGCAGATGGCGCCCGATGAAAAATTGGCAATGTCGCGCCAGATACCCGGCCGCACATGAAGTCCCATGAAGGGGCGGTTCAGCTGAACGGTCTTCTTGTTGCGGCCGTCTTCAAGCGTGATGTCGAAGCTGCCGCTGGCAGCGATGATGATCTGCTGCAGGTCTTTGTGGGCATGAGCCCCGCGCGATTCTCCGCCCGGGACGTCATAGAGATAGTAGATGCGTTTGATGTCGAAAGGAACGTCGATGCCGTTCTGTACGGCGGTGATGTTGCCGGCCCTGTTAAAGACCTTGCGGAACGTCAGTATCTGGCAGTCGAAGACGGTGAACTTATCGGGCATCTCTCAATTGTTGAAACCGGCTGAACTCGCGGACATAATCACCTTCATCGAAGGCCTTATCGGCAACGATCAGCGCGAGTGAATTGGTTGAAAAGTTTTCCATCTGCCGCCAGTAAAGGGGTGGGATATACAGGCCGTAATAGGAACGGTTCAGCAGGAAGCGCTGCTCCTCGCGGCCGTCGCTGAGCAGGACCTCAAAGCTTCCCGACAACGCAACGACAAACTCCTGGAGCGTCCGGTAGGCATGGCCGCCCCGCTGCTCGCCACCCGGCACATCATAGATCCAGTAAACCCGCTCCATAGTAAACGGGATCGGCGAATCGTTCTGGAAAAAAGATAGATTGCCGCGCTGGTCGGGGATCTTGGGCAGCTCAATGATGTGCGGCCGCGTCAGCGTTGTCTCAGTTGCCATGCTGGTAAATGCGTTCGATGATGTCAACCACTTTCAGTCCTTCAAGTGCGTTCGTCGTGATCGTGGACCTGCCCTTGAGCACATCCACGACGTTATCGATCAGGAGGTTGTGATTCTGCGCGGACCCCTTATAAGCGCCGTAGTCATTGCCTGGATTCGTAGGCGCCAGCTCGGGCATCTCGTAATCCCGGACATGGCAATATTCGACCTTGTCCATATACTGCCCGCCGATCTTCACGCTGCCATGCTCGGCAATGATCGTCATGCTGCTTTCGAGGTTCCTGTCCCACACCGACGTGGAAAAATTCATATTTCCCATACCCCCGTTGACGAAGTCGAACGTGACCACGCCACTGTCCTCGAACTCCGTCAGCGTCTGGTGGTTGTGGTCGGCCAGGCGGGCGCTGATGTTCTCAATATCGCCGAACAGCCAGTACATGATATCGATAAAATGCGAGAACTGGGTGAAGAGCGTTCCGCCATCAAGAGTTTTCTTGCCATGCCAGCTATCCGCCTTGTAGTAGCGGTCGTCGCGGTTCCAATAGCAGTTCAGCTGCACCATGTAGATCTTGCCAAGCCGGCCTGTGTCAACCATTTCCTTGATCCACATCGAGGGTGGCGAGTACCGGTTCTGCATGACGGCAAACACGTGGCGGTGCACGTTCAGCGCTTTGTAGATCACCTTCTCCGCATCGGGTCGCTTGAGGGCCATTGGCTTCTCGATGACAACGTGCTTCCGCGCTTCAAGAGCCTTCAGCGCATGCTCGGCATGAAAGCCGTTGGGCGTGGCGATGTTCACCACGTCCACATCCGGCTCGGTTGCCAGGTAAGCTTCCAGCGAGGAAAAGAACGGCACCTGGTGCTCGTCGATCTTCAGTTGAGACCTGTCTTTCACGTCGATCAGCGCCGCGAGCTCGCATTCCGCATTGCGGCTGATCATTTCCGCGTGGCGCTTCCCAATATGGCCGCAGCCGACAACGGCAAATTTTATTTTCTGATTTGTTGCTACCATTAGCTAATCTTTATGACCCCCTGGGAGGAAAGTTGATACGTTTCGTTTGATTCCGGGCACACCGCACGGTTCTCCTTGTCGAAATGAAGACGGTTCCCCAGCTCACTCATCCAGCCGATCTGGCGCGCCGGGTTGCCGACAACAAGCGCATATGGCTGAACAGGCTTGGTAACCACCGCACCCGCACCGACGAACGCGTATTCGCCGATCTCATTGCCGCAGACGATCGTTGCATTCGCACCGATGGAAGCACCCTTCCGGACAAGCGTCGGTCGGAACTGGTCTTTGCGGTTGACCGCGCTGCGCGGGTTGTTGACGTTTGTAAAGACCATTGACGGCCCGAGGAAAACATTATCCTCGAGGGTAACGCCCTCGTACACCGACACGTTGTTCTGAATGCGGACATTGCTGCCGATCCGGACGCCGGTTGACACCACCACGTTCTGGCCGATATTGCAGCCGTCGCCGATCCGTGCCCCTTTCATCACGTGCGTGAAATGCCAGATATTGACGCCATTCCCGATCACACATCCTTCGTCAAGAACGGCACTCGGATGCACCCGGTAGGACGGCGCCGGAACAGGTGCAACGGGCTTCTGTCCGCCACTGCTGTGCCGGGCAAGATAGTCGGGGAACTTTGCCAGCACCGCCTTTTCCATCTCACTTGAAAGTTTCCGGTTATAAGGCACCGCGATGTTCAGCGGCCGGATATCACCGGCAAGGACCTTCTCGACCGCGCGACCGATCATCGGCAATTGCATTTCGTGCAGCCGCTCGGTCAGGTCGAACATCGTATCGTCGGGATGAAGCGGAATGATGTTTTGCTCGATCAGCAGCCCCGCATCGACACGGCCGTCGATCAGGTGCGAGGTAATAGCCAGGGGCACATCTTTCTCGATCGACCAGAGCAGCGCGTCCAGCCCACGGATCTCGGGGAGAAGCCCGGGGTGAAAATTGATGACACCTTTCGGGAACGCATCGATCACATTCTGCTTCAGGATGCGCGCGCCCGCAATGATGCCGATCTCCAGGTCATACTCCCTGATCGTCTCGAGGACCTCGGCAGAATTGTGGGGACAGACAACATACTTGATGCCGAACCGCGCGGCGATCTCCGCCGGGTGCGGAAGCTCCTGGTGGCGCACTTTCGTCCGCACCGAAGGCGCGGGGATATTGAGCTGGACCGGGTCCGCGGCCAGGATCACCGAAATAGGGATCCCTTCCGTAAGCATCCGGTACAGGAAATCGGACGTTTTCTTATGAGGAAAATTATAGGCGAACACGCCGATCCTGGTGTCCTTAAATTTCATTGCGCAGGGTTAAGTTTTTTAGATAGGCCCCGTAACCGCTTTTGGCCAGCAGCTCGGCCTGGCGGATCAATTGATCCTTCGTGATAAAGCCGTGGCGGTAAGCCACCTCCTCAATGCACCCGATCTTCATGCCCTGCCGCTTTTCGATGACGCGCACAAATTCCGTGGCGTCGCTGAGGGACTCGAACGTACCCGTATCGAGCCAGGCCGTGCCCCTGTCCATGATGGCAACGTTCAGCTGGCCCCGGCGAAGGTATTCCCGGTTGACATCCGTGATCTCGTACTCGCCACGCGGCGAAGGCCGGAGATTCCGTGCAATGTCGACGACCGCATTGTCATAAAAATAGAGGCCGGGCACGGCGAAATTCGACTTCGGAGCAGACGGCTTTTCCTCGATGGACAGCACCCGGTTCGATTCGTCGAACTCCACCACGCCGTAACGCTCGGGGTCCGACACTTCGTAGGCAAACACATAGCCTCCCTCCACATCGTGAAGGGAACGGAGCAGCTTGCCAAGACCGGAGCCATAAAAAATATTGTCGCCAAGAACAAGCGCTACTTTGTCGGTCCCGATAAAATCCGCGCCGATCACAAAGGCCTGCGCGAGTCCGTTCGGTACATCCTGCACCGCATACGAAAAGCGACAGCCAACCTGGCTGCCATCGCCGAGCAGCCGCTCGAAGCCTGCCTTGTCTTCGGCCGTGGTGATGACAAGGATCTCCCGGATGCCTGCCATCATCAGGATCGACAGCGGGTAATAGATCATCGGCTTGTCGTACACCGGCATCAGCTGCTTCGAGATGGCCTTGGTGATGGGGAACAGCCGTGTACCCGATCCGCCGGCAAGGATGATTCCTTTCATATTCGTATCGCCTGTTGTCGTGAAGTGAAAAATTGGTTGTTGTGCGAGCCGGCCTTCCGGGTTACACATATTGTTGCGCGTAATAATCCTGGTAGGCGCCCGAGGTGACGTGCTCGAGCCACGCGCCATTCTCCAGGTACCAGTCGATCGTCTGGCTCAGTCCTTCCTCGAAGGTCACCGTCGGCGTCCAGCCCAGCTCGCTTTTGAGCTTGGTCGCATCAATGGCGTAGCGCAGGTCATGGCCGGGGCGGTCCTTCACATAGGTGATCAGCTCTTCGCTGCTGCCTTCGGGCCTGCCGGTCTTTTGATCCATGAGGCGGCACAGCAGGCGCACGAGGTCGATATTCTGCCACTCATTGAAGCCGCCGATGTTATAGGTGGCGCCGGTGGCGCCTTTATGATAAATGAGGTCGATCGCAAGAGCATGGTCCTTGACAAAGAGCCAGTCACGGGTATACTTTCCGTCGCCGTAGACCGGCAGCGGCTTCCCCTTCAGCACGTTGTTGATCATGAGAGGGATCAGCTTTTCGGGGAAATGATGGGGACCGTAATTGTTGGAGCAGTTCGACAGCACGAATGGCAGTCCGTACGTATCGCCATAGGCCCGCACGAAATGGTCCGAAGCCGCCTTAGATGCGGAGTACGGCGAGTGCGGGTCGTATGGTGTTTCTTCGGTGAACAGCCCGGTTGCGCCGAGAGTTCCGTAGACCTCGTCGGTGCTGACATGGTAAAAGCGCTTGCCGTCAAACTGGCCATCCCAGCATTTCTTGGCGGCGTTCAGAAGGTTCACGGTGCCGATCACGTTCGTATAGACAAAATCGAGCGGCGACGAAATGGAGCGGTCCACGTGGGATTCCGCTGCCAGGTGAATGATGCCATCCGGCCTGTGGGTTTCCATGACGCGGTCGAGACCTTCCGCGTTCAGGAGATTCTCCTTCACGAAGAGATAGTTCGGCGCGTCCTCGACGTCCTTCAGGTTTTCAAGATTGCCGGCGTAGGTCAGCGCATCGAGGTTGACAACCAGGTAGTCGGGGTGGTTTCGGACAAAGAGCCGTACAACGTGAGAGCCGATAAAGCCCGCACCCCCCGTGATGAGAATGGTCTTGCGAAAGGTCGACATAGTCGGTAGTGATTGGGTGCTGCGCCCATTGCCGCAAAGCGGCGACAGGTCAGACTGAATAAGAATAATTGTGGCACTGGCGGTACCAATCAAAGGCAACCTTGAGACCGTCGCGCACGGAAACCCGCGGGTCATAGCCGAGCAGGCTCTTTGCCTTCGAGATGTCCGCGAGGCTGTGCCGGACATCACCCGGCCGTTCCGGGACATACTGCGCGGCGAGGTCGCTGCCCGCGATCTGCTTCAGCGTTTCGAAGAGCCCGTTGAGGGTCGTCTGCTCGCCAAAGGCAACATTATACACCTGGTTGACGGCCTGCGGGTTCGTGGTAAAGAGAGCTTTCGTGTTGGCATCGACCACATTGTCGATATATGTGAAGTCGCGGCTCGTTTCGCCGTCGCCGTTGATGCGCGGCGGCTCGTTATCCAGGATCGCCTTGATAAAAAGCGGGATGACCGCTGCGTAAGCGCCATTCGGATCCTGCTTCGGACCGAAAACATTGAAATAACGAAGGCCGATATACTCGAGGCCATAGGTCCGGGCATACACCTGGGCATACAGCTCGTTCACATACTTGGTAACGGCATAGGGAGACAGCGGCTTGCCGATCTTGTCCTCGACCTTCGGCAGGCCGGGATGATCGCCATAGGTGGAGGAGCTCGCGGCAAACACCACGCGCCGGATCCCCGCTTCCTTCGCTGCCGTCAGCACGTTGAGCGATCCCGTCACATTGACCTCGTTGCTCGTCAGCGGGTCGTTGATGGAGCGCGGAACGGAGCCCAGTGCTGCCTGGTGCGACACGGCATCGATACCGGCGCAGGCTGCCAGGCAATCGTCGTACCGACGGATATCACCCTGCATGAACTCGAACCGCGGGTGCCCAGCAAACTCCGAAATATTTTTCTCGAAGCCCGTTGCCAGGTTGTCCAGGACACGGACAAAGCTCACCTCGGGCATTTGCAGCAGGTGCCCCACCAGGTTGGACCCGATAAAGCCGGCGCCTCCTGTAATCAATACGTTCATCAGGCTGTCGATTTATTGCTTTTCTTTTTGCCCCACCCGAACCAGCGGCTCAGGAACGGCCTGTTGTCTTTTGCATCTTCATAGTAACCATAGCCATAGCCATAGTTCTTTCCGTAGCCATAACCGTAGCGGCCATAGCCATAATAGCCGTAGCCCGCACGGATCTTCACGTCGTTGAGAATGACGTTCATCTTCGGCAGCTTTTTGGTCGTATAAAACTCTTCGATAAGCTCGATCTGCTTCTTGTTGGTCACGCCCTGGCGAACGATATAGATGGTGCAATCGGCAAACTTGCTCAGTGTCAGGGCATCGCCCACCATTCCGACCGGCGCCGTGTCCATTACAACCACGTCGAAGTTGGCGCGGAGGTACGTGAAGAGCTCGTTCATCTTATCTCCGAGCAGCAGCTCCGCAGGGTTCGGCGGAATGGGTCCGCACGGAAGAACATAAAGACTGTCGTACCCATCCACTTTGTACGGGAGCTCGTCCAGCTCCACCTTCCCGAGCATGAAATTCGTGAAGCCCGGGCGCTTGGGGATATTCAGCCCGGAGAGGATCTTCGGCTTTCGTACGTCGAACTCAAGAACGATGGTCCGCTTGCCGCTGAGCGCCAGCACGGCCCCGATATTGGTGCTGATGAACGACTTTCCCTCGCCCGAAAACGATGACGTGATCAGCAGCACGGGCTTCTCGATATCGGCCACGATATATTGCAGGTTGGACCTGATGATCCGGAATTGTTCCGCGATAAAGCTGCGGCTTTTCGGCTGCATCACCAGCGTGTCTTCGCCGGGTGCATGACCCACTTCGCCCAGGAGCGTGACAGCAGTCGTCTTCTCGATGTCCGCGCGTGAATTGACCTTGTCGTTCATCAGCTCAACGACAAAGACGAACAGGGCGGGGATGATCAGGCCGATCAGCAGCGCGATGGACTTGACGCTTTTGCTGTTGGGACTGATCGGCTGCAGGTTTGGAGACGCCGCATCGAGAACCTTGATATTGGAGATGGTGGCGGCCAGCGCGATCGCCGACTCTTCCCTTTTTTCATTCAGGAAATTATAGATCGCCAGCTTATTCTCCTGCTGCTGCTTGATCTCGACATAGCGCTGCAGGGTCACTGGGAGGGCCCGGAGCTGTGCCTGGAACTGGTTGTTGCGCTGGCTCGCCGACGAGATCGACGAGTTAAAGGCGGTCTTGATGTTTCGAAGGTTTTCCACGAGGCTGGTCCGAAGCTTTTCCAGCTGTTCTTCCTTCAGCTTGACGCGCGGGTTCTCCGTCGGTGTCCCGCCTTCGATAAGTGTCTTCCGGTCCAGCTGCGCCATATTGTAGCCGCTGATCAGGCTGTTCAGCGTCGGATCGTCAATGCTCAGCGAGGATGGCACCAGGTTGAACCGGTTCCGCGTATCGCTCACATATGCCTGGATCAGCTGGGCATTGTTGAGGAGGCTGCGCTGCTCAACGAGCTGTTTGTCGGCTTCTTCCACTTTCGACATATAGTTGGAGGCGGCTCCTTCCACATCGGTCAGGTTATGGCTTTGCTGGTAGGCAACAAGAGCATTTGTGACGCTGTCCAGTTCCCGGGAAACAATGTGCAGCCTCCCGTCGATGAATTCAAGTGTCTGGCG
>JAQBNP010000094.1 GCA_028288515.1 Flaviaestuariibacter sp. | reverse complement strand
GTAGTGAAGGTGCCGATGATCAAAGACGGCATCAAAGCCATTAAATGGTTTACTGACAACGGTATCAGTACCAACTGCACGCTGATCTTCTCCGCGGGCCAGGCCATCCTTGCCGCAAAAGCGGGTGCCGCTTATGTTTCGCCCTTTATCGGCCGCATCGATGACTCGGGCTGGGACGGTATGATCCTGATCGAGCAGATCGCGAACATCTTCGCGCTGCAGGGCTTCAAGACAGAGATCCTGGCAGCGTCGATCCGCAATGCCAATCATATCGTTCGTGCCGCAGAGCTTGGCGCACACGTTTGCACATGCCCGCTGGAATCCATTCTCGGTTTGCTGAAACATCCCCTGACCGATATCGGCCTGGCGAAATTCCTGGAAGACGCAAAGAAGATGTAAGAGGACAGGGACCTGCACACGGGAGTGGAATCGGGCATCTAGCCATCGCCTACCCTGCAGGAACAGAACCGGGCGTTGACGAACGAGAGCGATTGCTTCCGGTCGTCAGCGCTTTTTTTTGGCTAGGATTTTTTCGTTTTGACCTTTGTCTTGCCGCCGCTTCGCCGCATTTCATCCAGGATCTCTTCGGCGGTCTTGAGGGGCTCGTCGAAGCCGCGACGGCGGATATAGATCACTGTTTCTTTCCAGACGGCGGGGTTGCTGCGCAGAACGGCTTTGACCGTCACCGTTTCCCCGGTATAGCTGCTGTCAATGAACAGGCTGTTGCCTTTGAATGTCCCGCCGTTCGTCGTGAGCCTGATCGTCGTCGAGTCGAGCGGGAACCAGCGGTCGTCCGTGGAGTGGCCGTCGACGTTGATATAGTTGTAGAAACCTTTCTTGAGGCTGTCAGTGTACAGGTTAAAATAGATGGACTCGATCTTCTGGGATTTCCCAAAAAGGCTTACCAGGATCAGAGCCAGGCTGAATGCGATCTTCCTCATGCTGAAGGTTTGTGTAAAGTTCACCTGTGAGACGGTGAAAGCATTGCAAAAGTTGGGCGACCCCCGCAGTTCGCCTCTTAAAGAATCGATAATTCATGCATTTCGAAGTCGGTCCGGGGATCAGAAAACTTTTGGCGGAAACGATTCCGCTCATATTTTTGCACCGATGTCAACATCATTTGTACAGATCCATCATGCGCATTCCTTCTCCCGAGGGTAAGCACGGCGTTTGTGTACATGAAACGAACTGAAGGCTTACCGGGTGGTGAGCCTTTTTAATTTCCCGATATGAAGCTCAAGCTGGCAATACAAAAATCAGGTCGACTTTCAGAGGACAGCATCAAGCTGCTCAACGACTGCGGCATCGCCGTTAAGAACGGGGGAAACCTCCTGAAGACGTCCGCCGAGAATTTTCCTCTCGAGGTCTTTTTTCTGCGCGATGACGATATCCCACAATACGTCCAGGACGGTGTTGCCGATATCGGGATCGTCGGGGAAAATGTGCTGTATGAAAAATGCAAGGACGTGGCGATCGTGCGGCCGCTCGGCTTTGGCAAATGCCGCCTGTCCGTTGCGATCCCGCGCAATGAATCCTATAACGATGTCAAATTCCTGCAGGGTAAAAAGCTGGCAACCAGCTACCCCTTTCTCACCGCGCAGTTTCTCCGCAAGCACCGCATCGAGGCCGAGATCCACGAGATCAGCGGCTCCGTCGAGATCGCGCCGGGGATCGGCCTGGCCGATGCCGTCTGCGACCTTGTCAGCAGCGGTTCGACCCTGTTCATGAACGGTCTGAAAGAGGTCGAGGTCATCCTCGAAAGCCAGGCTGTGCTCATCAGCCAGGAGCGCCTCGACGAGGACAAAGTTGCGCTGCTCAACCGTTTGCTTTTTCGGATCAACGCGGTGAAGACGGCAAAGAAGAACAAATACGTTCTTCTCAACGCGCCGAATGATGCGCTCGAAACCATTTTCTCACTGCTTCCCGGGATGAAAAGCCCGACCGTGCTGCCGCTTGCCGAAACCGGCTGGAGCTCGGTTCACAGCGTTCTACCGGAAGAGGAGTTCTGGGAAAAGATCGAAGCGCTCAAGCATGCCGGTGCACAGGGAATCCTCGTTGTACCCATTGAAAAAATGATCCTTTAAGAAGAGTCATGAAGATCGTAGTGAACCCACCGCGGACAGAGTGGACCGCGCTTCTGAAGCGTCCTTACGTTGATAACCGGGCCGTGATCGAATCTGTGCGGGCGATCGTCGGCCAGGTCCGCACGGGTGGCGATGCCGCGCTTCGTGATCTTGCAACCCGTTTTGAGGGGGGCGCACCGATAGCGCTCCAGGTAGGCCCGGAGGCGATCGGCTGGTCGGGGGAATCGCTTTCCAACGAACTCAGGGACGCGATCCGCCTGGCGGCGCGCAATATTGAAGCCTTCCATCGCAGCCAGCTGAGCGATCCTGTCCCCATCCAGACCATGCCCGGTGTCACGTGCTGGCGCCGAAGCGTGGGCATCGAGCGGGTTGGACTTTATATACCGGGCGGCAGCGCCCCGCTTTTTTCAACCGTGCTGATGCTGGGCATCCCCGCGCGGCTCGCGGGTTGCCGCGAGGTCATTCTCTGCACACCTGGAACCGACGGGTCGGTACACCCCGCCATCCTGTTTGCAGCCGGTCTTGTGGGCGTCTCGAAGGTCTTTGCAACCGGTGGCGCCCAGGCGATCGCTGCCATGGCCTACGGTACGGAAACGATCCCCGCCGTTTCCAAGATCTTTGGGCCGGGCAATCAATACGTAACGGCGGCAAAGCAGCTGGTCCAGATGGATGGGATCGCGATCGACATGCCGGCCGGGCCAAGCGAAGTGTGCGTGCTCGCCGATGAGACTGCCAACCCCTCCTTCGTCGCCGCTGACCTGCTTTCGCAGGCGGAGCATGGCGCCGACAGCCAGGTCCTGCTCGTCAGCACAAGCGAGGCGGTCGTAATCGCCGTCGTGCGTGAGCTTGCTGCCCAGGTTGCCGCACTGCCCCGGAAGGAGACGGCAAATCGTGCACTGGCCAACAGCACGGCCGTCCTTGTCCAAAGCCTTTCCGAAGCGATCGACCTTGTTAACGAATATGCCGCGGAACACCTCATCCTGAGCTGCGCCAGTGCCGAACGTGTTGGTGACCGGGTCGTTAATGCAGGCTCTGTTTTCCTCGGACACTACACACCCGAAAGCGTTGGCGATTATGCCAGCGGAACGAATCACACCTTGCCGACAAACGGGTTTGCGCGGGCCTACAGCGGCGTCAGCGTCGACAGCTTCGTTCGAAAAATAACCTACCAGCGCCTGACGCGGGAAGGGTTGCGTGGCATTGGCCCATCGGTTGTAGCGATGGCGGAAGCGGAAGGTCTCCGCGGACACGCGGCTGCTGTGTCCGTGCGGCTCGCGGAAAAAACAACAAACTCCGATCATGAACTTTGACCTTGATAAGCTGTTGCGGGCCAATATCCGCAACCTCAAACCCTACTCATCGGCGCGCAGCGAATTCCGCGGAACCGCGTCGGTCTTTCTTGATGCCAACGAGAACAGCTATGGGTCGCCGCTGACGAAATGGTATAACCGCTACCCCGATCCATTGCAGTGGGACCTGAAGAAAAAGATTGCCGGCATCAAGTCCGTCGATGCTGAAAAAATACTGCTGGGCAATGGCAGCGACGAATGCATCGACCTCCTCATCCGCGCCTTTTGCGATCCGCAGAAAGACAGGATCATCATCTGCCCGCCGACCTATGGGATGTACGAAGTGTATGCGAACATCAACGACGTGCCCGTAACGGAAGTGCCGCTGCTGCCCGATTTCCAGCTCAATCTCGAGGGCATTGAAGGGGCGATCGACGAGCATACGAAACTGATCTTTCTGTGTTCTCCCAACAACCCGACGGGCAACAGCCTGGACCGTGAAGACATCGAAGTGGTGCTGAACAATTTTGAAGGGATCGTGGTTGTGGACGAAGCGTATATCAATTACAGCCGGTACCGGTCCTTTGTTTCCGAGCTGGCGGACTACCCGAACCTGGTTGTAATGCAGACATTCTCAAAGGCCTGGGGACTGGCGGCCCTTCGCCTGGGCATGACCTTCGCATCGCCCCAGATCATCCGCGTTCTCAATACGATCAAGCCTCCCTACAATATCAACGCCGCTACGCAGGAGCTGGCACTGAAGGCACTCGACAACCTCGAGGACGTCAACGAAATGATCCGCGAGACCGTGAAGGAGAGGGGCATTCTGGTGAAAGCACTGGCGGACCTGCCCTTCGTTCAAACCGTTTACCCGTCGGACGCGAACTTTGTCCTCGTCAAAATGCAGAACGCGACGGCCGTGTACGAATACCTGAAAACAAAAGGCATCATCGTGCGAAACCGGAGCACTGTGGCCCTTTGCGAGGACAGCCTGCGCATCACGGTGGGCACCGATGTACAGGACCGCCAATTGATCACCGCATTACAGCAATACAATGGATAACCAAACGATTCCAAAAAAAGTCCTCTTCATTGACCGCGACGGCACGATGATCCAGGAATACCCGCCCACCTACCAGATCGATTCTTTCGCGAAGCTGTCTTTCTACCCGCATGTCTTTACGTGGCTGGGCCGCATCGCCAAAGAGCTCGATTTTGAGCTGGTGCTTGTGAGTAACCAGGACGGGCTTGGCACGGACAAATTTCCGGAAGAGGATTTTTGGCCCGTACACAACCTGGTGATGGGAAGCTTCGCTAATGAAGGGATTTTATTCAAAGAAGAGCTGATCGACCGGAGCATGCCGGAAGAGAACCTGCCAACCCGGAAGCCGGGCACCGGTATGTTTGGAAACTATCTGGGCAACCCCGCTTACGATATCGCCGGGTCTTACGTGATCGGCGACCGGGTGACCGACGTGCAGCTGGCGAGGAACCTCGCATGCAAGGCCATCTGGCTCAAGAATAATCCTGACCTAGGTGGCGCCGAAATATCAGACAGCCGGGAAGAGCTCGCGAAGGTCGTTGCACTTGAAACCCAGAGCTGGCAGGCGATCTACGAGTTTTTGAAAGGGGGGAAGCGCCAGGTATCACATAGCCGCGACACATCTGAGACGAAGATCCGCGTCGACCTTGACCTTGATGGGACAGGTAAGGCTTCCATCAAAACCGGCCTTCATTTCTTCGACCATATGCTTGACCAGATCGCCCGTCATGGCGGCATTGACCTGGTCATTGAAGCAAGTGGAGACCTGCAGATCGACGAGCACCACACCGTCGAGGACACCGGCATTGCGCTTGGCGAAGCAATGGCCCAGGCGCTCGGCAATAAGCGCGGCATTGAGCGCTACGGCTTTGCATTGCCGATGGACGAGGCTGAGGCCAAGGTGCTGCTGGATTTCGGGGGGCGCAACTGGATCGTTTGGAACGCTCATTTCGGGCGCGAGCGCGTTGGCGACGTTCCCACGGAGATGTTCTTCCATTTTTTCAAATCATTCTCCGATGCAGCGAAGTGCAACCTGAATATCGAGTGCCGCGGGGATAATGAGCATCACAAGATCGAGGCGATCTTCAAGGCGTTCGCAAAGGCGATCAAGATGGCTGTCAAGCGTGATCCGCTGAAAGATTACCTGCCATCAACCAAAGGGGTTTTGTAGGATCAGGGTTGAACGTACAGCTTCCCATTCTTCATCACGAGCCGCACCTGGCGCAGGGCAGTGATTTCAGCGGACGGGTCGCCCTGGACGGCCACGAGGTCGGCGAGCAGGCCTGTGCGGATCCGCCCGATCCGGTCTGCATAGCCGAAGACGTCGGCGTTGACAGACGTGGCCGAACGAAGCACGTCAATGGCTTTCATTCCATATTCGACCATGAGCTCCATCTCCCGTGCGTTGTCGCCATGGCTGAACACACCGACGTCGCCACCCATGCAAATGGTGACGCCGGCGCGGAGGGCGGCCGCAAAGCTTTTCTTTTTGGCGGTGATGCGGGCCGGTTCCGGATCGATGCCCTTTTTCCAGCCGCCGTATTGAAGCAGTGCATCCCCCGCGGCAAGCGTCGGACAAAGCGCGATGCCTTTTTCTTTCATCAGCCGGAAGATCTCTTCATCGCCCTCATCCCCGTGCTCGATCGTTGACACACCGCCCGCGATGGCGCGGCGCATGCCTTCCTTATTGCCAGCATGTGCGACTGTCTGGCGGCCACTGCTTTTCGCTATGGCGGTGGCGAGGGCGATGTCCTCGGCAGAGAAGGTCGGCATGGACTGCCCGTCGCGGCCCCAGCGGTAGTCTGCATAGAGCTTGATGAGGTCGGCGCCTTTTGCGATCTGGGTATGTACCTCGCTGATCATTTCTTCGCGGCCGGCCACTTCCGCGGCACCCTGCGGCAGGTCGATGTCCGCGTTGCCGAAGTTTGGCCCGTATGTGCCTTTGGCAACGATCGCCCTCGTGGCAATGATCATGCGTGGGCCGGGCACAATGCCTTTTTCGATCGATTTCTTCAACCCAGCGTCGTCATAGGCGGCGCCTTCGGTACCGAGGTCGCGCACGGTTGTGAAGCCGGCCATCAGCGTTGCGCGGGCGTGCGTTACGGCGCGAACCGTGCGTTCAGCGCGGCTTTCACGAAGCACCTGGTCGTTCCAGCTCACCTCGTTATAGGGATGAAGAAACAGGTGAGAATGACCTTCGATCAGACCCGGCAGGAGGGTGGTGCCCGGCAGCTCGATCACGCGTGCCTCGGCGGGTGCGCGGAGGGTCCTGTCACCAACGGCAAGGATCCTGTTTCCCTTGACGATCACAACCCAGCCGGCATGCATCGCCTCCCCGTCGAACACGCGGTCGGGGCGGAGGACATAGGTCGAATCCGATTGCGCTTTGCCGGTGAGGCATGCCAGGCAAAGAAGGAACAGGAGTGCGCGTTTCATTCGGGAAAGATACGATGGAGGGCGCATCGTCTCGCCTGGCCGGACGGTGGCAAATAGAAGCGGGCCGTCCCGCGCCGGGTTGACATCGCCTGCCTTCCCAGGGAGGCGCGCCGCTGTCTGCCCCTATCTTTGGCGCATGCGAAAAGCGCTGCTGCAATTGAACAGTGCGGTCTTCCTTTGGGGGTTCACGGGCGTGCTGGGCCGGGTCATTACGCTGGACCAGACCTGGCTCGTGTGGTACCGGTTGCTGATCACCGTGATCTCGCTTTGGATCCTGTATTTCTTTTTGAAAAAGATCAGGTCGATCTCGTTCCGGTCTTTGCTTCAGATCGGGTGCATCGGGTTTGTGCAGGCGCTGCACTGGGTATGTTTTTACGGCAGCATCAAGTACGCAAATGTCACGATCGCCCTCACCTGCCTGTCAACGTCCGCGCTACTTGCTTCGCTCATTGAGCCGTTGCTGCTGCGGAAGCGGTTCGAACCGGTGGAGATCCTGCTCGGCCTGTTCGCCATCGCGGGCATCGTCATCATCTACAATACGCACGTCCAGTTTTCGGCTGGTATTGTTATTGGTCTCCTGTCGGCCCTGTTGACCGTGATCGTTTCCGTTCTCAATAAGAAGATCGTGGACGATTATGCGCCGGAGCAGATCACGCTCTACCAGCTGACGGGCGGCTTTGCAGGCATCACGCTCTTTCTTCCCTTGTACCAATCCTTCTTTCCAGAGCAGCATTACGTGCCCGCGCCGATGGACTGGCTCTGGCTGGTCATCCTGAGCTGGGTGTGCACGATCTTCACATTCTTTCTTTATATCCGCTCGCTCAAGCGGATCTCTGCCTTCACCATGAACCTGACGTTAACCCTGGAGCCGATCTACGGGATCATCCTTGCCTTTCTTTTCTTCGGTGAGAACAGGGCATTGAGCAATTGGTTCTATGCCGGTTTTGGGCTGATCGGCCTGGCGGTCGTTTTCCACATGTTGCGTCTGCTGCGCGCGCGAAAGGCGGCAAAGCCTTAATTTTAAGGCCTGTCTCAATCAACCAGACGACTTGCATGAAAAAGCTGATTTCCCTTCTTTTCCTGTTTCCCCTGTGCGCGCACGGCCAAAAAAAGCCCCTGGACCATTCCGTGTACGACGGCTGGCAAAGCGTGGGCGAGAAGCTGATCTCCAACAATGGCGAGTGGGTGGTGTTTACCGTCACGCCCCAGGAGGGCGACGCGGTCCTGTATATCCGGTCCGCAAATAAGGGCCTGGACCAGGTGTCCGTGCCACGCGGCTATAATGCGGTCATCACCGAAGACGATCGCTTCGTCGTGTTTCGCATCCGGCCCACGTACAAGGAAACGCGCGATGCCCGGATCAAAAAGAAAAAGCCCGAGGACATGCCGAAGGATTCGATCGGCATCGTGGAGCTGGGCAAGCCGGGCGTACTGAAGGTTGCGAAAGTGAAATCATACAAGACCCCGCAAAAAGCAGGCGGCTGGCTTGCTTATCAAAAAGAAAAAGACCCCATCACGGCGCGGCCTGCCGCACAGCCCACGCAGCGCACGGTGGACAGTCTTCGGCGCACCGTTGATTCACTTGTGCTGCTCGTGACCGAGCTGAAAAATATCAAGGGCGGCAACCGCGATGGACTCGATGCGGATGAAGACCCCGCCCCGTCTGCAGGTGCTGTCGAAGGGAGCGACCTCGTTCTGCGCAACCTGGCCCGCGGCACTGACCGGACCTTCCGCAACGTTGCCGACTATGCCTTCAACCCCACTGGCCGAAAGCTCCTGATCCGCACGACCAAAGCGCCGCGCGATTCCTTCAGCAAAGCATCTGTCATCATGGTCGACCTTGCGTCCGGCAAAGCCGATACCATTCTGAAAGGCGGGAATGATTTCCGCAGTTTTACATTTACGGAAGACGGCAGTCTCGCCGCATTCGTAGCCGAGCGGGATACCAACACAAAAGCGCTGCAGAAATTCTATGGACTCTATCTCTATAAGTCCGGCAACGACAGCGCCCAGCTCCTGATCGACAAGGGCACGGCCGGCATGGAGCTGGGAATGACCGTCAGCGAGAATGCCACCCTGCAGTTCAGCAAAAGCGGCAAGCGCCTGTTGTTCGGCACGGCGCCGATTAAGCCGGCCAAGGACACCACTCTGGTCGACATCGACCTCGTTAAGCTTGACGTCTGGAACTATAAGGATGATTACCTGCAGACACAGCAGCTTTTCCAGCTTGGTAACGAGCTGAAGCGAAGCTACCTGGCCGCCTATGATCTTGGGCGCAACACGATGCAGCAGCTCGGCTCACCCGCCCTGCAGACCGTTGTACCGACGGGCGAGGGTGATGGGACCTGGTTCATCGCCGTGACAGATACCGGCCGCCGCGTGGCTTCGCAATGGTCCGGCAATACGCTGAAAGACATCTATGCCGTGAATGCCACGACGGGGACACGGGTGCTGGTGCGCCGGAACCACGACGGAAGTTTCTACCCGTCTGCCACGGGCCGGTACATCCTGCTCTATGACAATAAGACCCGCAACTACCTCGCATGGGACGGGTCAGCGCTTCGCACCGTTACTGCCGGCATCAAGGTACCGCTGTATAACGAGGAGAACGATACCCCGGACGATCCGAACCCTTATGGTGTCATGGCCTGGCATGCCGGTGATTCGGCAGTGTATATCTACGATCGGTATGATGCCTGGAAGGTCGATCCCATGGGGGTTCGCGCGCCGGTGGCGATCACCTCGGGACGCAAGGAAAAGGTCTCGAACCGCTACATCAGGCTTGATCCCGACGAGCGTTTCATCTCCGGCGGCCAGGACCTTTATTTCCGCCGCGCGAAGCAGTCAACGAAAGAGAACGGCATCGGCATGCAGCCTGCAGGTACCGCCGGTTCCATGGTGGACGTTCTCCAGATCAGCAAGTACGGGTTCAACTCGTTCCAAAAAGCACGTGATGAAAAGAAATACATCTTCACCTGGGAAGACTATTCACATGCGCCGGACCTGTGGATATCGCCCTACCTCGATTCGACGCAATCAACCGAAGCATGGAATGTGGTTGGCAATGCAAATGCAGGGAAGCTGACGTCCATCAACCCCCAGCAGGCAACTTATAACTGGGGCACTGCCGAACTGTATAAATGGACCGCCTCGAACGGCAAGCCTGCCGAGGGTATCCTGTACAAGCCTGAAGATTTCGACCCGTCGAAGAAATACCCGATGATCATCTATTTCTACGAAAAGCTGACGGATGGGCTGTACAGCTACTCCGCGCCATCGCCGACACCGAGTCGACTCAATATCCCGTTCTTTGTCAGTCGCGGCTACCTTGTGTTTGCGCCGGACATCAGCTATACGAAAGGTCATCCCGGCAAAGACGCAGTGACCTATGTCGTGAGCGGAGCGCAGGCCCTGTCCAAGAATAAATGGGTGGATGCCAAAAATATCGGCATCCAGGGCCAGAGCTGGGGTGGCTACCAGGTCGCTTACCTGATCACGGCAACGGATATGTTCAAAGCCGCCTGGGCAGGTGCTCCCGTCGTGAATATGTTCAGCGCGTATGGAGGCATCCGGTGGGAGAGTGGTAATAACAGGCAGTTCCAGTACGAGAAAGGCCAGAGCCGGATCGGCGCAACGCCCTGGGAGCGCCCCGATCTCTACCTCGAGAACTCACCCTTTTTCCACCTCCAGAAAGTAAAGACACCGCTGGTGATCATGAGCAACGATGCCGATGGCGCCGTGCCCTGGTACCAGGGGATCGAGTTCTTCACCGCCATGCGCCGGCTGAACAAGCCGGTGTGGCTGCTGAATTATAACGGCGAAGCACATAACCTTGTTGAGCGCCGCAACCGGAAGGACATCCAGGTACGCGAACAGCAATATTTCGACTGGCTCCTGAAAGGCGAGAAGCCTCCCACATGGATCACCGAGGGCGTCCCGGCGGTCCGTAAGGGTATTGACTGGGGCCTCGGAACTGCCCAATAAAAAAAGCACCGTGCGGCCATCCAACCATTTTAATCCCGGTCCCGTCTGTAGCGGGCAACCCCAACTGTTTAAATAATACATCATGAAAAAACAACTGCTTCTCTGCTTCCTCCTGCCTCTTTTTGCTTTTGCCACCATCGACTGGGTCAATGTCCAGCTGGACGACCATGTTACCGTCAGTTTCCCTGAAAAGCCAACGGATACCGACATGAAAGGCAACGATGTGAAGATCCTCGACATCGGCACCGACGCACGCTGTATGAGCATGATCATCGACTTCGAAAAAATGGGCGTGACCGCCGAGCAGATTGCCGAAGAGATGAAAGGCGAGGCGGCGTTCGAGAATTTCCGCAACAGCATGGTCGCCCAGATCAATGGCGGAAAGGTCATCGCCGAGAAAAATACCATGGAGCAAGGCTACCCCTGCTTCGAATACACGATCAATATGGGCCCCGACAGCCAGTACGGAACGATGTACACCCGGAATATCTTCGTGGGCGGCAAGCTGTACACGCTGAGCTTTTTCGAGAAGAAGGAAAAGCCAAAGGCGGAGACGCGCGAAAGGTTCCTGTCTTCGATCAAGATCAAAAAATAGGGTCCCCAGGTGATCTTTAAAAGGCCGGCATCATGCCGGCCTTTTTTATTGCGTGGCCGGCGCAGAAATGAATTTCACCAGGCTTCGCTTCGCAATGGGCAGCAGCGTTTCATCGACAGGGAAGCTGAGACCCGTTTCAATGCTGTATACGGCAGGATTGCTCATGCCGCCCTGGGCGCGGAGCAGGTGGTACTTGATGTTCTCGTACGTGTTGGAAAGGCTGCGCCTGGTGAGGTCGACATACGTGGTACGGATGCTGCGGTAGCGCTCGTCATGCTTTTCAAAAAAGGAAAGGCGGTACTGGTAGACACGTGTGTCTGCGGACGATCCCGAGCTCAGGAAAAAATAGCCTTCCTGTACATCGAGCGGCACGAGTCCCACCGGGGTGATCGTCAGCTGCTCTTCGACGAACTCGTAGATCTCGGCACCGTTCGACAGGGTCGTTTTCATTTTTTCGGATGCAAACTGGATGATCTCTTCGAGCTCCTGCATTACCTCGTCATCTTCGATCATCTGTTCGTAAAGCCCCTGGAGCTTCTCGATCTGGATGCCGGTCAGCTTTTTCGGAAAGTGTTCCTGCAGGTATTTCTTGTTCTCGCGAAAGGCGACAAGGTTGTTGTAGTGGAAGACAAGATCTGCCAGCTGCGGATACAATTTGTTCGCGTCGAAGTAGCGGTTCGTTTCCTGGAGGTAGGCGAGCACGGTGTATTTCTTGAGCTCGAAATCGATGAAGCCCTCGGCGAACCAGGTTTCGGAAAGTTGTTTCATAGACGATGCGGTTTACTGGTGCGGCTTCCACGGCACGGGTACCCGACCCGGAAGAAGCTCACGCCTAATTTACAAAAGAGACCATTCAAACCGCATACCTGTTTATCTTTAAAACGTTAAACCCGAACTGCATGTACAAATTCCTACTCAGTCTGGCCCTTCTGGCCTCCTCCTGCTCCACAACAACCTATTACGTGGTGCGGCACGCCGAGAAGGAATCGCAGGCAGCCAATATGTCGTCCGACGTGCCGCTGTCAGCAGCGGGAGCCGCGCGGGCTGCCGCCCTCCGCGACGCGCTGAAGAATAAGCATATCCAGTATATCTACTCGACCAATACCATCCGCACAAAATCAACGGCAAAACCTCTCGCAGACGCCATCGGGGCGGCCATTGAAACATACGATCCGCGGGATACGAGCTTTGTTACCTATGTGAAGGGGCGCGGGCGCGGCAGTGCGCTCATCGTCGGTCACAGCAATACAGTCGATGATATCGTGAACCGCTTCCTCGGTCGCCCGGAACTGACCGACCTGCCGGACAGCCAGTTCGGCGACCTGTTCACCATCACACGGAAAGGAAAGAAATTCAGCATGGTTCGAAGCCGTTTCGGCCAATAAAAAAAGCTTCCCGCGGGAAGCTTTTTTTATTCTCTTTGATCTTGTTAGAATTCGCGGTTCGGGTTGAAATTCTCCAGCTCGTTGGCAACCGCCGTGAGAAATGTCGCACCGAGACTGCCGTCCACAATGCGGTGGTCGTAGCTCATGGACAGGTACATCATGTGGCGGATGGCGATGCTGTCGCCGTGTGGCGTTTCGATCACGACAGGGCGCTTCTTGATCGCGCCGACAGCGAGGATGGCTACCTGTGGCTGGTTGATGATCGGCGTGCCCATCAGGCTGCCAAAGGTTCCGACATTGGTGAGCGTGAACGTGCCATCGGCAATGTCTTCGGGCTTGAGCTTGTTGTTGCGCGCGGCATCGGCAAGGCCGTTCACCTGCTTTGCCAGCCCGACGAGGTTGAGCTGATCGGCATTGCGGATCACCGGCACGATCAGGTTACCCGATGGGAGGGCCGTTGCCATCCCGATATTGATGTCCTTCTTGACAATGATATTCGTTCCGTCGAGGGAGCTGTTGATCAGCGGGAATTTCTTGATGCACCGAACGATCGCTTCCACGAACAGCGGCGTGAACGTGATCTTCGTACCCTCGCGCTTTTCAAATTCTTTTTTTGCACGGTCACGCCACAGAACAAGGTTCGTGACATCGGCTTCGGTGAAGGAGGTGACGTGGGGCGAGGTATGCTTGCTGCGCACCATGTGGTCGGCGATCAGCTTGCGCATGCGGTCCATCTCGATGATTTCCACGTTGCCCCTGTACTGTGCCGGTGCAGCATTCTGCTCCACCTTATTCATCGGGATCACCATGGGCTGGTTGGAAGCGGGCGCCTGCTGCGGTGCGGCCGGTGCGGCCTGGGTCTTGCCTGCCTTCCGGTCGGCAACGAATTGAAGGATGTCTTTTTTCGTGACGCGGCCCTCGTTGCCGGTACCCGGCATCGACTCGAGGTCGGTCATGCTTACGCCTTCCTGGGCGGCGATATTCAGCACGAGGGGGGAGTAGAAGCGGTTGCCGGAGGACTGTGCGGCGGCGGGCGCTGCGGGTGCCTCGTGGGCCGGCGCTGCAGCAGGGGCCTGAGCGGTGTCGGGTTGCCGTGCTTCTGCCGGCTTCGGGGCCGGCGTGCCTGCTTCTCCACCCGTACGGATGCGCGCGATGACGGTTCCGATGGGAACCACGTCATTTACTTTGAATAGGACTTCGTCGATCACGCCGGCCGCCGTTGACGGCACTTCACTGTCGACCTTGTCTGTTGCGATCTCGAGAAGGGTCTCGTCCATGTTCACGGTGTCGCCCGGTCCTTTATGCCATTTCAAGATCGTTGCCTCCATGATGCTTTCGCCCATTTTCGGCATAACTAAATCAACTGTAGCCATACGTTTTGTTTAATCAGCAATCGTTTTTCAATTCGGCTTCCGTTGCGTCGCACACGTGTACGTCCGGTTCGCTGCGGGGCTTTTTTGCCCGCCAAAAATAAGCATTGGACTGTGAATCGCTTCTTATTCTCCCTCCATCTCCAAAACAAAGCGACGCAGGAAGTTCAGGGCGTTGTGTGCCGTGAGCTCGATGTTACGCGCCCGGTCGAATCGGAAGCTGAATTTTTGCGCGCGTGCTTCGGCCGCACCGGCGACGGCGATCCATACGGTGCCGACCGGCTTTTCCGGCGAGCCGCCATCAGGTCCCATGATGCCGGACGTTGCAACAGCATAGTCGGTTCGCAACGCATGACGCGCGCCCCTGGCCATTTCCAGGACCGTGGCCTCGCTGACCGCTCCGTTGCTTGCCAGGGTCGCAGCTGAGACATTCAGCAGGTCCTGCTTGGCTTCATTCGAGTAGGAAACGACGCCCCCATTGTACAGCGCCGATGCGCCGGGCCGGGCTGTGAACATTTGCGCGATGGCGCCACCAGTACAGCTTTCAGCCGTCGCCAGGGTTCTGCCCTTGCTTTTCAGCAGCCTGCTCACCGCTTCCGGCAGGCTGATATCTTCGTCGGCCACCATCCATTCTGCAACAAGGCCTTTCAGCAGGTCGAACCGTGCCGCCACCGCGGCTTCAAGGCTGGATTGTTCGTCTCCCTTACCGGTCAGACGCAGCCGCACCATGCCGTAGGCGGGCAGGTACGCGAGCTTGATCGAAGGAGGAAGGCTGCCCTCAAAATTTTCGAGGATCTCGGCAATCTCTGATTCTCCCTTTCCGGCAATAAGCAGGGTGCGGTGGGCGATCGCAGGCAGTGTAAACCGCTCGCGGATCTTTGGAAGAACACGATCCAGGAGGAGGCCTTTCATTTCGTGGGGAACGCCTGGCATCGCAACATACACGACCCCGTCTTTTTCAAACCAGAGCCCCGGCGCAGTCCCGCGCTGATTGGGCAGGACGGTGCACGAGTCGGGCACTTCCGCCTGGCGCCTGTTGCGGTCGGTCACTGGTTTTCCGAGCCGGTTGAAGATGTCCGTTACATTTTGCAAAGCACCTTCGTGAACAACGAGCGAGGCGCCGAAATAGGCGCAGAGGGCGGGCTTGGTGATGTCATCCGCAGTGGGGCCGAGGCCGCCTGTGACGAGGATGATGTCGTTGTCGCGGCTTTGCTGGGCAAGCGCATCGAGGATCTCCTCGCGCACATCACCCACGGCGACCCGGCGCTTCAGCCAGATCCCGGCTTTAGTCAGCTCCTGCCCGATAAACGCGCTGTTGGTGTCGATCGTCTGGCCGATCAGCAGCTCGTCGCCGATCGTAATGATGGTAGCCGTCACTTCTTTCATGGATAGCGCCTATTTTTAGTGCAATGTAATGCCCGATATGAAACGATATTCCTTCCTTTTCTCCACGCTTCTGTCAGCAACGGCGGCCCTTGCCCAACCCACGTCAGCCCGCCTCGCGACCGCGTTTGCCCGGTTCGAGGCCGACTCGCAGCTGCGCAGCGCGATCAGCTCGCTCTATGTGATCGACGGCCGCACGGGCGTGGTCGTCTTTGAGAAAAATGCCATGACAGGCCTGGCCACTGCATCAACACTGAAAGTTGTGACCGCTGCCAGCGCTTACGAGCTGCTCGGTACGGATTTTCGCTACCGCACCAGCATTGGAACGATCGGGCGAGGTCCAGGCTCCATCCTCTACCTGAAGCCGTCCGGCGACCCGAGCCTTGGAAGCTGGCGATGGCCGGGCACAACGGATTCGACAGTCCTGGCGGCTTTCACGGCAAGCTGGCGTCAAGCCGGTGTGCGGCCCGCTTCCCTCATGATTGATGACCGCGGATGGGAAGGGGAGCGTATCCCCGACGGGTGGATGTGGCAGGACATCGGGAACTATTATGGCGCCGGCGCGTCTGCATTCAACTGGCGCGAGAACCAGTTCGACATCCTTCTCAAAAGTGGGCCGGCCATCGGCAGTCCTGTCAGCATTGCATCCACAAGGCCTCGATTACGGACGCTCGGCTTGCGCTCCGTCGCCACGGCGGCAGCCAAAGGTTCCGGCGACCAGTCCTATGTGTATTATCCCCTCACGATGGACAGCGGCATTGTCCGTGGAACGATCCCGGTAGGTGAAACATCCTTCACGATCTCGGCCGCCCTTCCAAACCCGGAGCGTGAGTTTGCCGGTCTTCTTGGGATTCCATCGCACCCGGTCAAAAGAGACAGGAAGATCACGGGTGATACTACGATCCTTTACACGCATGTATCCCCGCCGCTTGATAGTCTGGTGTATTGGTTCCTTCGGCGCAGCATCAACCTGTATGGGGAGGCGCTGGCCAGAACGATCGGCTACAACAGAACCGGCGTCGGCACGACAGATGAAGGCACGAAGCAAATGCAGCGCTTCTGGAAGGAGAGAGGCATCGACCCCGTTGAGCTAAAGATGGAAGATGGTTCGGGCCTGTCGCCGCTCAACCGTGTGACGACGCACGCGCAGGTCCAGGTGCTTCGGTACGCACAGTCACGGCCGTGGTTCAACGGCTATTACGCCGGCTTCCCCGAGTACAATGGCATGAAGATGAAAAGTGGTACCATCAACGGCGTCAAGGGCTTTTGCGGTTACCACGTCGCATCGGATGGAACACCCTATATTTTTTCCTTCCTGGTTAACAACTATAATGGATCGGCATCGCTTCTCGTCAAAAAAATGTATGCTGTTCTCGACCTTTTGAAATAAGCGTACTTTGCGCGCAACCAAACCAACGTTTATGAAAGAGCAGCACGTGGGCAACCACACGCGGATCGTCCCGATGTACCATATTCTTACCGGCCTCGCCCTTCTTGCCTTGCTGATCGGATCCATTCGCCACCTGATCGTGGCGGGAGACACAGAGCGGTATAATGCGTCGCTGATCGTTCTGATCTCGCTGATCCTTCTCAGCCTCTACATTCACGCACGCACATTCGCGCTCAAGGCCCAGGACCGTGCGATCCGGGCGGAGGAATCACTTCGCTACTATATCCTGACCGGGAAACGTCTTGATGCGCGCCTTGGCTACGGGCAGGTGATCGCGCTGCGCTTTGCGTCCGATGAGGAGCTCCCTGCCCTGGCAGACCGTGCTGTCAGTGAAGGCATGTCTTCCAAGGACATCAAGAGCGCGATCAAATCATGGCGCGCCGATTGGCACCGTGTCTGATCATTTCCCGATGAAGCGGTCGATGCTGGCTTTGCCTGGTCCGAAGAACAGGATGGCAAGAAAACAAACAAGGTAAAGCCCGGCGCTTTCGCCAGCTCCGAAGAACTCGCCTTTGTGCGCATAGAACAGCGCCACAGACATGGCGATGATCAACGGAATGCAGGCCAGGCGCGTGAAGAGGCCAAGCACGATGAAGGCGGCGCAGAAGAACTCGGCGAAGACGGTCATTGCCAGGGCCGTCGTTGAGCCTGTATGGAATGGGTCTGCGAACGACCCGGATTTTTGTGAAAAGTGCATCAGCTTGTCCAGACCGTGATCGATCATCATCAGGGAACCTGCGCCAAGACGAAGCAGGAGAGTGGCGAAGGAAAAAGCCGAGTCTGAGGTGCGTGTGCTAAAGATCTTTCTCATTGGAATTGGTGATTGAGGGACAATGTTACAGAACAAATCGGTTCGGTATGCAAATGCATGCGCTACGAATCTTTTGTTAAACGTCCCGTCCGCCGTGGCGCAAGCCCTTCTGTTGGAATGATGTTTGGTCCGGGTCAAAATAATTTCAAACTTTACAACGTTATTCGATACGCACGGCAAAAGGAAACCCATGAAGAAACTCTATCTGCTCGCAACCGTCCTTTCCCTGTCTACTTTTTCATTTGCGCAGCTTGCCGCTGTTTACCGCGACCCCGACCAACGTTATCTTCTTGCCCAGGAGTATTTCCAGAAAGGATATTACAACCTAGCTTACCCGCTCTTTAAGGAACTGCAGGCATCCATCCGGGAGACCGATCGCCTCAACAACGCGATCGCTGCGGAGGACATCGACTACTACACCACCGCGTCGGCCCTGATGCAGAATGAGACGCGTGCTGAATACGATGCCAAGCAGTACATCGAGATCACCAAGAACAACGCGCGCGTTCAGCAGATGAATTTCGGACTTGCCGAATACTATTTCCGTCAACAGCGTTTTTCAGAAGCGCTCGAGCGATACGAGGCCGTGGGCGCAGCCAACCTCAATAAGCGCGAGCTGGCAGACATGAAATTTCACCAAGGCTATTCCTATTTCACGCAGAAACAATTCGCGCAGGCGAAGCCTCTGCTTGATGATATCCGTCGGGACAGGACGGACCCGAACTCGATCGACGCCAACTATTATTATGGCTTTATTGCGTTCCGCGACAGGTCCTACCGCGACGCGCTCGATGCCTTCCGCGTTGTCGAGAACGAGCCGTCTTATGAGAACATCGTACCCTATTATATCGCCCAGATCTACTACGTGCAGGGCCAGAAGGACCAGGCCATCAAGTATGCCGAGGCCAAGATCCAGCAAGGCAAGGCAAAGCAATACGACCTCGAGCTGAAGCAGCTTCTGGGCCATGCTTATTTTGAGCGAAAGGAATATGCGAAGGCGCTCCCGTACCTGCAGGACTACGTACAACGGTCCGACAAGGTCCGTCGCGAAGACCTCTACGAGCTGTCCTATTCTTACTACCAGGCAGCGAACTATACCCAGGCCATTGAAGGATTCAAGCAGCTGAGCGGAAAGGAAGACTCGCTTAGCCAACACGCAATGTACCTGCTCGGCGACTCCTACCTGAAGACAGGACAGAAGCCGGCGGCCCGAAACGCGTTCCTGTTCAGCTCTGTCAACAACAGCAATGCGTCCCAGCGCGAGATCTCGAGGTTTAATTACGCGAAGCTTTCCTACGAGCTCGGCTACCAGGACGAAGCACTGAAGAACCTCCGCTCTTTCCTGAACGACTATCCCAACTCGACGTACACCGACGAAGCAACCGAGCTTCTCGTCGGTGCCCTGGCCAACACAAACAATTACCGCGACGCACTCAGTCTTCTGGAAAGCCTGAAGGTCCCGACGGCAAATACGCGCAAGCTTTATCCCCGCATCCTTTATGGGCGGGCAACAGAATTGATCAATGACGGCCGCCTCGACGAAGCCAACTCGCTTCTCGACCGTGCGCTCCGCGATCCAAATAATGCTGCGGTGCTGCCGTTCGTCAATTTCTGGAAGGGCGAGCTTGCCTATCGCTCAAATCGTGTGGACGATGCGATCCGCTACTACTACGCGTACCTCAATGCGGGCGCGCCATCCAACGGGGAAGTGAATGAAAAAAGCGTCCGGTACAATCTCGGCTATACCTACTACCGCAAAGAGAATTACAAGGTGGCGCAGGGCTTCTTCGAGCCGCTTGCCCGTTCGGTTTCACTGAGCTCCGACCCATTGACGCAGGACGCCTATATCCGCACGGCCGATACCTATTTCATGGAGAAAAGCTATGCACAGGCGCGGACGATGTATGACAACGTGATCAGGTATTCCTGGCCAGCCGAGGATTATGCCACGTACCAGAAGGCAATGATCGCGGGGATCTCGAACAGCACGGAAAAGATCACGCTGATGGCGAACCTGATCCGGAAATTTCCAGGCTCCTCGCTTGTTACGGACGCCAATATGGAGATTGCCAATACCTACCTGGCGCAGGAGCGCTTCGCAGAAGCAATCCCGTACCTGTCGGCGATCACAAGATCGACAGGCAACAACACGATGAAGCCGCAGGCATACCTGAAAGCCGGTATCGCCTATTACAACCTTCATAACAATGACCAGGCGATCGTGCAGTTCAACCAGATCCTCAACCAGTATCCGTCCTCAGACGAGGCCGACGATGCTCTTGACAACCTGCGCGGCATTTATGTTGAGCAGGGACGTACAAGCGAATACGCGGAAGCTGCGCGGCGTGCCGGCAAGCCCCTGTCTGTGAGCGCTGAAGACTCTCTGACATTCGCCGCGGCGGACCTTCAATATGAAAACGGTAATACGGCCGCGGCGCTGGCATCGTTCGAGTCCTACCTCCATCGCTTTTCAACCGGCACGTATGCTCTTGAAGCGCATTTCAATTCAGCCGAGATCTATTATGCGCGGAAAGACTGGGCACGCGCCCTCGATCATTACGAAGCCGTTGCTGAGCGAGCCCCCAATGCTTTTGCCGAGCGCTCCGTGCTGGCAGCTGCACGCGTCAACTTTTTCGAGTTGAAGAACTATGCCGCTGCTGAGGGATTTTTCGCGCAGCTGAAAGGGCTGACGGCTAACCAGGAAACGCGTCTCGAGGCGATGCGCGGCCTGTTGCGCAGCCAGTACCAGCAGCAGAAATGGGCGGCAGCCGCAGAGAATGCAAAGGACCTGGTGGCACAGAAAGGCAGCAGCGCGGACGACAAGTCCCTTGCCAACATGACGATCGGGAAGTCGGCACAGATTGCCGGCCAATACGATGTCGCGATCGCATCCTTCCGAAATGTCGTGGCTGTCAACAAAGGGGCTCTTGCCGCGGAAGCACGCTACGAGATCGCCAACAGCCACTTGTCGCTCGACCGTCTGAAAGACGCAGAGAAGGCGGCTTTCGAGGTGATCAACAAGTCGGGATCCTACGATTTCTGGGTGACAAAGGCATACATTCTTCTGGGGGACGTGTACTTCCGTGAAAAGGATTATTTCAACGCAAAGGCCACCTACCAGAGCGTCGTGGAGAACAGCCTCAACGCGGAGTTGAAGGGCGAAGCACAGCGCAAGCTGGCGGACGCAACCGCTGCGGAAGCGCAAAACAGCAAGGTGGGTAACTAATCAACAAGAAACGAATCATGCGAACCTCATTCCTTATCGTCCTTTCTTTCATCTCGCTTACCGTCGTTCGCGCGCAGGATACAACGCGGAAGCGACAGGTGACCGTTACATCGGCGTTCAAGCCGACCTTGAAGGAAGCTGCCAAGATCAATTTCGGAGCCACGCCACCGGCATCGGATACGGCAAGGCCCCGCCTCCAGTACGCGATCCCGACGCAGAACCTCCAGTTTGCCTACCAGCCAGGGACCCTCAAGCCGATGGCGCTCTCGGTCGATACGGGCGGAAAATGGGATACCTGGAACTATGCGAAGCTTGGCTACGGAACGCAAAAAACGCCGTACATCGAGGCCGGCCTGTCTATCGGCGATGGCCGCAACGCAGGCCTGAACATTTATGGTCAGCATATATCCTCGCAGGGAACCAACAAGAATCAAAGCGTCAGCGATACAAAAGTGGAGCTGAATGGCTTCGTGCGCACCGGCCAGAACATGGAATTCAGCGGGCGTTTCGGCGTCCAGGACGAGTCGTACAAAAAATACGGTTCTATGCCAACGTCACTTGTGTTTCCGGCAGATTCGCTGAAGGTGAATTATTATACGATGCGCTCCCGATTGAGCCTGCGGAACATTAACAGGACCGAGCTCGGCATCTCGTATTCACCCGAGGTCCGGGTTGAGGTATTCGGCGGCTACCCGTCCAACCGGGAGACCAATTCTTATATCAATCTCCCGGTTCGGAAGACGTTCAGCGGGCGCTTCGAGGCGGAACTGGCGCTCGAGGGCGGGCTCACTTCGTATAGCCCGAATACCAAGCGAAATGAGCAGAGCAATTACTTTACGGTTGCTCCCTCCCTTTTTGTAAAGACGACTGGCCTCTACATCCAGGCCGGTATCAAGCCTACCTGGGAAAATGGTGCGTTTCGCATGTTCCCGAACGTGATGGGGGAGCTGAGCTCGGCCGATCACCGCCTGACGCTGATGGCTGGCTGGATCGGTCATGTCCGGATCAATTCGTTCCAGTCCCTTGCCTCTTATAATCCCTGGATCTGGGCCCCGAGCGCCATCAACAACTCCCGGATCGAAGAGGTCTATGCCGGGCTGAAGGGCTCGCTGACGGACCATTTCAGCTACCAGGTAAAGGCGGGTGTGAACAAGTTTACAAACCAGCCGTTGTTTCTCAACGACACGGTTTCGGGCAAGTCCTTCCAGGTTGTCTACGAGCCGGAGTTGAAAGCCATCAACGTTCACGGTGAGCTTGGCTACACCGTGGGGGAGACCTTCTCGCTGAAGACCGGCCTGACCGTCAACAAATACGCCGGTGTCGACGTGTATGATAAGCCATGGGGCCTGCTCCCGATCGAATTCACGACGAACATCCGCCTGCAGATCCTCAAGGACCTGTACCTGAAAAGCGACCTGTATGCATTCTCGTCGCCATGGTATCGGACCAAGGCTGAAGGAAGCGGCAAGCTGCCCGGCGCCCTCGACCTCAGCGCAGGTCTCGAGTTCGCGGTCGTGAAAAACGTGAAGCTCTGGGCACAGTTCAATAATATCCTGAACAACCAGTACGAGCGCTGGAAACAATATCCGTCCTACGGCTTCAACTTCCTCGGCGGAGTCGTATTTTCGTTTGCCCAAAGCAAAAAATAGTGTTCCAGCCGCTCACCAAATACCTTCTTCATTACAGGCATCTTTCCATTCCATCGATCGGATCCTTTACGATCGAGGAGGAGCCGGCCCGGTTCGACTTCGGCGAGAAGGTGATCCTTCCGCCCGCAACGCGAATGGTCTACCATGAAGCCGCCGACCTTCCGGAGGCGCAACTCGGCTTCCTGGCCAGGGAGCTGCAGGTTGGCGCGGACGATGTGAAGAACCGACTGTATGCATTCGGTAACGGGCTGCGAAGCTCCCTTCAGCAGGAAGCGGTTTCCTGGGGCGGGCTGGGCATCCTGCAGCTCGAAGGCAACAAGGTCGTGCTCCGACCTGCCTTGATACAGTTGGCGCCCGTACCGGCACAAAAGGTGATCCGCGACGATGCGATGCACGTGGTGCGCCGCGGCGAAGACCAGGTGAGATCGAGCTTCCGGCAGGAGGAGGTGACGCCTGTCGCGCGGACACGGACCTTCGTATGGATCGCGTGGCTGCTCGTTGTGCTCGCTATTCTGTTCGTGGCATACTGGGTCTATCGACAGGGCTCGCTCCTTCCTGCTACCGGGCTGCAATACCCGGCTAACTGAGCCCTGCCGGCACTTTAGGCCGTTTCCCTTTACTTTGCAGCGCATGCCAAACGTTCATTATTCTCATTGCCCTGTCTGTTCATCAACGTCGATCGAACCGCGGCTGGTGGTCAGGGATCATACGGTCAGCGGAAAGGAATTCGCCGTCTGGCAATGCGGCGATTGCACACTGCGCTTCACGCAGGATGTGCCCGATGCCACCGATATCGGGCCATACTACAAGGCCGAATCGTATATCTCGCACACCAATACCAGCAAGGGCCTGATCAATAATCTCTATCAAAAAGTACGCGCCCTGACACTGAAGCAAAAAGCGTCGACGATTGCAGCCGCTACGGGTCTCTCCACCGGCCGCCTTCTCGACGTTGGATGCGGGACGGGCGCGTTTCTGAATGCGATGAAAAAAGAGGGATGGCAGGTCACCGGCCTTGAGCCGGATGCCGACGCGCGCCGCGTGGCCCGGGAGCTATACCGCGTTGAGCCGCTGGAGGCATCGATGCTGCAGGACCTTCCACCAGCCTCGTTTGATGCGATCACACTGTGGCATGTTCTTGAGCATGTACACGAGCTCCACGGCACCGTGGCACAGCTGAGGAAACTGCTAAAGCCCGGTGGAAAGCTGATGGTTGCCGTGCCCAACTACACCTCACAGGACGAGGCGATCTACGGCCAAAACTGGGCTGCCTACGATGTGCCGCGCCACCTGTATCACTTCACGCCGCGGGCGTTGACAATGCTGATGGAGCGACACGGGCTTCGTGTCATTGCAAAGAAGCCAATGTGGTTCGACAGCTTCTACATCAGCATGCTGAGCAGCCAGTATAAAAACGGGAAAACGAACTGGATCGGTGCGTCCCTTGCGGGGATTCGGTCCAACCTCAAGGCCACTGCGGATCATGACCGCTGCAGTTCGCTGACCTATATCATTGAGCAGGAGCGGGGCTGACCTGCAGCTCGTAGATCTCCGGCCAGTTCTTGCCGGTTACATAAAGCTTTTTCGTTGATGGGTCATAGGCGATCCCGTTGAGGACGTCGGCTTGCGGATTTTTAGCGTGGGCGCGCTGATCGAGATCGGACAAGTCGAGGCGACCCGTGACGCGGCCGCTTGCCGGGTCGATGCGAAGGATATAATTAGTCTGCCACTGGTTCGCATACAGTACACCGTCGACATACTCAAGCTCGTTGATGTTTGAGATCGGCATTCCGTTCTCGGTCACGCCCTGCGTGCGCAACAATCGAAACGTTGATGGATCGAAGAAATTGAGGTTGCTGCTGCCGTCGCTGGCAATGAAGCTTGCACCGTCGGTGGTGAGTCCCCAGCCATCGATGGGGAGCGGCAGCTCTTTGATCTTGCGCAGGTTTTTATCGTAGACGAGCACCGTTTTTTCTTTCCATGTCATCTGGTAGATCGTATCGCGGAACACACAGGTTCCCTCTCCGAAAAATTTTGCGTCGACGGGCGTCGTGTGTGACTGGCGGCCCGTCTTCAGGTCATACAGGAAGATCTTTGAACGTCCGTAATTGCCGCCACTTTCAAGGAGCTGGCCATTGTAGAATAGAAGTCCTTCGGTGAATGAAGATGTATCGTGGGGGTATGCCGCGGTCACCTGGTGGGCGATCGATGGGGCGGTTGCGGGCGTACCTGTCGACGTGTCCGTTCCGGGATCGGCACTTGTGTCGTCATTTCCGCAGCTCACGCAAATTGCACACAACAAAAAAAGACCGGCAAGGAATTTCATCGGCCAAAAATAGAACATCGTCGAAAACTGCCCCGAAACAAACCGGTATTTGTTTTGTATTCTGAAACGTGGAGTTATCTTTGCGTCACTTCCCTATCCTGTCAAAGGCCGTTCGCCTGATATCCTCACCATTCAATCTTCCAATTTCCTACCGAAGGGTCGATCCTTATCCAGATTGCCGTATCCAATATTTTTTGAACAATTCAAACCGTACTTCTATGCCCAATTATCACGAATGAGGATTTTTCTTTTTTGTCTTTCTGCCTTTGTCTCCCTTGCTTCTGCTGCACAACGCGAATGCGCGTCCCATACATACACCGAATCTCTCCGGTTGTCCAGCCCCGTGATTGCACGGGCCATGGATGACGCCGAGTCGGCGCTCGAACGTCCTTCAGCAATGGGACGGTCGACAGGCAATTCCAGCGACATGGTGATCCGTATTCCCGTCGTCGTCCATGTGCTTTACAGTTCCTCCCTTCAAAATATTTCTGACGAGCAGGTCCGGTCGCAGATCGCATCGCTCAACCGCGATTTTCGCCGCGATAACTCCGACACGGTCAATACGCCTGCACGTTTTCGCGGCATCGCAGCGGATGTCGCCATTGAGTTCGTCCTGGCAAGTTCAGACCCCGAAGGGTATCAAACAACCGGCATCGTTCGCAAATTCACAACAGTGGGCGAATGGTCCAACGACGACCGCATCAAGTTCACGTCCGCCGGAGGCGACGATGCGTGGGATCCAAAAAGCTATCTGAATATCTGGGTCGGCCAAATGCGCCGCATCATCGGTTATGCAAGCGCACCAGGTGGTCCAACCGATCGTGACGGCCTTGTCATCACGCCCTCCGTGTTTGGAACGATCGGTGTTCGTGAGCCCTATAACCTTGGGCGCACCGTCGTTCACGAGGTTGGCCACTGGCTTGGACTTCGGCATATCTGGGGGGATTCTTACTGCGGCAACGATGGGGTCGACGACACACCGCCGCAGGGAAATTTCACTGCTGGCTGTCCCAATGGCTTCCGCAGCTCGTGCAACAACGGGCAGGCCGGCGATATGTATATGAACTATATGGATTTCACCAGCGATGCCTGCATGAACCTGTTCACAAACGGGCAGAAGCTCCGCATGAGAAACTCGTTCGCGCCGGGGGGTCCCAAGGAGTCGTTCCTGAAAAGCACCGGTCTTTCGAAGCCATGGAATACAGGTGTTCGGACAGCGGTGGTGCCCGTGGCGACATCTGTAAAACCCCTGTCTGTATACCCGAACCCCGCGACCTCGTTTATCACGGTCAATACCGGCGGCGAGGCCGAGTGGATCGGAACGGAGCTCCGCCTGACGAGTGTAACGGGCGGGCTGCTCCAAAGAACGGTGATCCGTTCGCGCCTGCAGTCCATCGACGTGTCGGCGTTGCTACCCGGCGTTTACCTGCTGCGGGGGCAGGCCGGCGATCGCCGTTTGTCGTTCACGTTTATCAAGAATTAACTTAGAGCAGGCTGCGCGCGATCTCCCGTGAAACGACGGGAGCGAGGGCGACGCCCATGCCGCTCATGCGGACAGCGCAGTAAACGCCCGGGGAAAGCTCCCGGACGATGGGCGATTTTTCACTTCCCATTGCCATGATCCCGCTCCAGCGGTGGTCGATCGTATACATTCCCCGGTAGCCCGGCAGGATGACCTCGTCTAGATACGCCTGCAGGTGGGCCTGGATCGTTTCTGATGTGCTCATGTCCATCGTTTCCTCACTGGCAAAAGCTTTGTGGCGCGCACCGCCAAGCAGAATTCGGCTGCCCAGGTTCCTGAAATAGTAATAGCCTTCTTCCGCATGGAACGTGCCGGTCACGGGGAGTCCCGCGACGGGAGAGGTGAGGAGGACCTGGCCGCGTGCGGGGACGATATCGAGCTCCGGCGCCAGTTCCTTGGTAAACGCATTGGTACAGAGCAGGATGCTTGACGCGGTGAGCGCAATAGCTTTGTCAAGCTGCAGCTCGATGCGGCCGTTGACAGTGTCAAAGCCTGTCACGCCAATACCGGTCAGCACCTGCGCGCCCATCGATTGCACGAGGCGAAGCAGGGCCCTGACGAGCTTGCCGGAATGAAGGGCACCCTCGAGATTGTTGCGTACGATGAAGCGAGTACCGCCGAAACCGAAGCGCCTGATCGCGCTGTCATCTGGCTGGAAGGTTTTCTTGAGACGGGTTATCGGCTTGATCAGGGCGTTGATGTAGGCCATCTGGTCGGCTAGCAAACCTGCGTTTGCGTTGGCGTCGTACAATTCATAGCCGCCGCATAGCTCGAAATCAATTTCCTTTTTGGGGAACACCTTTTGGATCCGCTCCAGTCCCTTAAACCGCATTTCAAGGATGGACAGCATCTTGTCGGTGCCCATGGCAGCCGCGTCGGCAACCAGCTCGCTGAGGCTGCCAAAGCAGGCAAACCCGGCGTTTCGGGTGCTCGCGCCCGTGGGAATCAGCCCGCGGTCCAGGATCGTCACGCGGGCACGCGGGTGCTTCTTCATGATGTGGTAGGCAGACCATAAGCCGACGAATCCACTGCCAACGATCACCACGTCCTGCGGTGCAAAGAAGGTCTCCTTTTCCCAGATGCTGATCATGCTGACAAATGTACATTTAACGGGTTGTTAAGTTCTTTGCGCTTATTTTCGGATGCATAAACCGTACTATGAAAAAACTTTTCCTCTTCTCATTTTTCGCGGCGTCCTTGAGCGCCGGGCACGCGCAGGGCTTGAAAGGCCTGATGAAAAAAGCCACCGAGAAAGACTCGTCCGGCAAGACACCGTCAGCTTCCAAAATTTTTGAAAAGGTCAGCGGAGCGGCGAAAGGAACATCGCTTTCAAACGAGGATATCATCAGCGGTCTCAAAGAAGCGCTGAGCGTCGGCACCACGAACGGAACGCAAAAGCTATCCGCCGCTGACGGCTTCTTCAAGGATGCGGCCATTAAGATCCTGATGCCAGCTGAAGCGCAGAAGGCAGAGCAAACGCTCCGGAATATGGGGCTCGGAAAGCAGGTTGACAACGCCATCCTTTCCATGAACCGCGCGGCTGAAGAGGCCGCCAAGAGCGCGGCACCGATCTTTATCAACGCGATCAGGGGCATTACGATCCAGGATGGTATCGGCATTCTCAAAGGCAGCGACAACGCGGCTACAACCTACCTGCAGGGACGAACCACCACCTCGCTCACCGAAGCCTTTCGCCCCTCCATCGAGGCGGCGCTTAAAAAGGTCGATGCCACCAAGTACTGGAACACAGTGTTCACCACATATAATAAGTTCAGCAAGGAGAAAGTGAATACCGACCTCACGGCCTATGTTACGGAGAAAGCGCTTGCCGGTATTTTTTACCAGGTGGCTCTGGAAGAAGGAAAGATCCGGAAGGACCCCGCCGCCCGCGTCACTGACATCCTCAAGAAGGTGTTTGGAAACTGACACGTATCCACGTTGATTGAAAACGGACATAAAAAAGAGGGCGATCGGTCGCCCTCTTTTTTATGCTTCTACGATCCGATAATAGAATCGGAACATGCTCGTCAAAATGCGAAGCCGATCGAAACGCCTGCGCGCAGTCCGGGCAGCGCACCCTTGAAATCCGCCGCGACGGTCTTGGACATATTGTCAACTTTTACGTTCACCTTGTTCTTAACGAACGGAAATTGGTTGATGAAGTCGCGGATGTCCTTCTCTGCCTCGCTCGATTCCACGAAGGTCCAGGGAATGGCATTGTTTGCCGAGACATCGACAGCCTTGAAGTTGTTGGACGCCGAATTGATCTCGGGTCCCAGGAAGAAGAGGTCGATCACGAAGCGCTTGCCAACAAAGAACTGCGCTCCCAGCTGGGCGCCGACACCGAAGGCGTTGTAGTCATTTGTAAAATTCCATTGAACCGGCTTGCCGTTCAGCGTGCTGTTTGCAATGCCTTCCGCTGAATGGTGTACGTATGAAAAGAAAGGCTCGAGATAAAGGCCTCTCATCTCGCGCTTCCGGGAAAGATAGTTTCGAAACCCCGCCAGGAAAGACGTGGCTTTCATGTCGAAATCCGCATTGTCTCCCTGGTAGTCGAAGCTGTGCTTTGCGTTGACGGGAATGCCGATCTTGGCCGTCAGCGAATGCTTCCTGTCGAACCGGTACTCACCTTGGAGGCTAAGGCTGCCGACAACCAGGCCGGTCGGCGCCCATTTGATGGAGATGTTCGGCGTGAATGCCGGGGCTGTTTCCTGCGCATGCGAAACGACTGCCATGGTAAGGGAAAGGATGAGGGATAGCGAACGTTTCATAGTGTTAGAACGCCCCTGCGGACGAATTATGTTTTGATGAGCGAAAATTCTGTTTCCGGACAATAAAAAAGGATTGTGCCAGGGTGCACAATCCTTTTCAAGAAGAGCCACTTTATTACAGGTGGATGGCTTCCCCGTAGGCGACCTCAATGGCGTCTTTCACGCTTTCCGAGATGGTCGGGTGTGGGTGAATGCTGTTGAGGACCTCGTGGTAAGTGGTTTCGAGCTTGCGCGCTACCACCGTCTCGGCAATGATCTCCGTGACGTTGTAGCCGATCATATGCGTACCCAGCCATTCTCCGTATTTGGCGTCAAAGATGACCTTGACAAATCCCTCCGTATGCCCCGCTGCCGATGCCTTGCCCGATGCGCTCAGCGGGAACTTGCCCACTTTCAGCTCGTAGCCGGCATCTTTCGCTTGTTTTTCGGTCATGCCCACGGACGCGACTTCCGGAACGCAATAGGTACAGCCCGGAACGTTTGCATAATCGAGGGCTTCCGGCTGGTGTGCGAATTTCTTTTCATTGTAGGCGATGTTCTCCACGCAAATAATGGCTTCGCGGGATGCAACGTGCGCCAGCGCCTGGCCGGGAACACAGTCACCGATGGCGTAGACACCCGGCACATTCGTCTGGTAAAATTTATCGACAAGGATCTTTCCTTTCTCAGCTTTGATGCCTGTTTCCTCAAGGCCGATGCCTTCAATGTTGGACTGTACACCAACCGCGCTCAGCAGCACGTCGGCCTCAAGCTTCACTTCGCCGCTTTGCGTTTTGATGGTTGCGATAACGCCGTTTCCTGACGTATCGACATGGGTCACCTCGCTGTTCGTCATCACGTCGATGCCTTGCTTCTTAAAGCTTTTCTCGAGCTCTTTGGAGATGTCGGCATCCTCGAGAGGAACGATGCCGGGGAGGAACTCGACGATGGTCACTTTGGTGCCCATGCTGTTATAGAAGTAGCCGAACTCGCAACCGATCGCGCCGCTGCCGACGACGATCATGCTCTTAGGCTGCTGTGGCAGGACCATCGCTTCGCGGTAGCCGATGATCTTCTTGCCGTCGATGGGCATGGCGGGAAGCTGACGGGCGCGGGCGCCGGTGGCCAGGATGATATGCTTTGCTTCGACTGTTTGCTTCGCGTTATCGGCACCGGTCACCTCGATCTTTCCTTTGGAAACGATCTTGCCGAAGCCGTTGATCACGTCGATCTTATTTTTCCGCATGAGGAACTGAACGCCCTTGCTCATCTTGTCGGCCACACCGCGGCTGCGCTTGACGACCGCCTCGAAATTGTGCTGGCCCGTCGCCTCGATGCCGAAGTCCTTGGCGTGCTTGATGTATTCGTAAACCTGGGCGCTCTTGAGCAGCGCCTTGGTAGGGATACAGCCCCAGTTCAGGCAGATCCCGCCGAGGCTTTCTTTTTCAATGATCGCAGTTTTAAAGCCCAGCTGAGCAGCGCGGATCGCCGCAACATAACCGCCGGGACCCGAGCCAATGACAACAACGTCGTACGCCATATCGATTGTAGATTTAAATTGAAGAGCCTGACGGCGGTAGAAGCTGACCGGGCGGCCGGGTCGGGCTTTTCGCCGTCAAATTTGCGGCACGAAGCTAGGTCAAAATGGGTTACGGGCAAAAGGTGGAGGGCTGACCGTGTGGTTGATCGCTTGGCGTCGAAAGTCGAAAGTCAAAAATTGAAACGCCGCATCCGATCCCGTACGTCGGGCCTGTTGGCTTTTAAATTGACTTTGCTCCACTCTGGCACGTGCGCGCCAGCTTTTCCTGCCAAAATTGCACGTTTTGCCTGGCGGCATAATCATTGATGACCAAGGGGGAACTATTAAATTCAAATTTCAATGGGAAAGATAATTGGTATTGACCTGGGGACCACCAACAGTTGTGTGGCGGTCATGGAAGGCAACGAGCCGGTCGTGATCGCGAATGATGAAGGTCGCCGCACGACCCCGTCAATCGTGGCTTTTTTGAAAAATGGTGAGCGGAAAGTAGGGGACCCGGCCAAGCGCCAGGCGATCACAAACCCGCAAAACACGATCATGTCGGTGAAGCGTTTCATGGGCCGCCAGTTCGGCGAGGTCACTGAAGAGATCAGCCACTGGAGCTATAACGTCGCAAAAGGTGACAATAATACCGTTCGCATCGACATTGATGGCAGACTTTATACACCGCAGGAGATCTCCGCCATGGTTCTTCAAAAAATGAAGAAAACGGCAGAGGATTACCTCGGCCAGGAAGTGACCGACGCCGTGATCACGGTACCGGCCTACTTCAATGATGCGCAGCGCCAGGCGACCAAGGAAGCCGGTGAGATTGCCGGTCTGAACGTGCGCCGGATCGTCAACGAGCCGACAGCCGCAGCACTGGCTTATGGCCTGGACAAAGGCGGCAAAGACCATCATATCGCCGTGTTCGACCTCGGCGGCGGTACATTCGATATCTCCGTGCTTGAGCTGGGCGAGGGCGTATTCGAGGTCAAATCGACCAATGGTGACACGCACCTTGGCGGCGACGACTTTGACAAAGTGATCATGGACTGGCTGGCCGACGAGTTCCGCAAAGAAGAGAATGTCGACCTGCGCAAAGACCCGATGGCCCTGCAACGCCTGAAGGAAGCAGCTGAAAAAGCGAAGATCGAGCTGTCCTCGTCCTCCGAAACAGAAGTCAACCTTCCTTATATCACGGCGATCGACGGCGTGCCCAAGCACCTTGTCAAGAAGCTGACCCGTGCGAAGTTCGAGCAGCTTGCCGACCAGCTCTTCGAGCGTTGCCTGCGCCCCTGTGAGCAGGCCCTCAAAGATGCCGGCCTCAACATCAGCCAGATCGATGAAGTGATCATGGTGGGTGGCTCGACACGCATTCCAAAAGTGGGAGAGATCGTGGAGAAATTCTTTGGTAAAAAGCTGAACCGCGGCGTGAACCCCGACGAGGTTGTGGCCATTGGTGCCGCCATCCAGGGCGCTGTACTCACCGGTGAGGTGAAGGACGTTCTTCTTCTGGACGTTACTCCTCTCAGCCTCGGCATCGAAACAATGGGTGGCGTCATGACGCGCCTGATCGATTCCAACACGACGATCCCCACGAAAAAATCAGAGACATTCTCAACGGCATCGGATAACCAGCCAGGTGTGCAGATCCACGTTCTGCAGGGTGAGCGCCCCATGGCCACCCAGAACAAAAGCCTCGGCATGTTCAACCTTGACGGCATCCCGCCGGCACCACGCGGCGTACCACAGATCGAAGTGATCTTCGATATCGACGCGAACGGCATCCTCCATGTCACGGCAAAGGATAAGGGGACAGGCAAAGAGCAAAAGATCCGTATCGAAGCCGGTTCCGGCCTTAGCAAAGAGGAAGTGGAAAAAATGAAGGCCGAAGCAAAAGCAAACGAGGAGACGGACAAGCGCGAAAAAGAAAAGGTCGAGAAGATCAACCAGGCGGACAGCCTCATCTTCCAGACGGAGAAGCAGTTGAAAGACTTCGGCGACAAAGTACCGGCAGATAAAAAAGCGCCGATCGAATCGGCCCTCGAGCAGCTGCGGGAAGCGCATAAGTCGCAGGACCTCGCACAGATCGATACGGCCATGGCGGCCCTCAACGGTGCCTGGACAGCTGCCAGCGAAGACATGTACAAAGCAACGCAGGAAGGCGGACAGCCTGGAGCGGAAGGCTTTGGCGGCCAGCAGCAACAGCAGCAAAGCGGCGGCGGCTCGGAGAACGTTACGGACGCCGAGTTCGAAGAAGTAAAATAAATCTGTTGCCTGATGATCGGGCAAAATGATACAGGAAAGCCCCCGGTCCGGGGGCTTTCTTTATTGTATGAAGACAAAGATGGAGGACAAAAAAACCTGCCTCGAGGCAGGTTCCATGTAAAAGTTTAGATTGGTTCGACGATGATCCTAAATGATCCTGTCACATTGAAGGGAGCCGGTCAGCTGTTCAGATCAGGTCCATTGCCAGTACGAGCGAAGTGCCGACAAAGGGAATGATCAGGGTAAGCCACGGCCAGTGGAGCGCAATGGCGGCGATCAGCGCAGCCGTTGAAACGAAAAATAACAACCAGTACATTCCTCTTGATTTGTGCTTCACTTCCATGTCGAAAAGAATTTGTGCAAAAATAGGGGGAATCCGTTGAGAACTATTTTGAGCGTGCTCCTTATTTTGCTTCGGCACCTCAATTCCCTTTCTTATTTTCGCCCCTTATCGTGTGCCATGCACACATAGGTGCTGACCACCAGTCCCGCTTAACTATTGACGGAATGAAAATCGATTTTTACGTACGGTTCAAGACCATATACGGCCAGTCCCTGGCAGTGACGGGAAACCTTCTATCACTTGGCAAAAATGACCCCTCGAAAGCACTGCCTCTTCAATTCCTGAACGAAGATTTCTGGTTTATTTCTATCGAGGTGGACCCTGCAGAGCACGACACGCTTCACTATCACTATCTCTTCAGAAACGAGCATGACGACGTCATGCAGGACGGTGAAAAGGACCGCGTCATCGCGCTTGGAAAAAAGGACACCACCCACCTCGTTCTGATTGACAACTGGAACTATGCGGGTGCTCCGGAAAATGCATTCTTCAGCGCGCCGTTCCGCGAAGTGTACCTCTCACAAAAGTCGGCCCCTCGACAGAAAAAGCCGAAGTCCTACACGCATAGCTTTCATGTAAAAGCCCCCCTGCTCAAATCATCCGAGGTTGTTTGCCTCGTCGGCGCCGGCCCGGCGCTGGCAAGCTGGAACGTGGACAAACCCGTGCTCCTGGAACGTGCAGGCGATTGGTGGACGACAAAAGTTGACCTGGCCGACGCCGCTTTTCCACTCACGTATAAGTACGGGATCTTCAACGTCAAAAAAAATGAGTTTGTCGGCTATGAGACTGGCGACAACCGCAGCCTTTTCGAACCGCCGGCCCGCAGTCTCACAACCCTTCATGACGGTTTTGTGCGCCTGCCGAATACCGGCTGGAAAGGTGCCGGCATCGCCATCCCCGTGTTTGCGCTTCGCAGCGCCGGGAGCTTCGGCGTGGGAGAATTCACGGACCTCAGGCTGCTTGCCGACTGGGCAGTAGAAACAGAGATGAAGCTGATCCAGCTCCTGCCGATCAACGACACGTCGGCAACATTCACGGCGCAGGATTCATATCCGTAC
>JAQBNP010000302.1 GCA_028288515.1 Flaviaestuariibacter sp. | reverse complement strand
GGGGTCGTATCCTTGCTTTTGCAGGAGGCGATGAGGACGAGGGAGGCGAGGACGGGCATGAGCTGTTTCATATGCGTTGCTTTTTGAGAATCAGGTATTCGGCGACGGCGAGGTTGAGCGTCCATCCCAGCCAGGCCACAATGCGGTAGGCATCCATAGGCCGTGGGTGGAAGCCCGCGATGATGACATATTTCCAGGCGCGCAGGGTGATGGCGGAGAGGGTGAGGGCGAAGCTTCGGTACATATCGGCCTTGTGCTGGCGGATGCGACCTGCCACGGCATGACGCCAGGCGCGGGCTGTAAAGAAGATCCAGAGGACCGCCAGCAGGCAGAAGGCCACCTGGGACGAGGGGCCGCCGTTGGCGAAGATGCCGATATAGAGCCCGGATGGTCCGCCCAGCAGCAGGATGGCGAGGACATACACGCGGCCGTTGAGCCGGTGGATGCGCGGTGCGCGGCGGAGGATGGTTTTGGAAAATTGGGTGAGGCCTGCCGGCAGGGCGAGCAGGGCCGTGAACACGTGGATGTAGAAGGCGGGGAGGTAGCCCGGCACGTCGATGACCTGTTGCTTGATGCCGAGGAAGGCGGTGTCTGTTCCGGCCGGGATGTATTGAGCGATGATGCGGAGCATGAGCCCGCAAAAGAAGAGGTAGAGGAGGAGCAGTCCCGCGCGGGTGGCGGGAAACGAAGCGGCCGGCATGAAGTAAATATCGGGATAATTGTGCGGCTTGTTCTGTATGCGATTCGTTAAAAAGAGGCGAAAACGGCTTAGTTTTGCGCCCTGGATTCACCGGCCCGGTAGTTCAATGGATAGAATAGGAGTTTCCTAAACTCTAGATACAAGTTCGATTCTTGTCCGGGCTACGATCTGATTGGTTAACCTTCTGATAATCAGAAGGTTTTCTTTTTACTGGATACAGATAAAGATACAGATTTTAAGGAAACCCTAATTTGGTTGCAGATATCACGCTAAACGACTTTTGACAGTCGGAGGTGGGCGATCGCTTCGTTCGTTCGCACAAGTTCCAAAGTATATTCGGTCTTATCTTGACTCGAATGCAGAGGGGAAGTTTCCGATTGCGGAGAAAAGAGAACAGTGTGCGAAAGGTTGTATAGCAGACAAGGGAAAACCACGTAGACAATTCATCGTTGCTTGGATTTCGGATACAGTGTTTGTGATGAACTACTGGCAAGGCGGTATCGCACTGACGAACCGAACACTTCAAGCCAGCATCGTGGGAGGGAAGGTGACGAATGTGCGAAACAACAATGATCAGGACTGTGCACAACATGGGTTTTGCACAATGGCCGGCCATTCTTCTCTAAAGCCTTACATATGGTTCCGGCCACAGCGCAAAGCCCTGATCGTTGGGCGCAATTGACCAAGCCGTCATCAACGTCTATGAGACAAGTACCAGTCCTTTTGCTAATTGTTTGCATCACTAAGGTGACACATGCTCAAGTGGCCAAGAAAGACACGTTGATTTCCACATCCAAAGTCATAAATCAATTGTCCGACTACTGGAAGTTCGACTCTTTAGCAGTGACTGGAGACCGGCTCTTTACCTATAAGCAGTTGCTTACATCAAAGCTTGACCAAGTATCAAAGGATTTTTTAGTTGAAAAGCTCGGAAAACCAAATCAGCTAAGAAACACCACTTATGGGACAGAGTATGTCTACTATATTTTCGATATCAAGGCTTTGCAGAAAAAAATTATGACGCTCCGCCAGCATGTTGGTATATCTCATTTCATTTTAAGTCCAATGAAAACTTCGCCTCAGAAATAGTAGAAGGTGAAATAGACCCATAAACAAACGCGCATAACAGCGGCTTTTAAAAAGTGGGGCTGTTAGAAGATGTCTTTTTTTTGCCTTTCTTTTCTTTTGGATATGGACTTATCTTCTCATTACCAGTATTCACGGTTTATTATTTCTGGATTCGAGATGATAGGCGGGAGGGTCTTTCTAACAAGCTCATTCGGATTTATTCCCTGCTTATTGTATGGTCCGGAATCTACCTGAGCTTTGCATTTGTTTTTAAGCAGATCAATATTTTCCGCGATGGAGTTAACGGATTCTTTCTTTTATATTGTTTCTGTTCTTTAGTGTCAATTTTATACTTCGACCTCAAAAAACAAAAACGCACTGCCTACAACATTGGCTTTGCGCCAGCCGGATGACATCGAACCAAAGGCTCACCTCGGTTCATCAGCCGGATGCAGAGCCGTCAGCGTTAGCGGTCATTGTAAGAAGCATTCTGCATTAAGACATTTGAAATATAGAATTAAGACCCCGAGCAGCATCAGAAAGGTGACGCAATTAGCCTCCTAAAATGTCGCAAATCATACCGTCAAATTTTGGCTGCTCATTACATTTGTTGAACGACCCACAAAACATACTGACAGTAAAAATGAAAAAGGTAATTGCAGCATTCAATATGACACTTGACGGTATTTGTGACCATACGACAGGAGTTGCAGACGAAGGACTCCATCAACATTATTCTGACCTGATAGATAATGCAGGGGTAATTTTATATGGGCGGACAACCTACCAATTAATGCAATTTTGGCAAACACTATTGCAAAATCCTTCTGGTCAAAAATCAATGGACGACTTTGCAATTTCAATAGACAAAATTCAAAAACTTGTTTTTTCAAACACACTAAAGGACACAGGCTGGAAAAGTGCAGAACTTGCAAAACGACCTCTTGACAAAGAAGTTTTGGAACTCAAACAAAAAGCAGCTAAGGACATTCTTGTTGGAAGTAAAAGCTTGATTATTCAACTTTTAAATAGGAAACTCATTGACGAATTACAAATTTGTATTCACCCTATCATCGAAGGAAAAGGGCTGCTACTTTTTGACCAAATCACGGACAGAATTTTGTTGAAACTCATTAAGACAAAATCGCTAAGCTCAGGAGCAACAGTATTTTATTATGAACCGACACGAGAGTAAACAACAAACCGCTAACAAGGTATTTCTGCAATAGCGGCTGAAGAGCAAGTGTGAACAATAGTAATGCTATTAATCTTTAATGCTTTGTAACCCATGCGGCTCTACATCAAAAATATGGTCTGCCACCGCTGCAAAATGGTTGTCAAAGACCAATTGGAAAAGCTCGACCTACACCCACTCGACATTGCGTTGGGTGAAGTGCTGGTCGAAGAGAAAGCACTGACGAAAGAGCAACACGCCGACCTGTCAAATGCACTGACGGAGGTTGGGTTTGAGCTCATCGATGACCGCAGAAGCAAGCTCATCGAGCAGATCAAAACATTCGTGATCGATTCCATACACTACCGGGATGAACAACCGCAAAAAAACTAC
>JAQBNP010000065.1 GCA_028288515.1 Flaviaestuariibacter sp. | reverse complement strand
TCGGTCCAGCCGGCCGGGTCTTCGAAACCGTCAGCGCGATCTAACGCTTCGCTCAGAAGAACTTTTTGCGTGTTCCCGATCACAGGCACCACGACATCGTCCAGGATGGTAATGATATAGCCCGCGTTAACAGGGCTTGCACCGGCATTGGTCAACGAAAGCTGAAGCGAAATCGTTTCGTCACCTTCGACAACACCGTCGTTTTTAATGCTCACGGTCAGCAGCTGGCGCATAGCTGTGGTGCCGTTATTGGTGAAGCTGGTAGCCGACAAGGAATAATCCTGGCCTTGCGCTGCCGTGCCTGTCGCTGTGATGGTCGCTGTGCTTCCGGCCGGAACAAGGATCGGCACGTCGAGTGTTTTTTCTGCAGTGCAGCCGGATGTCGTTCCCGCTTCGCTTGTGGACGCGCCGGGCTTATACACGAACCCGTACGTGACCGAGCAAGGCTTGACGAACTTCGGCCCGACACCTACCGCAAACCATGCGTTGGTTACCGACTCAACGGTCGTGCTGCACGGATCGCCGCTCAGGGCCGTAGCTGCCTGGATGGACGCTTCCCGGGCCTCGGCGTAGGTGGCAGTAGAGGAAAGGAGCGTTTCCATCAGGAACGTAATGTCTTCAGACAGATCGAAGCCAACCCCGTTAACGGTATAGCTGTCGCCCTTGTCGTTGATCTCGTCATCCGAATCCGCAAAATAGTATTGATTCGGTGTCATGCCGGCAGGCCGTGTCCCGTTGCGGGAGCCTGCGGTGAGGAGGAAGAACCATTTATTCAGGACGCCGCTGTTGGTATGAACACCGCACTGGTCGTTCGTGGCGTTCGGTGTGCAGTCCGGCGTTTTCCAGTACGTGCCGCCATAGGTATCGGGATCGGTCAGCAGCTTGGGATTGTCCATGCGCCGCAGCGGATGGTCAGCATCCGCACCGATCTGCTCGCCGATATAGAACGGGCGGTATGCCGTCGGTGGAACCGTGCTTCCACTGCGCACCATCGCGAAGTGCTCGATGCAGGCAGCCCAGATATCGCTGAGCGCTTCATTCATCGCGCCGGATTCGCCGAGGTAGACCAGGTCTGACGTTGAAGAGCAAACAGCGTGGCCGATCTCATGGCCGCACACGTCCAGCGATGTCAGCGCTTTGAAGCCGGCTGCCGCGGTTCCCGACCCGTCGCCATACGTCATGACACTTCCATTCCAGAAGGCGTTGTCATACGCAGCGCCATAATGGATATAGCTGCGGATGCGTGCGTTGTTGTTGTCGTAGCTGAGCCGGTCATGCTTGGCAAGCCAGTAGTCGTACACCACGCCGGCGCCCCAGTGCGCATCCCAGGCGAGGTCATCATTCTCGGCTTCAAATGGGCCGTCATTGGCCGGGGACCGATGATGTTCGGCAAGGGTCCAGTTGTTGTCGACATCGGTAAAACTTTTTCCCTGCGCATAGAGGGCCGGTACGGAGTAGGGCGCCCCGCCGACACCGTTGAGGTCATAGGTTTCAATGCCGTTGCCGCGCGTGTCGTCGATCAGGAGGTAGGTGGCAGAACCCGGAACGTAGAGTTCATTGGTCGGGTGGCTGCTAAGCAGCGGCAGCCCCGATGAAGGGTCATTGCCGCTGGCGAGCCGGGTGCGGATCACCTGCGTTCCGGCATACCGGGTTTGCACGGTGGCGGTCACCGATGTCGGTGCGGGATTTCCGCCGGGGTTATCGAGATGCTTGATGATCTTGTCGACAAGCAGGGTGCGCCCATCCTGAGCATCGATATAGACCCAGGCACGGCTCACAGGCTCGGCCGCATAAATATTGAATTTGTAGGCAAGCCGCGGCTCGGCAACGCCAAGACGGTTGAAGTCGTTGACGATCACGAGCTCGCCTTTCGGCAAGACGTCTGCAAGCTCTGCTTGCAGGGCGGCTTTCAGCCGGGTGTCGGCGGTGGCGTTGATTCGGGCCGCGAAGTCGTCCCAGGCATATTTCCGTGCGCCAATCTTAGCCGTTGCCCTTCCGAGAGCTTCGGAAACCGGAAGTGTTGCCCGGGTAGACAGGGAGGCGGGAACATCGTACCAGGCGCCAGTATAGTACTGGGCCGTGCCGTTCCTCACAAGAGCCTTGTAGCCGGCCCGATCAACCTTCACTCCTTTATAGTATTGCTGGAAGGAGAGAACCTCGACGGTTGTGGATACACGTGTTGCCTGTGTCGCTCGCAGCTCGTCCACACCGGTGCGCACACTGAGAAAAGCTTCGAGTGTCGGAATCAGCTGGTCGCGTGTGCTTCCGCGCCCTGGTTTTAAAACGATGGACGAAGGCGTTTCGCGCTGTGGTGACACGACAACGGTGCCGACTCGGGCATCGGAGAGAACCCGCTGCCGGGCTTCAAGGCCGCGCTGGCTGAGGGTTTGGGCCTGCAGACTCGCAGCAGACAAAACGGAGAATAGCAGGAGCGGGATCCTGCGCATGGGTAGAGACGATTTCATACGCGAAATGATTATGGGTGTGTGAATGGAATGCGCGCGGTGTCGGAAGCGGCAGCTGAAGAAGTCGAGGCAATAAAAGTTTAGGAGATGCTGCCAAGTATCGGACGGGGTTTAACACGGGGCCAAGAGGCCCTGCCTGTTTGAAAAGCAAGCTCAAGAATCCTGCCATCTCTTAACAAAATGTTAATGGGTGATGGTGGATGTACGCGTCCTGAACGGACGCGGATTTCCGTGGGAAAAATTCTTTTTAATCGCTAAGAGGTTCAACTTATTGACCAACCCATGGAAACACATGCTGAAGGTGTCAGGGGGATTGGGCGAGGTTCGTGGCGCGTGAACAGGCTTCTCCACAAAAAAAGATCCCGCCACAGGGGCGGGATCTTTGCTATGCAAGAGCTTTCTTATTTCGCTTTCGTTTCTTCTTCTTTCGGCGTTTCCTTCAGCGTGAAGTGGATACGTCCCTCTTCCGCGTTCAGGTTCGCGATCAGCACGTCACCTTGCTTAATGCTGAGATTGAGGATCTCTTCCGCCAGCGGGTCTTCCAGGTATTTCTGGATGGCGCGGTGAAGAGGACGGGCGCCAAATTGCTGGTCGTATCCTTTGTCGGCAATAAAGCTTTTTGCTTCCTCTGTCAGCTCGAGGCTGAAGCCCAGGTTGGCGAGACGCTTCATGACCCCGGCCATCAGGATATCAATGATCTGGAAGATATTGTCCTTCGACAGGGAATTGAAGATGATCACATCATCGATCCGGTTGAGGAACTCGGGTGAGAAGGTACGCTTGAGCGCTTTCTCGATGACAGCCTTGTTCGCCTCATCCGCATTGTCCACACGGGATTGAGTGGCAAAGCCAACGCCTTCACCGAAATCCTTCAGCTGGCGCACCCCGATATTGGATGTCATGATGATCATTGTATTCTTGAAGTCAACCTTCCGGCCCAGGCCGTCAGTCAGCTGTCCGTCGTCGAGCACCTGCAGCAGGATATTATAAATATCCGGGTGTGCTTTCTCGATCTCGTCGAGCAGGATCACGCTGTACGGCTTTCGACGCACGCGCTCGGTGAGCTGCCCGCCTTCTTCATAGCCGACGTAGCCCGGAGGCGCACCGATGAGGCGGGACACCGTGAATTTCTCCATGTATTCGCTCATATCGATGCGAATGAGCGCGTCTTCGCTGTCGAACATATGGCGGGCAAGTGCGCGCGCCAGCTCCGTCTTACCGACGCCGGTCGGACCGAGGAAGATGAATGTACCGATCGGCTTCTTGGGATCTTTCAGACCGACGCGGTTTCGCTGGATGGCTTTCACCACTTTCAGGATCGCTTCGTCCTGGCCGATGACCATGCCTTTCATCTCGTCCGCCATCTTGCGCAGCTTCTGCGTTTCCGCTTCTACCATGCGCTTCACGGGGATGCCGGTCATCATCGAGATCACTTCCGCGATCTCTTCCTCCCCGATCGGGTAACGCTTGTGCTTGCTTTCCTCTTCCCACTGCGCCTTGGCCTTGTCGAGCTCTTCGCCGAGACGCTTCTCCGTATCGCGGAGGGCGGCTGCTTCTTCGAACTTCTGGCTTTTGACCACGCGGTTCTTTTCAACCTTGATATCCTCGATCTTCTTCTCGAGGTCAAGGATGTTCTGCGGTACGTTAATATTCTTGAGGTGAACGCGGGCGCCCACTTCGTCCATCACGTCGATGGCCTTGTCTGGCAACAGGCGGTCGGTGATGTAGCGGTCGCTGAGCTTCACGCAGGCATCGATGGCCTCCTGGTCGTAGTTGACGTTGTGATAGTCCTCGTACTTTGATTTGATGTTGTTGAGGATCTGGATCGTATCGTCCACGCTTGGTGGGTCGATCAGCACCTTCTGAAAGCGTCGGTCGAGGGCTCCGTCCTTTTCGATATGCATGCGATACTCATCCAGGGTGGAAGCGCCGATGCATTGGAGCTCGCCGCGCGCCAGGGCCGGCTTGAAGATATTGGAGGCGTCGAGCGAGCCTGAAGCGCCGCCTGCACCAACGATCGTATGGATCTCATCGATAAACAGGATGACGTCCCGGTTCTTTTCGAGCTCGTTCATGATCGCTTTCATGCGCTCCTCGAACTGGCCGCGGTACTTGGTACCGGCGACGAGGGCAGCGAGGTCGAGAGAAATGACGCGCTTGTCGAACAGCACGCGGGAAACCTTGCGCTGCACGATGCGGAGGGCCAGGCCTTCCACGATGGCCGTCTTACCCACGCCGGGCTCGCCGATCAGGATGGGGTTGTTTTTCTTGCGGCGGGAAAGGATCTGCGATACGCGCTCGATCTCTTTCTCGCGACCGACGATCGGGTCAAGAGTGCCGCTTTCGGCAAGCTTGGTGATGTCGCGGCCAAAATTGTCGAGGACCGGGGTCTTGCTTTTCGTTTGCGCACCACCGCGGGATTTCGCGCCCGAAAACTTCTTTTCGTCTTCGAAGTCGTCGTCGTTCTCTTCCTGGTACTCGGCGCGTACGTCATTCGATTTTACGATGCCCAGCTCCTGCCTGAATAATTCATAGTCCACGTCAAACTGATTTAGAATTTGTGTAGCGATGTTCTCTTTATTCTTGAGGATCGAAAGCATCAGGTGCTCCGTTTCGACGGTTGGGCTCTTGAGTGCTTTCGCTTCCAGCACGGTGACGCGAATCACCTTTTCGGCCTGCTTGGTCAGTGGAAGGCTATTGATGTTGGCGATGTTCTTTCCGGTCTTATCCTTCACCGCCAGCTCGATCTCCTTCCGCAGCTCATAGAGGTCGACGCTGAAGCTTTTCAATATGCGTACCGCGGTATTGTCACCCTCACGGATCAATCCCAACAGCAAGTGCTCCGTCCCGATAAAGTCATTCCCTAAACGCAAGGCCTCCTCCCGACTGAACGAGATGATCTCTTTGACTTGTGAGGAGAAATTGTTATCCATTTGATTATTTATTCTGTGTGTCAATAATAACGAATATTTTCATGCAAGGTTTACGCTTGATTTGTTAATACTCATCGTTTCGTACATATGGAAGTCAAAACTAGTACCAAAGAAAAGTTTCATGTCATAACTGTGAATGTCGCTCATTTGACTGTTAATATGACAGAAGACCTATGCCGCCAACTGACGCCTTACCTCCAGCAGGAGCCAAAGAATATTGTTCTGAAGCTAGGAGGTGTTAAAAGCATGGAAGAAGAAGGAGCGGAATGCCTTGCAAAGACACAGCAGTTGTTCTATGAAGGCGGCGCTTCCTTCGTGATTTGCGAGATGGAACCAGAGTTAGAAGCGATTTTAGATAACCTGGATTTGCTCGAGATCCTCAATGTAACCCCTACAGAGAGCGAAGCCTGGGATATTGTGCAAATGGAAGAGATCGAAAGGGAGCTGTTAGGTGATGAAGAAGATTAGAAAATATCGGCAGTCCATGTTGATGATTTCTAATTCAATCCTAAGCAAGACTTCATAAATTTTGACGAATGCTTTCC
>JAQBNP010000295.1 GCA_028288515.1 Flaviaestuariibacter sp. | reverse complement strand
CGGCCGTCCGAGCCGATCCCGCACCCGACCGCCGCGGAGGTCCTCGGCTGGCCCGAGGGCGAGTTCATGCGGACCCGCAACAACCGCCGGCCGACCGGCGGCAACCTGTTCAGCACCGACGGCCCGTCGTGGTGCCTGACCGGCAAGGCCCGGTCGTGGATGCGGGACAGCGACGGTCTGCGCCTCGACGTCGGCCCGTGCGGCGCGCTCCAGGGGTTCCCGGTCGACTACCCCTGGCAGGGCAGCCGGACGTCGCAGTTCCAGCAGGCGGGCGACGTCGTCAGCCCCCTCGTCGGCGCGGCCGTGCTCGGTGCGGCGCTCGGCATCGAGTGGGAGCCGCAGGTCCGCGCGCGCAGCCTCAGCCTCGCGCCCGGCCGGACGCTGCCCGAGCCGGACCTGACGCCGCTGGTCGCGGAGCAGCTGGCCCTCGTCTGGTAGCCGTAGCGTCGCCCCACCCTTGCCCCCAAACCGTCCACCCGCTAACGTCAGTGTCAGACACCCGACGAGCACCGGGACACCCCACCGCACCCAGGAGGACCACATGACCGACCGACCCGACCTCACCGGAGCCCTCGCAGGGATCACCTGGGAGACGCCGCCCGCACAGACCCCCGCGCTCTCCAAGGGCCCCAACCCCGCGCAGGTCTTCGCCGCCCTCGACGCGCACCCCGGCCAGTGGGCCGTCGTCGCCCGCCCCGACCGCGCGTCCCGCGCCGAGACGGTCGTCACCCGCTTCGCTGACCTCGGCTACGAGGCCCGCGTCGTCAAGGTCGGCCCCGAGCACCGCGTGTACGCCCGCCGCACCGCCTGACCCACCCGCCGCACCACCCGCCGGATCGAGCGACCCGGCACCGCCTCGAAGGAGAGTCCCGTGACGACCACCCCTGACCTGACCGAGTACGACGTGATCCTGCTCAACAGCAGCGCCGGGAAAGATAGTCAGGCCATGCTCAGCCACGTCGTCGGGCTCGCCGACGAGCAGGGCGTCGACCGCTCCCGCATCGTCGTCGTCCACGCCGACCTCGGCCGCGTCGAGTGGGAAGGCGTCCGCGACCTCGCCGCCGAGCAGGCCGCCGTGTACGGACTGCGGTTCGAGGTCGTCGAGCGCGACGAGGACCTGCTCGACCACGTCGAGACCCGCCACGCCACCCTCCAGGCGCAGGGCAAGACCGACGTCGCAGCCTGGCCGTCGAGCACCGCCCGCTGGTGCACGTCCGACCACAAGACGTCGCAGGTCGCGAAGTTGATGACCCGGCTCGCCGACGAGCACCGCGCCGTCCACGGCAAGACCGCGCAGGTCCGCATCCTCAACTGCCTCGGCATCCGCGCGCAGGAGTCCCCGGCCCGCGCCAAGAAGGTCCCGTTCAGCGTCGACGGCCCCGCGACGAACGGCCGCCGCCACGTCGACCGGTGGCTGCCGATCTTCGACTGGAAGGTCGAGCGGGTCTGGCAGACCATCCGGGACTCCGGTCTGCGCTGGCACCCGGCGTACGACGCGGGGATGCCGCGCCTGTCCTGCTGCTTCTGCGTGCTCGCCGGCCGCCGCGAGCTCGTCCTCGCCGCGAGGCTCAACCCGGCGCTGGCCGCGGAGTACGTCGCGGTCGAGGACCGGATCGGCAAGACGTTCCGGCAGGACCTGAGCATGGCCGAGGTCGTCCGCCAGGCCGCCGAGCCCGACGCCCCGGCCGACCTCGAGCCCCTCACCCTGTTCGACTGCGCCGGTGCGATGTGACCGCGCTCGAGATCGTCGGGGTGCAGAAGGGCGACAGTCAGGTGCACCTCGCGTACGGCGAGGGCAGCGCCGAGACGGTCTGCGGCCGGACGCTGCGGGAGAACCGCTGGTGCACGCTCCACTGGACGTCGCACGACGATGTCGTCCGCATGTGCCTCGGGCTCATCGAGCGCGGCCGGACCTGGTTCGGCGGTCCGTGCGTGCCGTGCGCGAAGCGCCTCGGCCTCGATTTCTGACGCTACGGATCGGAGCCGCTTGACGGTTCGGCCCGGATGCAGCTGACTGGTCTCAGCACCACACAGCAGCCCGATCGAGCGACCGGGCCTCACCCGAAAGGAGGTGCCCCATGCGCGCATACGTCAGCGCCTTCACCGGCATCGGTGGCTTCGACACCGCCCTGGACGCCGCAGGCTGGACCGGCCTGCTCCAGATCGAGAAGGACAAGCACTGCCAGACCGTGCTCCGGGAGCGCTTCCCCGAGACACCGAAGGCAGGCGACATTTATGACGTCACAGCAGCGGACGTTGTTCGACTTGGACCCTCTCGACTGTGGGTCGGAGGCTTCCCCTGCCAGGACACCAGCACCGCCGGTCCTCGTCGTGCGGGAGTCCTGGACGGAGCCCGCTCCGGCGCGTACGTCCCCTTCGCCAGCCTCCTCGCCGAGTCCGGCCGACTGTGGGCCGCCGCTCAGCCAGAGTGGGTGGTCATCGAGAACCCGGTCGGCCTCCTGTCCAGCCCTGGACTGGATCGCTCCACCGGAGTCGACCGCACCGGCTGGGACATGGCCGCCGTCGCCCGGAGCCTGGACGACCTCGGGTATGGGTGGGCCTACCGGGTGGTGGACGCGCGCCAGTTCGGCAGCGTCCAGCGCCGAGAGCGTGTCTTCGTGGTCGGACGTCTTGGAGGTGACCCTCGACCCGCAGGCGAAGTGCTGGGCCTCTGCGGGCCAGGCGGCGCGCCTGTTGGAGCGCGTCCAGTCGGACCCGCACGCGGACGAGGACCTGCTCAGGGCGCTGCGGGCGACCGCGGGCCTGTAGAGGACCTGACGGGCGACGCCGCCCGGGTGTGGCGCAAGAGCGCCCGTGCGCGCAAGAGCTTGGCCGCGGGTGGCTACGAGACGTGGCGTGAGGACGGCTATGCGAACACGCTCACCGGCTTCGACTACGGCGGTGTGAACCGGCAGACGCACCTGATCGTCCAGGACGGCCGGGTCCGCACGACGACGCTGCGGGAGTGGGAGCGCCTCCAGGGGTTCGCGGACGGCTGGACGGACGTGGCGGGGGTGCCGGACGCGGAGCGCGGCCGGATGCTCGGGAACGCCGTCGAGGTCCGGACGGCGGAGTGGTTGGTCGAGGGGATCGACCTGGTGACGGACCGGCTCGTCGCGGCCTGACGACGGGCGACGCTACGGGCCACGACCCGCCCGTAGTGTTTGACACCGAACCGTCTACCCACTAACGTCTGTCTCAGCCGGAACGAGCGTCCCGGCCCCCCGAAGCGAAGGAGAGTCCCCATGACCGCGCTGACCAAAGGCCTGCCGTCCCCCGAGACGCCCGTCCCGAGCAACGACCACCTCGACCAGCACGACCGCGCCGCCGTCGCCGCCGCCCAGGCCAACCGCGACGCCCGGCCCGTCCAGGTCGAGGACGGCGACTACGTCCGCTTCGCCGACGGGCAGCTGCGCCGCGTCTCCCACGTCTGGCGCTTCCCCGCCGACAAGGACGGCCCCGCCGTCTTCTCCGTCCAGACGTCCCGCGGCGGGTCGTGGCACATGAGCACCCCCGCCGGCCACGTGTCCTTCTCCGGCGGCCTGGACTCCGGCCGCCCCGGCGACGCGTTCACCGACACCGGCGAGCGCCTGGACGGCTCCGTGTGGGTCTGGCACCACGGCCGCCCGGCCGCGCACAACGGCGTCGCCGCGGTCGTCTCCTTCCGCGTGTGGGCCAGCACGGACGTCGCGCCGTGAGCGCCCCCTACGTCGTCGGCGAGAAGGTCCGCCACCTGTTCCTCGCCGACAACGGCGGCACCGGCCTGACGAACGCCGTCGTCACCCGAGTCGACCGCCGGTTGCCGGACCGCGACGGCTACACCATCACCACCGACCAGGGCGGCTCGTTCGTCGTCTCCGAGTCCGGCCGCCACGACTACCTGAGCGCCGGGCACATGGACTCCTGCTACGACTGCGGAGACCCCGTCAGCATCCAGGACGGCACCGGCACCTGGCGCGGCACGCGCGACGAGGTCGTGTGTCGCGGGACCATCCCCGGCCAGGCAGCGTGCGCCACCTTCCAGCCCCGCGGCTTCTCCTCGCTCGCCACGGTGACCACGTGACGACCGCGACCGCGCCGAACCGGCGCAACCTCAGCCCGGCGCAGCGCGACGCCCTCGCCGAGATCGAGCAGTACGGCGCGGTCGCCCTGAGCGACCCGTTCGGCCGGAGCAACCAGCGGACGTTGCAGTCCCTCGTGGATCGCGGCCTGGCCGAGTGGCACGAGGCGGACGTCCTGCGGGTCTACCCGCGGATCGTGCCGGTCGGGACGTCGGCGCGGTGGCGCGCCGCCGCAGCTGCCGAGGCGGAGCGGAAGGCGCAGGCCCGGCTCGCCCGGATCGACCTGC
>JAQBNP010000294.1 GCA_028288515.1 Flaviaestuariibacter sp. | reverse complement strand
CCGCGCCCCCTGCGCCCGACGCTGCTCCGGCCGCCGCCGCCCCGGCTGCTCCGGCCGCTCCGGCTGCGCGCGCCCCGGCGACAGACGCCAGCCTGTTCGGGGACATGACCTTCGCCAGCCTGGACAGTGCCATGGCGCTGCCCGACCGGCCCCGCCGTCGTGTCACGCTCGCGGTCGCCCGCGAGAGCAAGGCCGCCGCCGACGACACGGAGGGAGACTCGTCGTCCTCACTGGACGAGGGGCTCGCGCAGGAGACCGAGGCTGAGGTCACGGCTGCCCTGGCAGCCATCGCGGAGCGGCAGATCGAGCGGGCCGTCGCCCGGCTGAAGAGCCCGCGCGAGCGCAAGGGCACGCGGCACTGGACGCCGGAGTTCACCGTCGACACCAGGGTGGGCACCAAGGCGCTGGACGCCCCGCGCATCGCGGGCGAGGGCGACGACCTGGGCGGCGAGACGAGCGCCGTGCGCGCCATCCTGGACCGCTCCGGTGCCAGCGCGGCCCTCGGCCTGCTCGGGGACCTGACCGGCTTCAAGGGCGACGCCCCACCGGCCCGGGTGTTGCGCCGCCTGTCCCGCACGGTGGACGGCGCGATGCGCCTCGTGAACGACAGCGTGCGGCTCCAGCGGCAGCGGATCGCGGACGCGATCAACCGGCTCGACCAGGCCGGGAAGAGCGTCGAGGAGATCGTCGCCGCGCTGCGCGAGATGGGCGCGAACTGGTCCGAGGGCCTGTCGGTGCAGGCCGTCACGGCGACGCTGGAGGGTGCCCGCGAGGACGCCGCCACGGTCGGTCTGACGCCTGCCCAGCGGGCCGACATCACACGCAGGTGGCGCAGCCTGCGCGACGACAGCGTGCGGATCTCGCACCAGCGGTCGAGTTCCAAGAACCCCACGGGCGCGGACGGCCAGACGCGCGCTCTCGGGGAGCCCTTCCTCGTCGGCGGCGCGAGCCTGCGCTACCCGGGCGACCCGGAGGGCCCGCCGCGCGAGACGGCGAACTGCCGCTGCCGCATCGTGTTCACGAGCAAGGCGTCCGGCCGCTTCCAGGCGACTCCGGCCGGGGAGATCACGCGCCGTCCGGCGTAAGAGTTGCGCAGGGCTCTACACGTGGGGTACGTTCGTCTCAGCACCGAGGGCACCACCCCGGTCCAGAGCCCCAGGAGTTCCGATGTCCTTCGCACCCACCCCCGAGCAGGCCGCGATCGTGGCCGCCGCCCAGACCGGCCAGAACCTCGTCATCCAGGCCGGAGCGGGGACCGGCAAGACCTCGACCCTGCGGCTCATCGCGGAGACGCTCAGCGACAAGCGCTGCCTCTACATCGCCTTCAACAAGGCGATCGCCAACGAGGCGGCGGGCTCCATGGGCTCGAACGTCAAGGCGAGCACGGCGCACTCCCTGGCCTTCCAGTCGGTCGGCAAGCACTACGCCGGTCGGCTCAACGCCAAGCGCATGTGGCCGCGCGAGGTCGCTCGCCTGCTTGGCGCGCGCCCCATCACGATCAAGACGGCGTCGGACGAGGTCCGCATGTTCAGCGACCGCAACGTCGCCCGCATGGCCATGGAGATGGTGGCGCAGTTCTGCCGCACCGCTGACGGCCAGATCACCGGCTTCCACTTCCCGCTCACCGAGGGCATCGACGGCGCGACGGTCTCCGGCCGCCCGATCCGGGGCGACAACCACGCCATCCTCGCGAAGCACGTCCTGCCCTACGCGCAGACGATGTGGGCCGACCTCCAGCGCGAGCAGGGCCAGTTCCCCTTCAGCCACGACCACTACCTGAAGATGTACCAGTTGAGCAACCCGGTGGTCTCCGCCGACGTGCTGTTCCTGGACGAGGCGCAGGACGCGAACCCGGTCATCGCCGCGATCGTGGAGGCGCAGAGCCACCTCCAGATCATTCTGGTCGGTGACTCCGCGCAGGCGATCTACGGCTTCACCGGAGCGGTCGACGCCATGGCCAAGTTCGAGGCGCGTGGCACGACGAGCATGGTGCTCAGCCAGTCCTTCCGCTTCGGCCCTGCCGTCGCGAACGTCGCCAACGTCTTCCTCGACGCGCTCGACGCGCCGCTGCGCATCTCCGGCTTCGAGCCCCGCAACAGCGTGCTCGCCACCCTCGACACCGAGCACGGCGACAAGGCCGACGCGGTGCTCTGCCGGACCAACGCGGGCTGCCTCAGCGAACTGATCGCGGCGCAGGCCCAGGGCCGCAAGGCCGCGATCGTCGGCGGGGTCAAGGAGACCCTGTCCTTCATCGAGGCGGCTCAGCGCCTCATGGTCGGCCAGGCCACCGAGCACGCCGTGCTCTGCGCGTTCCTCTCCTGGGCCGACGTGGAGAAGTTCGTGGCCGAGGAGGAGACCACGGGCGACCTCGCGACGATGGTCAAGATGATCCAGAAGCACGGCGCGCCCCGGCTCCAGCAGGTGCTGGGCAACGCGGCCGACGAGCGCAACGCCGACGTGGTCATCTCCACGGCGCACAAGAGCAAGGGCCGGGAGTGGAACGCGGTCCGCATCGCGGACTTCGACCTCGACAGCGACAAGATCGCGGACGCCGACCTCATGCTCGCCTACGTCGCGGTCACCCGGGCCATGAAGACGCTGGACGTGGGCACGCTCAGCACCTACATCGAGGGCCGCCCGGGGGCGTTCGTGGTCCCCGTCGAGGAGACGGTCGAGGAGGCCGTCGAGATCGAGGTCGTCGCCCCGGTCGTGGAGCCGGTCGTCGTCGGCACCGGCTCCACCCGCACGGTCTACGTCGCGGTCGACGCGAACGGCAAGGCCTCCGGCCCGGAGTTCACCTTCGAGGACGCGGCCCGCACGTTCGCTTCCGAGAAGGGCCTCGCGGTCGGCTCGGTCGAGATCACCCGCAGCGCCGTCACGATCCTCTAGGCGGGCGGGAAGGGCCTCGCGGCCAGTACGGTCGCGGGGCCCCAGGGCAAGGCTTTACAAGGTGTACGATCAGAGGTGAGAGGAGCGTGGAGACCATGGCGGTCAACAAGGCAAGCGCAGTCAAGGCACTGATCCAGGAGGTCAAGGCGGGGCTCGACCCGGCCGAGGCCGGGAAGCGGCTCCGCACCATGGGCCTGCCTCCCGTCGAGCGGGCGAGCGTCGAGGACAACCTGCGGCAGGAGACGCTCTCCTACACACCCGGCAGCATCACCGAGGTGGCGCTGGCTCGGGCACGGGGTGACCTCACCGCCGAGCAGGAGAAGGGCATCCTCGACGCGTTCGTGGCGAGCCGCTAGTACCCCCCGCCCCGTACGGTGCGGAGAGCCCGGCGCACCCCACGAGCGGAGATCACGTACACATGAGCATCGCCCCCGAGGAGAAGCGCGCACGCGTCGAGACCGGCGGGCCCCGCAAGTACCGGGTCCGGACAGCGGAGGGCGCGGCCCGCTACGGGGTCCCGATCGGCTCGCTCATCACGCTCGACCAGCACGGCCGGGTCGTGGGAGCCCCGCCCGTCGCCGGACGGGTCGTCGGAGCACCCGCCCGACCCGCCGCCCCGGCCGCTCCGAAGCCCCAGGCGGCCAAGGCTCCGGGCGACTACACCGACGAGCGCGGCCGGAGCCTGCGGCTGTACGGCAACGGAACTGCACAGCGCCTGGACGCCAACGGTGAGCCGTCTGGTGCCCTCATGTCCCCGAAGGCGGTGGCGGGTCTGGCGCTGACCCCTGCCAAGCCCGCCGCGCCGACCGCCCCGAGCAAGGCCGAGC
>JAQBNP010000285.1 GCA_028288515.1 Flaviaestuariibacter sp. | reverse complement strand
CGATCATTTGCCCGCCACGAGCGTCGATGCCGTGATCTGCATGGGCAACAGCTTCGCCTTCTTCACGGAACAAACGGCGGTGGATCTTCTGCGCACCTGGGCCGGCGCCCTGCCTGCGGGCGGCCGCCTGGTCATCAATTCCTGGATGATCGCCGAGATCGCCATCCGCCACTTCAAGGACCGTGAATGGAACCCAATGCCCGGCTACAAATACCTGATCGAAAACAGGTTCCTGCTCCGTCCCGCGCGGATCGAATCCGTCCACACGATCATCCCCGACATCGGACCGGTTGAAGAGCTGCGTGGTGTCGATTACATCTTTACGCTGTCCGAGCTTGAGACAATGCTGGACCGGGCCGGACTGACACTGCTCGATACCTACAGCACGCCCCGCAAGCGACCCTTCGGCCTGGGAGACGGTCGCGCGTATATCGTTGCCGAGAAAAAGAACGGCGAGTCCTGATCGAATCGTATGTCGGTCTGGCGAGCAATGCGCCAGGCCCGGGACGGCCCTGACGTCTGCCATACCTGGATGTCAAGCAAAGAAGCCACGAGCCCCTCGTGTGTCCGTTCTGACAGTCCATCCGACCGCAAGCCACAACGCTGCTCCCTGTCGAAAGCTGGCTCTCTTGTCTCTCCACACGGACTGTTTCGCCCCAGCATCTAAAATCGGTCAAAAATTAAACGGCCTTTCCTTGCGGATGGTGGGGGAAACACGTATTTTTACGAGAGGAAATGACGTAGATCCACCCGGAAACCACCGCCGGCCTTTCGTAGCTTTGCCTCAGTTATTTTACGAACTTAAAATCCTCATATGAAAAATCTCGACACACCGATAAAGGTCGCGATCGCGGATGACCACCATCTGTTTCGGACCGGTGTAAAGACCTCGCTCTCTGCTTACAAGGACATCCAAATGGTGGCCGAAGCCGAGAACGGTATGCAGCTGCTCAATCTCCTGCGCCATATCAAGCCTGACGTCCTGCTTCTGGATATCCAGATGCCCATCATGGATGGCCTTGCCACGCTGCCCGAGGTCAAAAAATTGTACCCCGACATCAAGGTCATCATGCTCTCCATGCACAACGACCACTCCATGATCAGCCGGATGATGGAGCTGGGCGCCAACTCATACCTTACAAAGGAATCGGATTCCGAAACCATCTACCAGGCCGTCAAGACCTGCTTCGCTGAAGAATTTTTCTTCAACGACCTCACCAACAAGGCCCTGCTGAACCGCCTGCGGATGAATAATGTCGCGCCGCCGCCTGTTGAGCTCGATGCCAACCTGAACGACAAGGAAAAGCTCGTGCTCAAGCTGATGTGCGAAGAAAAAAGTACACGCGAGATCGCCGAGATGGTCGAGATCAGTCCACGCACCGTCGAAGCCATCCGTGACAAGCTTAAGGTCAAGACCGGCAGCAAGTCGATGGCCGGGCTCGTCATGTACGCGGTCAAAGCGGGCATTGTCGAACAGGCATAACGAGAAACGTTTTGAAAAAGCCCCGGAGTCCGGGGCTTTTTCTATTTTGCGTCGGTGGATCTTATTTGCATCAATGGACAATTCCTTCCAGGCAGCCAACCCGTCCTGCGCGCCGGGAACCTTGCGTTCCGCTATGGCGATGCACTGTTTGAAACGATGCGTGTCGCTCAAGGAGCGATTCTATTGGAAACGCTTCACTTTGACCGCCTCTTCTCCGGGCTGGCACTTTTAGACGTGGACAGCAGCTCATTGTCCGAGGCGATCCTCCGGCAACACATCACGGAGCTCTGCATTCGAAATGGCTGTGCGGCCTCCGCCCGGGTCCGCCTTGAGGTGTACCGCGATGAGCAGACCGGCTGTGGCTGGCTCGCGGAAGCCCTTGCTGTTGACACTGGCTATCGCTGGAATGACAGCGGATACACGATCGATGTATTCAGCGATGGCCGCAAGCAGGCCGACTCTTACTCTCATCTGAAGTCGGCCAACTACCTCCTTTACGCACTTGCGGCGCGCTCGGCATCGGCCCGCCCGCTCGATGAAGCCCTCGTCCTGAACGGCGCGGGCCGCATCTGCGACGGCGCGCGTACCAACGTTTTCATTGTCTCGAACGGGAAGATCGTCACGCCGCCCTTGTCCGAAGGTTGCATTGCAGGGGTGATGAGGCGCCTGCTTCTCGAACGCCTTCCGGAAGCCGGCTTTATTGTTTCGGAAGACGAGCTGTCGATCGATCGTCTCGCGGGGGCGGAAGCGGTCTTTCTCACCAATGCGATTCGCGGTGTCCAGTGGGTCGGTCGCTTTCGTGACAGCATTTATGCGCCGGAACCGGTTTACAAAATTTACAACATTTTACTTTCAACCATGACCCCTGGCATTTGTTGAACCTCGATGACCGCTCCCGTATCCGTCTTCTGGTTTCGCCGCGACCTGCGCCTCGACGATAACACCGGCCTCGCCGCCGCCCTTATGTCGGGCCGGCCCGTGCTGCCCCTTTTTATCTTCGACACCACCATCCTCTCGCGCCTCGAAGACCATGACGATGCCCGCGTCGGCTTCATTCATGACGCTATCGAAGGCATGCAGAAGCGCCTGGTTGCCCAGGGCAGCACACTGCTGGTTCTGCACGGCGATCCGCTCCTTCTTTTCCAGGACCTTCTCTCCCAGTATAACATCGCGGCAGTGTATGCAAACGAAGACTACGAGCCAGCGGCCCGCGCCCGCGACGAGAGCCTTGCCGCGCGCTTTGGCGAAGCCAACATCGGGTTCCACCTGCTCAAGGATACCGTCCTGTTTCATAAGAATGAGATCGTAAAAGACGACGGACGACCCTATTCGGTTTTTACACCGTACTACAACCGGTGGCGGAAAGCCCTTTCCGACCAGCCACCCGTGGCAGTCGATTGTTCTGCGCAGGCCACTGCCTTTTGGAAAAATCCACTGTTGCCCGTCCCGGGCCTGTCCCAGCTTGGCTTCCAAAAGAGCCATAAATCCATTGACATCGCGCAACCTGAACGGTTGCTCATTGAGCGGTACCACGAAACGCGCGATACGCCCGCTGTGCGCGGCACGACACGTCTTGGCGTCCACCTGCGATTCGGAACGATCGGCATCCGCACGGTTGTCCGTTCGGCCGTGGACCTCAATGAAACCTTTCTGAAGGAGCTGGCCTGGCGCGAGTTCTTTGTGCAGCAGCTCTGGCATCACCCGCGTCTCGCGCAGGCCTGCTTCAAGCCGGAATATGAGAACATTGCCTGGCGGAATGATGAGGAAGAATTTCGGCTATGGTGCGAAGGACGCACCGGTTACCCGCTCGTCGATGCGGGCATGCGGGAGCTTGCGTCAACCGGCTTCATGCACAACCGTGTGCGGATGATCGCCGCGAGCTTCCTTGTGAAGCACCTGCTGATCGACTGGCGCTGGGGCGCTGCATGGTTCGCACAGCACCTGCTCGACTACGAGCTCAGCTCCAACAGTGGGAACTGGCAGTGGGTGGCAGGCTGCGGCTGTGACGCTGCGCCGTATTTCCGGATCTTCAATCCAACGGCGCAAGCGAAGCGCTGGGATGCCGCAGGCACCTACATTAGCCAATGGATCCCCGAGTGGAACAGCCCTTCGTACCCGGCACCGATTGTCGACCATGCGCTTGCGACAAAGCGCTGCCTGGAGGCGTATAAGCAAGGTCTCGGCAGCAGGTCACGCTTCATCAAATAGATTCACCACGGGCTCTCCGCGCTGCTCGGCGTAGACAGTGGCAAAGGTGCCGATCGCTTTCTGCCCCTCCTCGCCGAGGTCGACAGAGTAATCGTTCACATAGAGCTCGATGTGCTGTCGCATCACGGCCTCGTCCATTGCCTGCGCATGCTGCTTGACGTAGCTGGTCACGGCGGGGTAATCGTGAAAGGCATGAAGCAGGCTTTTACGGATCAATGATTCGACGGCCCGGCGGACGTCGGCGCCAAGGCTTTTCCTGATAGCAATGGCACCCAGCGGAATGGCTGCGCCGGTGCGCTGTTCCCAGATCTCGCCGAGGTCTGCGATGCGCAGCAAACCTTTTTGCTGGTAGGTGAACCTGTTCTCGTGTATGATCACGCCAAGATCCACATCGCCCCGGAGCACGGCATCCTCGATGTCCGAAAAGAGCGTGGGCACGCGCGTTTGAACCATGGGGAACGCGTGGTGCAGGAGAAAGTTGGCGGTTGTATTCTCACCGGGAATCGCCACACGGCAATGGGCTACATCGGGTACGTCAACCATTTTTTTTGCGATCAGCAGCGGCCCCACGCCCTTGCCCAGCGCGGCCCCGGAGCTGAGGATGGAATAGGTCGATGCATTTTGAAGCAGTGCAGGGAAGCTCAGTTTTGTGACATCGAGCCGGCCTTCCGCAGCCCACTCGTTGAGGGTTTGAACGTCTTCCAGGACGGGCTCGAACGTGTATCCTTCCGTATCGATCGCGCCGTTGACGAGCGCATCGAAAATGAATGTGTCGTTGGGGCAGGGAGAGAAGCCGAGGGTCAGTTTCATATGTCAAGGGTTTGAATGATAAATTTTTGCAGGCACTCGTTCAGCGATGCGATCGATTCCTTCATCAGCCACCTGGATTTATCGCGCTCGCCGACGCTGTTTGATATAGCGCGAAGCTGCAGGAACGGGATGTTCTCCTGCAGGCCCACATAATGCAGCGCGGCGCCTTCCATGGATTCAACTGCCGGATCAAAGCGCTCTTTGTAGAAGGCGATGCGCGCGGCGTCGGTCGTGATCTCGTTGATGGTGATGCTCCGCGCTGTCGGCAGGTTGGCAGTTTCGAGGAGGTCCTTGTGTGGATTGGGAAGCCACCCATTCTGCCAGGGCGCATCGTTGGCAGGTTGCAGCCCCAGGTCCTGCACCGTGCGGAATCTCCCGCCTTCTGTCACACCCAGGTCTGCAACGGTTTCGGCGCTGATGGCGATGGTACTGCCAAGTGCTGCGCGGTCGTCGAAGCTGCCTGCAATGCCGGCTTGTATGATCATGCGCGGACGATGCGTCAGTACCTCCCTCGTGAGCGCGTGCGTGGTGGCAAGGAGGCCAATGCCCGTCACAAGCACGGCAACGCGATCCCCAAGGCCTTCCTGCCTGATGAAGGCGGTCGTTGGCCCGATCTCGAAAGAAGTGGCGGCACACAGGAGGATTCGCATGGAGCAAATGTCGGTCAAGAGCGGCTTTACCTGCATGCGCGTGCCCGGAACTTTGGCGCCGGCACTGGTCAGCCGCGCGCAAATGCGCCGGTCCGGGGTTACCTTTGCCGAAATTTCCTGGATCGATGGTGTACCTGACCCGTGTTGAACATTTTAATGCCGCGCACAAGCTGTACAACCCGCAGTGGACGCCGGAAAAGAACGATGAGATGTTCGGTAAATGTGCCAATGAGAACTGGCACGGGCACAACTATGAGCTGTTTGTAACCGTAAAAGGCGATCCCCATCCCGATACCGGTTTCGTGATGGACGTCAAGCGGCTCAGCGTGCTGATCAAGGAGACCGTCCTCGACAAGGTGGATCACCGCAACCTCAACCTCGACGTTGATTTTCTCAAAGGAAAGTTCTGCTCTACGGAAAACCTGGCCATCGGTATCTGGAACCAGCTCAAGCCGCATCTTCCGGACGGCGTGGCACTGCATTGCATCAAGCTTTATGAAACCCCACGGATTTACGTGGAATATTTTGGCACTTAAACAATCCTCACATGGGAGAGAAAGTTTCCGTTTTTCGTCGTGAACATTTCAATGCCGCCCATCGTTTATTCAACAGTGAATGGACGGACGAGGTCAACACGCAGGTCTTTGGCAAGTGCAGCCTGCCGCATTACCACGGGCACAACTACGAGCTCGAGATCAAGGTCACGGGCGAGGTAGACCCGCGCACGGGGTTCGTGATGGACATGAAGAAATTGTCGGACCTGGTTCAGGAAAAGGTGCTTGAAAAATTCGATCACAAGAACCTCAACCTGGATACGGTGGAATTCCGTGAGCTGAACCCGACGGCCGAAAATATTGCGATCGTGATCTATCGGCTGCTTCGTCCCGCCGTTGCGGCCAACCTCGACCTGCAGATCCGCCTGTACGAGACACCGCGCAATTTCGTGGAGTACCCGGCAGGGCAACAAGTGGATCGTGAATCGTGAATGGTCAATTCGGGAATCCGGGCTTAGGGAATCGGAAATCTAAAATCGTAAATCGTAAATTAAATGGCTTATCGTAAAATCGAGCAATACGACGAAGACGTCACCAGGGACCTGACCTCTCACTACCGCCGCATCATCGAGCTGGCCGGAGAGGACGCCGATCGAGAAGGTCTGCAAAAGACGCCCGAGCGCGCCGCCAAAGCCCTCCAGTTCAATACCCAGGGGTATAGCCAAGACGCTGTTGCCATTCTCAATTCCGCACGCTTCAGCGAGTCCGTAAGTGAAATGGTGATCGTCAAGGACATTGAGCTTTACTCGATGTGCGAGCACCACCTGCATCCCTTCTTTGGGAAAGCTCATATCGCTTACATTCCCAACGGCTATATCACCGGTCTCAGCAAGCTGGCGCGCGTCGTGGACGTATACGCCCGCCGGCTGCAGGTGCAGGAGCGCCTGACCACGCAGATCCTCGGGGCGATCAAGGAAAGCCTCAACCCGCTTGGCATTGCCGTTGTCATCGAAGCGCGCCACCTGTGCATGATGATGCGCGGCGTGCAGAAGCAAAACTCCACGACAACCACATCGGCATTCGATGGTGAGCTGCTGAACAACCATGTCACACGAAACGAGTTCCTCAAGCTGATCTCTTCCAAGCTGAGCTAAGCCCCTTTCACTTATTTTCGCCCAAACAATCAGCGGATGAAGCAGGCATATATTTTTCCCGGCCAGGGCGCCCAGTTTTCTGGAATGGGCAAGACGCATTACGACAATAATGCCTTCGCAAAAAAGCTCTTCGAGCAGGCAAATGAGATCCTTGGCTTTCGACTTTCGGATACCATGTTTTCGGGCACGGATGAGGAGCTGAAGCAGACGTGGATCACGCAGCCGGCTATCTTCCTCCATTCCGTGATCGCCTTCAAAGGCATCGAAAATGCCCGGCCGGACATGGTTGCGGGTCATTCGCTCGGTGAGTTCTCGGCGCTCGTGGCCAACGGCACTCTTTCGTTCGAGGATGGTTTGAAGCTCGTGTCCCTGCGTGCCTCGGCGATGCAAAAGGCCTGCGAAAAAACACCATCGACGATGGCAGCCGTGCTGGGTCTCGCCGATGAGCAGGTCGAGGAGATCTGTGCCCGCGTGCAGTCGGAGAGTGGTGAGGTCGTTGTGCCTGCGAATTACAATTGCCCCGGGCAACTCGTGATCTCGGGGACCATCCGCGGCGTTGAGCTGGCATGCGAGGCGCTGAAAGCCGCTGGCGCGAAGCGTGCGCTTGTGCTCCCGGTCGGTGGCGCTTTCCACTCGCCGCTGATGGAGCCGGCACGCCAGGAGCTGAAGCAGGCCATCGAAGGAACCTATTTCAATAACCCCTCCTGCGCGGTTTACCAGAATGTCGTGGCGAAAGGTGTGATCAATAAAGAGGAGATCAAGCAAAACCTCATCGACCAGCTCACGGGCGCCGTCCGTTGGACGCAATGTGTGCAAGCCATGGTGAGCGACGGTGCTTCACGCTTCATCGAATGTGGGCCAGGGAAAGTACTGCAGGGACTGGTCGGTAAGATCGATAAGAACGTCAGTGCCGAATCCGTGAACTAGCGTAAAGTCAACAAGAAATTTTATACAGGAGCTGGCCGGGAGGCCGGCTTTTTTGTTGAGTTGTTCCAAAGCAAATCCGCTGGAATCCACGTCCCGCGTAGCTTGCGTGGTTTTACTCTTTCTTGTCCGTAATTCTACGTTGATGCGTTTCCGACGTCGATAATCGAATATATTGAAGCTTAAACACACACGAAACATGAAACGAAACCTACTCGTCCTGGCCATGCTATTGCTGGCCTTTTTCGCAAATGCGCAACGCAGGTGCGCATCGTTCGAACACCTGCAGCAGCAGATCGCGCGCAACCCCGCGCTTGCCGGCCAGATGGAAAACATCGAGCGCTTCACACAAGTCAATGCTCTTTCCTCATCCGCCGCAGCGATGCGCGGAACACCGGTCTATAATATTCCCGTGGTGGTGCACGTCCTATGGAATACATCCGCGCAGAACATCTCTGATGCGCAGATCCAATCACAGATCGACGTGCTCAATAAGGACTACCAATTGCTCAACTCCGACTCGGCGCTGGTACCTACGGCTTTCAAAAGCCTTGTAGCCGATTGCCGTATCCAGTTCTGCATGGCCCAACGAACTCCTGCCGGTGCCGCCACAACGGGCATCATCCGCAAGCAGACGACAAAAACTTCTTTCAATGCCGATACCGACGACGCCAAATCAAACGGCACCGGCGGTGACAACGCATGGGATGCCAGCCTCTACCTCAACCTGTGGGTTGTGCCGGACATTACCAGCGGCGGCTCGAGCGGCATTCTCGGCTACGCGCAGTTCCCCGGTGGGGCGGCCGCAACGGACGGTGTCGTGATCGGCTACAAATATTTCGGAACCACGGGTACTGTCGTGGCCCCGTTCAACAAAGGACGGACGGCCACGCATGAGGTCGGCCACTATCTCAACCTCCGTCATATCTGGGGTGATGAAGCTGCCTGCGCTGCCGACGACCTTGTTGGCGACACACCGCTGCAGGCAGATAAGAATTTCGGTTGCCCTGCATTTCCGAAGGTGGATGCATGCTCGTCCGGCAACGGTGTCATGTTCATGAACTATATGGACTACACTGACGATGCCTGCATGTATATGTTCTCCAACGGTCAGAAGACCCGCATGTATGGTGTTCTCCAGGCAGGAGGCGCGCGCGCAAGCTTAACGAGCTCGAACGGCTGCACGCCGCCATCGACAACCACATGCACGGCCCCGTCAGGACTCACTACTTCCTCCATCACAACATCCGGAGCAGCTCTTTCCTGGACAGCTGTCAGTGGCGCTGTGTCCTACACGGTTGAATACAAGACGAGCGCGGCCACCACATGGACCACCGCCGCATCGGCAACAACGGCAACGTCCGTATCGATCACAGGCCTCACCGCCGGTACTGCCTACAACTGGCAGGTTCGCACAAATTGCAGCGGCGGCACCAGCACAAATGCGTCGGCATCGTTTACGACAACGGCTGCATCCGGTGGATGCGGAACTGCTTACGAGCCAAATGAGTCTCTCGCGGCCGCTGCAGCTGTGGCCACGAACACGAATCTTTCCGCGGCGATCACGACCACAACGGACCAGGACTGGTTCCAGTTCACACTCGCGGCAGCTTCCAACCTGAGCGTCAAGCTGACCGGCCTCGCGGGCGACTATGACCTCGTTTTGTACAACAGCGCCGGCACACAGATCGGTATTTCCGAGAACGGCAGCACAACTGCTGAAACCATCAACACGACAAACAGCGCAGCCGGAACGTACTATGTAAAAGTGTTTGGCTACAATGGCGCCAACAGTGCAACGTGCTACACACTTAATATCGGCGCAACAGCCGCGGCGGCCGCCTGCCCCGGCGCTTACGATGTGTCGACCAACGGATCGCTGAGTGGCGCCGCCCAGGTTCCGTTCAATACCGATGTCAAAGGAACCATCAGCTCCACAACCGATCTGGATTACTATAAGTTCGTCATCACCACCGGCGGCACGATTACGGTTACGCTTGGCACCTTGCCGGGTGATTACGACCTGAAGCTGTTCAACAGCGCAGGTACGCAGGTTGGTATTTCGCAGAACGGTTCAACGACTGGTGAATCGATCAGCTACACAGCCGCCGCCGGCACCTACTATGCGGAAGTGTATGGCTACAATGGCGCCAACAGTACCACATGCTATACGCTGAAAGTGGCGCTGGGCACGGCAACACGGACAGATGCCGGTTTTGTACAGGCAGGAAAGACCAAGGTCGACCTGTACCCGAACCCTGCTTCGAACACGCTGAATGTATCCGTGTCTGCACTCCAGGGCAAGGCATTCATCCGCATCAGCGATGCAACAGGGCGCCGCCTCTCCACGCAGCCCGTGCTTCGTTCGAACATGGCCGTGGATCTGCGTCACCTGTCACAGGGCGTCTACTTCCTCCAGGTGGTCAACGAGCAGGGACAGGTCCTCGGACAGTCGTCGTTCGTGAAGAACACCCAGTAAGGGCAAATTCAGAACCTTTACTAAAAAGGGTCATCCGTTTGGATGACCCTTTTTTTATGAAACGGGGATGGCGCAGTTGAACCACTCGCCATCGAACACGGCATTGTATTTTTTGTAAAAGTTGATGGCGGGCTCATTCCATTCGAGCACCTGCCATTGGACGCCCTGGAAGCCGCGGTCGCGTGCTTCAGCAATGAGCTGCTCGAACAATAGCTTGCCGAGACCCTGGCCTCGCATGTCTTCGGAAACATAGAAATCCTCCAGGTACATGCGCTGGCCCTTCCAGGTGCTGAACCTGATATACCAAAGCGCGAACCCCTGGATCACCCCGTCCACTTCGGCCACGAATGCCCACCAGACCGGGTCCGGGCCGAAACCACTCTCCTCGAAATGGTCAAGGGTGACTGTCACTTCCCTGGGTGCCCGCTCGTACACAGCCAGCTCGCGGACAAGCTCGAGGATCCGCCCGCAATCTTCCCGCACCGCCTTCCTGATTGAAATTTCCATGCTGCGAAATAAGTTGAAAATCGAATGCCCGCCTAGTTGTTTTGAAGGGCCTGGTCGAGGTCCGCAATGATGTCCGCAACCGTCTCGATGCCGACATTCATCCGGATCAGTCCGTCCGTGATCCCGTATTTCTCGCGCTGCTCTTTCGGCACGCTGAAGTGCGTCATCGAGGCGGGGTGCGACAGAAGCGTGTCACAGGTACCAAGTGAGACCGTCCTCACGCACATGCGCAACCGGTTCATGAAGTCGATGCCGGCCTGCAGTCCGCCCGTCAGCTCGAAGCTGAGCATGGCGCCGGGATGCTTCATTTGTTTCTTGGACAGGGCGTGATCGGGGTGGGAGGGAAGCCCGCCGTAATTGACGCGTGCCACCGCATTGTGCGATTCGAGGAAGCTGGCCACGGCCTGCGCGTTACTGCAGTGACGCTCCATCCGGACCTCGAGCGTCTTGATTCCATTGATGAGGAGGAAGGCATCAAAGCCATTGGAGTTTCCGCCAAGGAGGCGATGCGTTTTTGTCATCTTGCTATTCATCAGCTCCACATCGCGGCCAAGTAGGATGCCGCCGATCGCGGTGCCGTGGCCATTGAGGAACTTGGTTGTTGAATGCATGACGAAATCGATGCCGTACCGGAAGGGCTGCTGGAGGAAGGGAGTTGCGAATGTATTGTCGCACGCCACGAGAAGGCCGTTACGTTTGGCTATGGCCGTGAGCGCCTCGAGGTCGACGCACTGCATCGTCGGGTTTGCTGGGGTTTCGAGGTAGAGCATCCTGATGGCCGGGTCGCGTTTGATGAGGTCTTCGACGCCGTCGAGCACACGGAGGTCAGCAATGACCGGCTCGATTCCGAGACCGGGCAGAAGCTTGTTCGCGAGCTCGTCGGTTCCGCCATAAAGTGAGTAGTGCGTAAGGATCTTGTCGCCTGCTTTAAGCGTCCCGAGGAAGAGAGTGGCGATGGCTGCCATGCCGGAAGAATGCAGGATGCCTTTTGCCTCCATGTCGAGACCGAAGGTTTCCAGGGCGGCGATCTTCTGCTCGGCCTCCGTGATCGTAGGATTGCCCCAGCGGCCGTAGATATACCCGGGCTCCTCACCGCTGAACCGGCGCATGCCCTGCTCGGCAGTATCGTATACATAGGTGCTCGATGCATAAATGGGAACGAGGTGCGCATAACGCGGATCGGTCTCATGACCGGCGTGCACGGCGGCGGATCCAAAGCCGGTCGGCGAAAATTTTTTCTCTTCCATAGCAAGCTTTTCGTTATTTGTGGAGCAAAAATACCGGCAATTGTATGAAGACCCTCCTGCAATCCTACGCGGATTATAACCGATGGGCAAATAGCCTCCTCCTGGATGCCGTTGCCGCGCTGCCGCCCGACGTGCAGGAGGCGCAGCATATCAGCAGCTTCGCCAGTCTCTCCCAAACGGCGCTGCACCTTCTCGATGCTGAATCGATCTGGTGGCAACGCCTGAAGCTGGCTGAAAAGATCGTGCGGCCGAGCGAGGGGTTTTCAGGCGACTTCCGCGCGGTGGCCGATGCGTTACGAAAGCAGGACCGCACCTGGCTCGACTGGCTTTCGGAGACCTCCGAGAAGATGCTCCAGCATGAATTCATCTACTACAATTCGAAAAAAGAGCCGTGCAAAAACGCCGTGTGGCAAATGCTGCTCCACCTGTTCAACCACAGTACCTTCCACCGCGGGCAGCTGATCACGCTCCTGCGACAGTCGGGCGTCACTAAGCTTCCGGAAACCGACTACCTGGCATGGTGCCGGAAGAAGGGCTGACCTGGCGAAGAGTGAAATCCAGGAGCCAGGATCGAGGTTCCTGGATCCAAACAGCTGGTCACACTTACATAGTAAAACCTGGTCGTCCTCGCCTCTTCGTGGTTCAAAAATCAAAAATCGAATTCGCGTCGGTGCATGTTCCAGCGAATGCCGCCCATGAACACCGTTGAGCTGGCGGCCGGCGTGTCGGCATACAATGCGCTCTGGCGGCGGTGCTGCGCGCTCACTTCAATAAAGAAATTCGGGCGCAGCTCAAAAGAAACAAGGAGATTGGCCAGCGCTGTCTTTGTCCGCACGCCACTGCCAATGGTGTAGCCATAGTCGCCCTGGCGGTACGGGGCCACGTTCGGAAGGAAGATATTACTGCCGAATGAAACCGCGCTCGTGTCCCTGCCTTGCATGTAGTAGATTCCCTTCGCCACGATCAGCAGCTTCGGGATTGGATTGTAACGCGCGATGCCGATCCACTCGCGGAAGTTGGCGCCGAGCGGGTGGGCCAGTGGCTGGTTGTAGTGCGTATAATTGGCCACAGAATCCCGGTGGGAGTAGGTAAACGGCCGCACGACATTCGTTTCGCCTTGCAGGTCGAGGTTTCGGATACCGAACGCATCAATGTATTTGGCGCCGGCCTGCAACCCGAACTTGTTGGCCCACCAGCCCTTGCCGGCCTTCACCTCGCTCAGCTTGAATTCGTCGAGAAGGAGTTGTCCATACACCTGGAACCGGTGCGCAATATTGGCCTTCAAATCGAGCCCCGCCACGGAGTTATCGAAGCTGCCGTTCTGCTGCTCGATGGACCGGTAGAAGATGACCGGGTTCAGATAGCCGAACTCAAAATGGTCTTTCCGTCCGAAGACGATCCCCTCGAACAGGCCGATGTTCAGCCATTTGGTAACGGCCATGTCGAGGTGGTGAAAAGCCGCGTACTTCTTGGGCAGCAGCTGGTCGGCATTCAGGCGGGATGCCGAGTTCAACTCCAGGAACAGGTTCTGGTAGTTGAATTTCCAGATGCGGGTGTTCAGCTTGAGAAAAACCGACGGTGCCGAAAAATCGCTGAGAAAAAGACTGCGGTGCCCGTTGCCGATAAAGTGCTTGTCGTACCCGAATGCGATGTCGATCACTTTGGCAACGCCGAAGGTCACATAGCCCCGCGCATCGAAATAATCGACACCGCCGGCGGCCTTGAATGGTTTGTAGAACCCTGCGCCCGGTACGGCATTCCGCTCTGCAATGAATTGCTGCACATAGCGCGGGTCACGTTCCTGGTTGTCCGTTACGTACGCCGAGAAGCCGACCTTATCGGCGATGCGTCCCCGCACCGAAAGGCCGCGGCTGTTGGTGAACAGGTGGTCGTTATTATCGCTTTCGTGCCCAACTGTGTATTGAAAGACCGGGTTGACGGCGATGTAGAAGTTCTCGAGGTTTTTCTCGTACAGGTTTCCCGGCGTCTCGTACAGGCTTTTCAGGACCGGGCGCTTGCTCAGGTACTGCGTTCGGTTACCCGAGGCATACTCGAGGTTGGACAACATCGCCGTATACCTGTTATAGAAGTCGACCTTTGTGAGCACAGATGAGTCAAGACGACCGAGGCGCGGGATCATCATCTGGCGACTGAACGGCCGGGTTTTGGAAAAGTTCAGGATCGAATCGGTTCCCAGCTTGATCTCCATGCGTTCGAGCAGGATGGTTTCCTTGGCGCCCTGCGGCAGGTATGTGGTTTGGGAGAAAGCGGCAACGGGAAGCAGCAGGAAAGCCGTTTTGAGCAGGGTTTGTTTATATTGCATGAAACCGGGTTTACTAAAAAACAATGCCACAAAAGTACCTGATTAAAAATATACGGGTGGTCAATGAAGGGGCCATCACGGCTGCCGACGTTCTGATCGCGGGCGAGCGGATCGAGCGCATCGACAGTTCGATCCGCGGCACCGGTTCCGAGACGGTAATCGATGGAGAGGGCCGCTTCCTCATGCCCGGCGTTATCGACGACCAGGTGCATTTCCGCGAGCCCGGCCTCACGCACAAGGCAACCATCTATACCGAGTCGAAAGCGGCCGTGGCGGGAGGTGTGACGTCGTTCATGGAAATGCCCAACACCGTTCCGCCCGTCTTCACCCAGGACCTTCTCGAAGACAAGTACGCGCGCGGCGCCTCTTCGTCGCTCGCCAACTATTCCTTCTACATGGGCACTTCCAACGACAACCTCGAGGACGTGCTGCGCACCAATGAAAAGAAGGACGTCGTTTGTGGCGTCAAGGTATTCATGGGCTCGTCAACTGGAAACCTGCTGGTCGACAACTACCTCACACTGGGAAAGGTGTTCGGGGGCACCGAGCTGCTCATCGCCACGCACTGCGAGGAGGAGTCGGTGATCCGTGAAAACCTTGCGCGGCTCAAAGCATCGAAGGCGGTACTTGAGCCATCGGATCATCCCGTCATCCGTGACGATGAAGCCTGCTTCGAATCGTCCTTCAAGGCGGTGCAGCTCGCGATGCAGCACGGCACTCGTCTTCACATCCTTCACATCAGCACGGCGCGCGAGCTCCAGCTTTTCACCAATATGATCCCGCTGTCCGACAAGCGCATCACGGCCGAGGTCTGTGTGCATCACCTTCACTTCACGGCCGATGATTACGCCTCATACGGAAACCGGATCAAGTGCAATCCCGCCATCAAGGCACCTGAAAACCGCGAGGCCTTGTGGGCAGCTCTTCTCGACGACCGCCTCGACGTGATCGCCACTGACCATGCGCCGCATACATGGGAGGAAAAGAGCGGACCCTACGAAAGCGCTCACGCCGGCATCCCGCTCGTACAGCATTCGTTGCCCCTGATGCTTCGGTACCAGAAAGAGGGGCGCATCACACTCGAGACCATTGCACGCAAGATGAGCCATGCCGTTGCCGATTGCTTTGCGATCGCTGACCGGGGCTATATCCGCGAAGGCTACTATGCGGACCTGGTCATCATTGATCCGCAGCAGTCGGCCGCCGTCACCCGTGAAAGCCTCCTGTACAAATGCGGCTGGAGTCCGTTCGAAGGACAGTCGCTCCCGGCCATCGCCCAAACCTTTGTCAACGGACACCCGGTTTATGGAAACGGGAAATGGGATGAATCAAAGAAAGGACAGCGCCTCCGGTTCAACAGGTAGCATTATTCATTTTACCCGTCTATGCAGATCGATAAAATCACCTTTAACGATATTTCCATCTTCCACACCGAAGAGGAATTCTCTATTTTTCATAAGCTCAATTTCACACGGACGCAGGTGGGGAAGGAATGGCTCCGGCACTTCTTCTCGCAGCCGCATTCTGACCTCGGGAAGATCAAGGGAACGCAGCGCATCATCCGAACCTTGCTGGACCACCTCCCCGAATGGCCGACGGAGATCACCAACGGCACGGTGCTCGTGATGGACAAATTTCTGGACTATAACCTTGACCCCGTTCCGGTCACACGGTCGGCACTCAACAGCATCACCTACAAGTTATTTCACAGCCAGGATTATTCGATGGTGAAGTATTCGGTTCGCCATTTCGCCGACTTTTACCGGGGACTGAAAAAGCTGTCGCGCCTGTTCACGATCGCCGAGCTGCCACCACAGTTCCAGTTCTATGCCGACCGGATCAATAAGGTGCTGGCCGAGGCCCCGCTGCAGCAGCTGTCACTCACCAACCCCGGTGGGGCGTTGACTCTACAGCAAAACCTGTATTTCGCGCACTATCTCCGCACGCAATACAAGTCGGATACGCTCGAGATGATCGATGTATACGGCCGCCTAGAAGCCTGGTATTCCATGGCCGTGGCAGTGAAGACATTCGGCCTTGCGTTCCCGAAGTTCCGCGACGGCGACCAGCCCTTCTTCCAGGCCGAAGGGCTGCACCATATCCTGCTCGATAAGCCCGTCTCTTACGACCTGATCATGAACCCGGACCAGAATTTTCTTTTCCTGACCGGCGCAAACATGGCGGGTAAGAGCACGCTGATCAAGGCCATCGGCTCCTGCGTCTTCCTTGCTCATATCGGCATGGGCGTCCCGGCGCGATCTCTTGAGCTCACGCTGTTCGACGGCCTTCTGACGAATATCAATGTGACGGATAACATCGTGAAAGGGGAGAGCTATTTCTATAACGAAGTGCAGCGCATCAAAACCACGATCGAGAAGATCAATGACGGCCGGAAATGGCTGGTTCTGATCGATGAGCTGTTCAAGGGCACCAATGTGCAGGATGCAATGAAGTGCTCACTGGCAGTGATCCGCGGCCTGATTAAGATCAAGAACTCTCTGTTCATCCTGTCGACGCATCTCTACGAGATCGGCGACGAGCTGCAGTCTTATCCCAATATTGCCTTTAAGTATTTTGAGACCGATGTAACGGATGACCAGCTTGCGTTCAGCTACCAGCTGAAGGAAGGCATCTCCAACGACCGCATCGGCTACGTCATCCTGCGGCGTGAAAAAGTGGTGGAGATGCTGGAGAAGCTGTGAGGAGGGTGAATGGTGAATAGTGAATAGTGAGTGGTGAATACAGAATACAATACTGAATCGTCAATAAATTGAGCCAATGATCCGATCCTTGCTTTTTGTCGCTTTCCTCTTGACGATCCTTTCCGCCCGCGGGCAGTCGATCGACGTGCAG
>JAQBNP010000264.1 GCA_028288515.1 Flaviaestuariibacter sp. | reverse complement strand
TGTCGTGTTTGTGAATTGGATGGTGCCATCCGGCAGACAGGCTGAACCGAACGTGAAGGTGGGCGCCAGGCCCGCACCGATCGTTATCGGGTGGGACGTGACCAGGCTTTTGCATCCGCTGGATGTTTCCACCTGGAGAGTGACGTTATAATTGCCGGCAGTTGTGTACGTATGCGTTTGCGGATTGCCGTTACCAACGGTCACTGGCGCCGAATTATCACCAAAATTCCAGTACCACACCAGGATCACACCGGCAGGCGTGGTCGAGTTCTGCGTAAACGTAACCGGGAGGTTGATACAACCCTGGGCCGCCGCGTTGAACACGGCGACTGGTGACTGGCTAAGGGTGACCGTCTGCGTGACCGGCGTCGACACGCAACCGACATCGGTAATGTAGGACATCGTAACGCTCTGGTTGCCCGATGTCGTGAACAGGTGGGAAGGATTTGCAACATCTGCGGTACCGCCGTCCCCAAAATTCCATCCGAAGGAAACGATCGGGTGCGCACTCACCGACGTATTGTTGAACTGCACAGGTGTCGAAACGCAGCCGTTGGTCGTAAAGCTGAAGCTGGCGCTCGGCTGCTCGGTGACTTCAAGGTCGTAATCGATTTCCTGCTCGCCGTTACACCCATCCGATGTCGGGTTCTGGGCAAGCACCTTGATGGGATAAGTTCCCGCCGTATTCACGACATAGGGATTCGGCAGCTTGTACTTATAAAGTGTCTTCCCGTTGAGCACGAACGTCTCGTCATAGACAGGATTATTGATCGTCACGTCCGGAAACAGCCCGTTGAACAACCATTGGATCTGGGTCGGCTGGTAGGGAAACGTCATTGAAAAATAGAAGCTTGTTCCTTTGCAGGTCGCCGGGTAATTGACAGTGGAGAACTGGTTCTGCAGGGAAATGAACTGGTAAAGATCCTTTACGTTCGCACCGGCAGAATAGGCATATGATTCGGCATTGGCAAAGCCATAGGCGATTGCATTGAAGCCGGAATCGGCCGCGAGCGTGTGGTACCCTTGCGAGACATTATCCAGATATAAATAAGAATAGTTCGGATCGCCCGGGTGCTGTACCCAGCCGGACCGCGGCGCTCCGTCGATCTTAAAGGACGACTGCCCGGTGCCGCCATTATGCATGATCACATGGATATGGTGCGACGAGGGCGAATTGACCAGACTGGTGCTGATGAGCGTGACCTTGTCGATATTTTGCTCTACCGGGTTCAGAACGATCATGTCAGGATCCGAGTTGGCGTTTGAATTTCCGGCGCAACTCTGCGAGGGGAAATACTGGGAAACCGAAACCGGCTTGTCAGACTCGATCATGTTCGGGGTCGAATTGATGAACTGGTAGTAGTTGCCGGTGAACGAAGACGGGTCGATCAGGTTGCCGTTCAGGTAAACGTTTGTGGTCGGATCGTTTCGGATGATTCGGAAATAGTTATTTGGACGCTGGTAAGCAGGCACCGTCAGGTATTTGCGGCCCCAGCTTCCAGTCGGGTACAGCTGCTGGTACAGGTTGTCGGCGCTTCCCGACGTACAACCAATGTTGATCTTGCCCGAACCGCTGAACACGGCGATGCGCTTGCACCCCCCGCTGCCGCTCGCGATGGAGCGGATCTTCGTTCCCGTCAGGTCCACTCCCGAGCTGTTGGCGGCGGTACCCAGGACCTGGTAGATCTCGCCTTTGTCAAGGTCGACCGTATGGACACTGTTGGGTGCCCATCCCCCGATCGTTTGGCCGGTGGGGGTGATTTCGACCGTTGTGTTGTCTTCTATCGCAATGATGGTAATAAAGGAGCTTGAATTGGCCTCGTTCGAGGTTTGCGTAAAATTTGAGCTGTAGTATTCTTTCCCAAGCACGGTGGTCGGAAGGCAAAGCGTAGCAGCCGAAGCAGCCGTCCGGGTAATGTAGGAATAAACGACGATCGGCTTCTGCGAGGTGACATGGATCGCGCGGCCGGAGAATTTTCCGTCGGCGTTAATGAAATAGGAGTTCGGAACGGACACCAGCTGCACCTGGCCGGCGGTGATCGTCCCTGTCTGGATTGTTGTGCTACCGTAGGCTTCCACCTTGTAGGTCGTCGTTACATCAGATGTCAGGTACAGGGTCATCGTCGGCGTGCCGCCGGTATTCACCATCCCCACGTGATAGGAATAAGCGATCCAGAACTCTTTCCCCTTGTTTGAAAAATCCTGGGCATATGCCAGGACCGAAGCCGCTATCAATGCGAGGCAAAGAGCCGTTCGTCTCAGAAATCTTTTCATTGGTTCTATGTGCAGATGGATATCCCAGCAATTTACAAAATCCTGAGGGTTTCCCTTTAGATTTTAGATGAAACGTGAAATATCGTAGACCGACCAAAGGCGCGTCACTTTGACACCCGCAGAGTTTTGGATTGCGCCTGCAAACCGTCTGATCCTTCTTGCGCTCGCTTGACCATCCCGCGCTTTGGATCGCAGTTCGGGGCAAGCTCCCTGCTGCCAGTTTGCTTCCGACGACCGAACGCATGACGCGTCTACGCTGTGATCGAGATATCCAGGCGATTGTTGACGACCACACATAAATGATTTTAGTAACTTGATTACCTATATAAACTTGATTGGAAGTAAGTCTTCGTACTAATCTGATTATAAGCTACTTGTTGTATAATTTAAGAAAGAGATCAAACGAAACATGTTTTTTGTAACGATAGGTTGTTTGCGGAAATGACAACTTGCATTTTAATATCTTGTATAAGTCGTAACATTCTTATTTACACCTAAATACCTATCTGTCAATTACTAACTAATTTGGTAGAATGAGTTAGGACCGATTCTAGCCAGTTGTCTAAACTTCTTAGTAGTGGATAACCTGCATTTCTTCGGATAATGCCATCATAATTTTTGCTACCTTTCCAGCATGAGACGTCTCCCCCTCCTGCTGGTCCTTTGCGTATGCTTTGCATCCTGTGGCAAGATCGCGGATCCTGAATTCCGCCGCATCGAAGGCTTCGGCATCAAAAATTTCAGTCTCCAGGAAACGGTCATTGGTTTCAACGCGACTTATTTCAATCCGAATAAGTTTGGGGTTACTGTCAAAGAGACAGCCGTAGATGTGTATATCAACAATAGCCTGGTGGGAAACTTCCGACAGCCCAGCGCCATCGACGTGCAGAAAACAGCCGAATTTTCAATTCCGCTCGAGGGAAAGATCGATGTCAAAACGGCCTTGAAGTTGAACCTGCCCGAACTTGTGGGGAAGGAAGTGCTGATAAAAGCGGTGGGGAATGTACGTGTCGGGAAGGCCGGTGTCTTCATCACCAAGCCCATCTCCTACGAAGGAAAGCAGCTGATCAGCGCAGATCTACTAAAAAACCCAGCCGGGGCTGGGTTTTGATTAGGAAAATTCAGGTGACTTAGTTCTTTTTCTCCACTGTTGCAGGCTTGCGGCAACAGGCGGGAAGGCGCTTATAAGCGTCCGGTTCGGCGGTGATCTCGTTTGCATCGTACCCGACATTGGCGATTGCCGCCTTGATCTCCTCCTCGGTAATGCGATCTGTCAGGTACTTCACGGTCGCTTCCTTCTTTTTCCAGTTGACATTGATCGCGCCGATGCCGTCATAGCGCTTCAGGTAGGTTTCAATCTGTGTTTTGCTCATTTCGCACTGTACGGTAGGAAGGCTGATCTTCACGGTCTTCACGGCCTTTGTCTGCGAGAATGCGCCTGTAGTGGCACCGATCAGAAGGGCAATGGCAAGGAATATTTTTTTCATACGTTTCGATTTCTTCCCGAATTTACTCCACTCCGCTCCAGTTGGCCGGGTCGGCCCGCCATTTTAACAAAATTTCCTGCTGCCCTGCCTCGATGAGTCCTTTCCCCTGGGCCGATTCCAGCAGCGCCGGGTAATCGGTCAGCGAATGGAGAGCAACACCCGACTCGGCGAAGGCTTTCTCCGCCGCGTCAAAGCGGTAGTTAAAGATGGACACCATCCCGCCGATCCGCAGCCCACGCTCCTGCAGCAACTGCACAACCTGCAGGCTGCTCTTGCCCGTGGAAACGAGGTCCTCTATGACAACAACCTCCTGGCCGGGCTCAAATTCACCCTCGATCTGGTTGCCCAGTCCATGCTCTTTAGGCTTCGGCCGTACATAAATGAACGGAAGCTTCAGCTGGTCCGCGACAAGAGCACCCCAGGGGATGCCTGCCGTTGCCACACCTGCCACCAGCTGTGCGCCGGCAAACTTTTCGAAAACAACGTTGCACAATTCGCTCTTGATGAAATCGCGGACATAAGGATGGGACAGGATCTTGCGGTTATCGCAATAGATGGGACTTTTCCAGCCGCTGGCCCAGGTGAACGGCTCGGAAGGGCGCAGTTTCACAGCCTGGACCTGCAGCAGCTTCTCGGCAGTGAGGAGGGCATCGGTCATGGGGCGAAGGTATCTCAAAGCATTATTTTTGCATGGAAATTCTCCATGCACAAGATCCATTTCGAAAGCAAGACCCTCGTTCTCGGACATCTTCGCGAACCACTGCCCCAGCGCGCCGACCCGGCCACCCGGCTCGTGCTCGAAACGCATGGCAATTCCTCGGCTCTCTCCGAGGCCCTGCGCCGTCTTCAAGACCCCGGCATACAGCAGGTCGTTCTTCGCGACGAAGACCCCGATACCCTTCTGAAAACGCTGGAATCGGACTTTACCGTGCTGCGCGCGGCAGGCGGCTTTGTGTACACGCCCAACCAAAAGATCCTCCTGATCTTCCGCCGCGGAAAATGGGACCTTCCCAAGGGGAAACTGGACGAAGGCGAGTCGCTGGAGCAGTGTGCTCTCCGCGAGATCGGCGAAGAAACCGGCGCCACCAATCTCGAGATCGAGTCGTCGCTGCTGGTGACGCGTCATACCTATGCCGAAAAGGGAAAGCCGATCCTGAAGGAAAGCCATTGGTATATCGTGAGAGCGGGTCGGGAAAGCGCTCTTACCTCGCAAACCGACGAGGACATCGAGCAATGCATCTGGGCCGACCTCGATCAGCTCGGCCAATATCTTGGTAACACCCACGGCTCCATCACCGATGTCATCGATGCAGGCCTGGTCCGGCTCAATCGTTAGGGCCGCCCGGCTTCTACGGATCGCAGGACGACGTCCGGGACAAAGCGCGAAATATCGCCGCCATAGCGGAGCACGTCCCTGACAAGCGTGGAAGCCACTGAGGTGTACTCGGGAAGGCAGGTCAGGAAAACAGTCTCGATTTTAGGCTCGATGGACCGGTTCATGTCTGCGATGGCTTTCTCGTATTCGAAATCGCTCACATACCTGATCCCGCGCAGGATATAGTTGGCTCCGACACGGCGGCAGCAATCGATCGTCAGGCCTTCGTACTCGATGGCCTCCACCTTTGGATTGTCGCGGAAGATCTCCCCGAACCATTCGCGCCTCTGGCTCGCAGCGAACATCGGCTGCTTATTGGCATTCACGCCAACGCCGATATAAAGCTTATCGAACAGCTCCATTGCGCGCTTCACAATATCGATATGGCCGAAAGTGACGGGGTCGAACGTACCGGGAAAAAGGCAAACTCGCATAGGGCTCAATTAAGCAGATGATTGGTTGGACAACAAGTAAAGAACCGCCATCCGGATGGCGACGCCATTCTCAACCTGCTGGAGAATAAGGGACCGGCCACTGTCGGCAACATCGCTGTCAAGCTCAACGCCGCGATTGATGGGTCCGGGGTGCATGATGGTGACGTCGTTGGGCAGGCTGTCCAGGAGGCGGCGGCTGATGCCGTACGCCAGGTTGTATTCGCGCAGGGACGAGAACAGTACCTGGTTCTGGCGCTCGAGCTGGATTCGCAGCACGTTGGCCACGTCACACCACTCCAGCGCCCGGCGGAGATTGTATTCGACCTTCACGCCAAAGGCCTCGCCGATGTGTTTCGGGATGAGTGTCGGCGGACCGCAAACGATCACGTCGGCTCCCATCTTCTTCAGGAGATATAAATTGCTCTGTGCCACGCGGCTGTGCATGATATCGCCAATGAGTGCCACCTTCACTCCTTCCAGGGTTCCTTTGTGTTCCTGGATCGAGTAGGCGTCGAGAAGTGCCTGCGTGGGATGTTCGTTGACGCCATCCCCCGCGTTGATGATCGCCGCGGGGATATGCCTGGCGAGGAAGTGTGGTGCGCCACTCGCACTGTGACGCATCACCACCATATCGACCTTCATCGAAAGGATATTATTGACCGTGTCCAACAGGGTTTCACCCTTGGAAACCGACGACCCGGAGGCGCTGAAATTGACCGTATCGGCAGACAGCCGCTTTTCCGCAAGCTCGAAGGAAATGCGCGTCCGCGTTGAATTCTCGTAAAATAAATTGACAATGGTGATGTCCCGAAGAGAGGGAACTTTCTTGACGGGGCGCTGCAGCACTTCCTTGAATTGACGGGCGGTTTCCAGAATGGTCGTTATGTCCTGCGGCGTGAGATCCTTGATACCCAGTAGATGTCTGGTGGAAAGCGTCATTGCGCGTCAAAGATAGTGGTTTGAAAAAGGGTTTGAGGCTATTCGTCAAGCAGCAGCACTTCGTCGCGGCCATCGCGCTCCTGCCAGGTGACCTTTACCTTTTGAGAGATGATCGAGTCGATGGACTTGCCGATATAATCAGCCTGGATCGGCAGCTCGCGGCTGTAGCGACGGTCGATCAGCACGAGCAGCTCCACTTTCTCGGGGCGGCCGAAATCCATGAGGGCATCCATCGCTGCGCGGATCGTGCGGCCTGTGTAGAGAACGTCGTCGATCAGCACCACCTTCTTGCCTTCGATCGAGAAACGGATATCGGTTTTGTTCGGAAGATGCACTTCCTTCCGGATATCATCCCGGTAAAATGTAATGTCCATCCGGCCATAGTCGATGTCCTGCTGGCCCGTCTCCGCGCGGATCTCGTCAACCAGCCTGTCGGACAGGTAGATGCCGCGCGGCTGGATGCCGATAAAGGCCGTTTGCGAAAGCGGCGCATGGTTCTCGAGCAATTGGTTGGCGAGCCGCCGGATCGTTAGCGAGATCTGCTGCTGCGCGAGGATCGTTTTCAAACAGAGAATTTGGGCTAAAAATACTGATTCGCCTTTTGCGCCCATCAATAAAAAAGCCCCGCATCAAGCGGGGCCTTTCATTGCAGGGAAGCTTTTTCTTACTTGGCTGCTCCGAAATGATACACGAGACCAACGGAGATTACGCGGTTCTTCAGTTCGGGACCGTCATTGCTGCTGTTGTTGCCACCGTTGTCTTCGATTACGTTGGAGAGACCGAAATTGTAACGGAGGTTGAGACCGAGACCAATGCGGGACAGGTAGCCGGCGCCAATTCCTGCGCTGACGTCAAGCTTGTCAAAATCATCTTTGTTATCCACATCTGAGTTTTCGTATTGAAGCTCGGCCTTGCCCAGGAAGCTCACCTGGGGTCCGAGTTCTACAAAAAGACCGCTGCGGGATTGGAATTGCAGCATCAGCGGAAGGCTGATATACTGCAGATCCTGCTCCACGTCGGTTGTTGCCGTGCCCACTCCTGTCTGAATAGCCATCTTGCTGCCGTAGGTGTTGTACAGCACGCCTGGCTGGAACCGAAGCGAACCACCGAGGGGAATATTCACGAAGGCGCCGAAGTGAAAACCGGTCTTGGTATTGGTATTAGCATCATACCCAAGGTTGTTGTCGTTGAACTTAGCCATGTTCACACCGGCCTGCAGACCAAAGCGGACGGCCTTGGACATTGGTGTTCTTAACGGTTTGAAATCCTTTCCAGTGCCTTGCTGCGTTCCGTCCTGGGCCATCGCCGTGCAGGTTGTCACAAAAGCAATTGCGAGTAAACTGATCTTTTTCATAAACATAAAATTTTTCGTTACCGCAGTTATGCAAAAAAAAGGCCGCGGTAGGGCGGCCTGTGGAAAACCTGTGGGCAAACCACGCAATTAGCGCGATTTTGCCTTGTGATTCCGGTCGAACATATAAAATAAGCTGACCTGCAACACGCGGTTCTTGATGCTGTTTGCCCCGGCGTCATTGATGTCGGCAACACCGAACGTATAGCGCCCGCCAACGCCAAAACCAGAGTAACTGAGGTAATTGAGACCGAGCCCGATGCCAACATCACCTTTCTTATAGTCGTCCTTTGCATCGATCGATACATTGTTCTGCTCGTCCTTTGCAGTGACAAGCAGTCCGAATTGCGGACCGGCCTCGATCCGGAAGCCGTTGTTGAACATATACTGCAGCATGATGGGCACATTGATATAGTCCACTTTGTATACGTCGTCGTTCGAAGCGTTCTTGGCGCCCTGCGTGCTGTACTGGATCTCAGGCTGAAGTGCAACGCTTTTTGCCACGTGAATATGAGACAGAAGGCCAATGTGGAAGCCAATGCGGCTGTCAAGCGCGTCGTTGTCTACGCCATCTACTTTCCAGTCGGCGACGTTGACGCCGGCTTTCAGTCCGAATACAGGTTTCTCCTGGGCGGTGGCGCCCACAGTTGCGATGGCCGCTGCCATCAAAAAACACAATTTTTTCATGCCGTTATCATTTTGCGGCACATAAGCAAAAAGAAGGCCGCAACGTCGTTGCGGCCTTCAGATGTGGCGAACTTTTATTTTTTTCTCTTGAAATAATATCCGACGCCGATGCCGAAGTAGGTGTTCTTTGTTTTCGCGTCCTCTTCCGTTTCGATATTGGAAAGGCCCACGTTGACATGGGCGTTCAGGAACAGGCCGCTGGCAAAGCGGTAGCCTGTCAGGAAGTTCGCGCCCAGCTCGATCGCCTTGAAGTGAACATCGTCGTCGTTGGGGTTCTTATCCCCATCAAACCTGACATTGGATTGATCCGATTCGGTATCAGTGACGCCGCCGGATGTGGTGGTTGCAGTGATGCTCGTGGAGCCGCCCAGGCCGTAGCTCACAGACGGTCCCGCGCCAATGAAGAACGTACCACCCTTCGCCAGAGGCTCATTGTAAACGAAGTTGAGCGGAATCTCGAGGTACGTGTACTTCACATACCCTTTGATGTTGTAGGTGAAGGGCATCCCGCCAAATTCGTCAGAGCCGGTTGACTTGATCCTGGCTCCTTTTTCCAGTACGTTGAGTTGCGGGTTGAAGCTGAACCTCGCGCCCAAAGGGGTGTTCGCGGTAACACCGAATTTCCATGAGTAGCGCTGCTTGAGACCGCCGACTTCTTCATCTCCAGTGGTGCTAACGTTCGAGCCGATCACATTGCCGTGGACGCCAAAAGAAGTTTGAGCCTGGGAAGAGATCGCAGCAAGAAGTGAGAATGCAAGTAAGATTCTTTTCATCGTTTATAGGTTTGTATCAAAGAAAGAATTCGAAATCCGGGAAACGAAGTTCTAAGTACTAAGGTTTCCATAAAAAAAGCCCGGCGGTTGCCGGGCTCTTTATACGGTCGGAGACAATTAGAATTTGTAAGCAACGGTCAGGCCGATAGCGGCAGCAGAACCGTCCTTGGAAATCACCTGGTAGCCAAGCGCAGCTTGAACTTTAGGGCCGTTGAATCCGATCTGTGGCTCGTAAGCGAAGCCGCTTGTAGACACGCTGTAACCGTCAGCTTTAGCGGCCAGTGAACCGTAGCCGATCTTCGCGCCAACGAAGAAATTCGGTGAAGGATACACGCGCGCACCAACGAGGATCGGCAGCGTAGAATAGTTGATCTTCATCTTCGTACCACCACCGAGGTCCTGCTCTTTTC
>JAQBNP010000073.1 GCA_028288515.1 Flaviaestuariibacter sp. | reverse complement strand
CGTGCGATCCCTGCCTCGAAAATGAAAGGCACCTACCAGCGCGGTACGGCGGGAGCGTCCATTCCAGCCGACAGGAAAACGGTAAGAGATGGCGTGACGCGCACCGTGCTGCCGTATGACGGAAGCGCGCTCGGCGCGAAGCAGGTCAGTGGCGCCACGAGCAAGTCGACCGGTGACCAGGTCATTTGTGCGACACAGAACGTGACACTCACGGCCGGCTTCAACGAGCTCAACCTTCTCGATCCCACGGCGGTGGAGATCTGGCCCGGGCGCCTCATCAGGATCTCTTCGATCGATGACGGATCCTACGCAGGGTTCACGGGCTTTGATGCCCGCAACGATATGACCATTGCTCTCATTGCGGCGGGAACCAGCCGGGGAAACGTTACGCGCGCCATCCCCGCGGCGGGCCAGGGCATTACGCAGGGCACCGTGGTCAACGCGATCAACGGCCTCAAGAATAATTTTGGCCAGAACGATTTCGGCAGCGACAGCTGGGCGTACGACCTGTTCCAATTCTCATCAAGCACACAGTTCCTGCTGGAAGCCGGCGCGGGCGTATCAGCGGTGCCGATCAATCTGGACATTCGCGCGAATTCAAGCATCAACACGTCCGTGAAAAAGAACAAGATCGTCCTGCGCTTCATTCGCGAAGCCTACGATATCAAAGTGGACAGCCCCCTGGACGACCTCGTGACGGGTGCAGCGATCTCCGACGATGCGGGTGTGGTGGCCAACGTCACCTACGGGCAGTTTGCCATCGTGGAGATCGAGTCCGATTCATCATTTGCCAGTATGGAAGCCGCGCTGAATTTCAGCATCACCCCGGACCCATCTGCCACCATAAGCGGCAACCTCCGCACCCGGCTGCAGAACACGGTCCAGTCGTTCAGCATCAAAGCGATCCTCAAAGGCATTGGTGGCAACGAGGAGATCAGGACGGTGCCGTCGATCAATGACCTGAAAAGCATGCTGAGCGGGGCGACGGCATTCTCCGCCACCACGCCGGTGGTGCCGGTTTCGTTTGTTGTGAAGTCCGTAAAGACGGGCGAGACAATGATGCTGAAGTCAGGAATGTCCTACAACAAGCGCGAGTGTACCTCCATCCCGGACGGGGAGAACATTGCGCTTTCCATCAAGCTCGTAGCGCTAACGGCCCCGAAGGTGAGCGACGGCTTCAGCGATGACGAGGATATCTATGGAACGATCGCGATGGCGACGGTCGTACCGGGTCAGAACCCTTCGTTCAATACGGTCTGGGAGAAATCGGTGACCAATAATGTGAAGGTCAAAAAATCGATCCTGCCCTCCGAAGCGGGCGCATATAATATGAACGGCGATGCGGAGACCATCGAGATCAGGCTGCCATCGGCCGCGAGCGACCTGCAGCGACAGCGGCTTGCCGTGCGTGTCCGGTTGCGCGATGAGGAAATGATCGATGTGCGGTATGGTGAGCGCACGCTGGAGATCCCCTACTCGGATCTCCTGAGAAGCCTCTCCTCCGACAGCAACAGCTCGATCGACAATTATGATAATGGTGGTCGTGCGTTTTTTGTAGAGGTAGTGGAAGTGGGCAGCACGAACAAGATCCGGGTGTGGTTCAAGGCGCAGAAAGTGGTCCTTTGAAAAACGAAAAGCGGCGCACGAGCCGCTTTTTTAGTTTACGTCCCTCGGCGCTGGGCGCGTCAACCCGCAAATACCGGGCGATGCGTGGGCCCGGGCAACGGACGATCGTCTTCAGAATAGAATTGCCGGTACGGAATGCATTGCGTACCTTACAGTGATACTCGCAAAGCCCCGTAACGATTCAACTTCTCTTTCCCGTTTCATTTTTGCAGCTGCTTTCCTGAGTTCCCCTTCCTGGAAAGTCTTGATTTCAATCGCCAGCCGGACCGCATTGTGGCGCCTTTGCAATCAACCTCACATCCGAACCCTCTTAATCAGAATGTATGAAATACAAAAATTCGACCCTTTGCCTCTTGTCCTTCCTCTTTTTTGGCATGTCCGTGCAAGCCCAGGTTTACAAAACCGCGGCCGATACCGTGAAACTGAATAAGGAGTTCATCGAGGTCAGCAATGATATTGCAACCTTGTCTTCCAAATTGACGGTGGCCCAAAACAATATGCCGGCCTACCGCTCGAAAGCGGAAGTGGCCGATGCGAATGCGCGCGAAGCCGGTCGCAGCAGCAGCAGCGAGCAAGCCGAGAAAGCCACCAACAAAGGCGGCGTCAAGGAAGCGCGGCAGGCAAAGCGAGACGCACGGAAGGCCTATCGGAAAGCGAAAAACGCCCGCTCCGCAACTGACAACGTTGGTGACCTCGATGATAAGATCGCGTCACTGAAAGGCCAGCTCGCCAAGAAGCAGGAACGCCTGGCGCAACTCACTGCCATGCGCGCCGCCATCTACGCACAATTGGCGCCCTAGTCGATCGTAAATTGAATTCCAGGGCGGGGCGAAAGCCCCGCCTTTTTTTTGCAATGCCGTCTTTGCTTACATCCCCACAATGACGGCTGACGAATAGAACGAGCACAGCTCCCAGCCGAGCGACGCATAGAGGTAGCGGCCTTCTTCCGTGGCAACAAGACAGTTTTTCGTGATCCCTTTCGCCAGCGCTTTTTCCGCGAGGCTGCCCACAACGAAGGTTGCAAGGCCTTTCCGCCTGTGGGCCGGTGCCGTCGAGATGCGGTCGAAGACGGCGAGGTCGTTCACGAGCACGAGCCGGCCACTTGCAGCAACGCTGCCGTCGGTTGCGGCCAGTTCCAAAAGGAATGTCGCGCGGTCTTCGTGCCATTGCACCGCGTATGTGGACGCTGCGGCGACGCTGCGGATCTTCATCGTACTGAAACAGGTCATCAGGTAGCCCTGCGGCTGGATGGTCCACCCCGCGGGCAGCATCCTCTCAAGCTCTCCGCACGGGGCACAGACCTTTAGGTAGTGCCAGGGCTGGGTGAGAGAAAGTGCTGTTTCCCGGACATCTTCATGGAGAGCGGGGAATACATACCGCTGCTTCTGCTGCTCGTAGCCAACGTCGACCCGGAAGCCCGACCGGTATGCTTCCGGCAATGGCAGAGCGCGTGAAAGGCACCAGCCGGTCAGCCATTGCCCAAGCAGTTGATACGTGAGGGACTTCTCCATGTAAACTCAAAGGTAGATGTGAAGCAACCGGATCTGGCTATGCACTGGGCTCATGGAGGATCATCCACGACGTGCCGAACCTGTCGCGCAGCATCGCGAAGCGGTTCGCAAAAAACGTCTTCTCCATTTTCATGAAGACCTGCCCGTCCGCCGAGAGCAACTCGTACAGTTCCTCCGCTTTGTCGGCTGTATCAACGCGAAGGGTCAGGTAAACACTGCGCATTGGCTCCGCGTTCGGGACGTCGGCCCCGCGGAGAATCGTACCGCCGATCTCCACGATGGCATGGAGAATGGGATTGCTCCACTCCGCTGGAAAATGCGGCGGCACCTGCTGATGGGCGGACATCAAGGTGATCCTTCCGCCCAGGTGCTGCTCGTAAAAGCGGAATGCGCTCTCGCAGTGACCGGGGTAATTCACATAGATGTCGAGCGCTAGGGGCTGTTTGGTACTCATGGTGGTATGTTTGAGATCGCTGGTAAAGATCATTCGTTTTATGGTCGCGGAGAAGGCGGAGCGCGACAAAGAGCGGGCATATCAAACACGGTTGGATGCAATCCTTGCCTTGGGCAAGCTACCAGGTCTCGATTCGTCCTGTGATGCCGACATGTCTTTGATGCATGTAACGCTCAGGCTTTGCGAACACTCGTGTACCGGTTGCCCGGACGCAGGTAGAGGGTCCCTCTTTTCGTTGCAAACCGAACAAGGACCTCCCTGCCCTCGGCTGACAGGACCTGGAAGTGCAGGTGCGGAAACGCCGTATAGCCGGTATTCCCGGACAGGCCGATCCGTTGTCCCGCCATAACGGTGTCACCGAGAGAAACGAGCGCACCATTGTGCTGCAGGTGCCAGTACTGCGCGCGACTTCCATCGGGATGCTCGATGATTATGTAATTGCCATCGGCCAGGTTCCCGGGCTTGAGACCACCTTCGTCACTGTCGGCGCGCAGGCCAACGACAACGCCATGTCGCGCGGCACAGACCACGCTGCCGGGCGTCATCTTGAAATCGTAGGAAAGTTCGTTCTTGTGGGAGAAGCTGCTGTTGGCGCCCTGCACAAAGAGGTACGCATGGCGGGTTTGGTAGGGGAGCTCGTACACGTAGCTCGTGTCGTCTGCCAGGCGACCCGATTTCAGATCACGGATGGTTTGATCAGGCAGCTGGGCAAGAACAGATCCGAAAGAAATGGAGGCAATGAGCAGACAGGCGAATTTCATACAGGAAGTTGACACTGCTTTGAAGATAACCAAAAGTCTGTTCGTCGAAGAAGAAACGAAGGAAGAATACGGTTCGGAGCGCCCGTCATTCCAATCGCAGATCGTAAATGCCCCTCCCCCTTTACTTGCAGCAATCTTTTTTCCGGATGAAGATCGACTTCAGGAGCCGGACCAGGAAGCTCCCGATCTTTTGAGTGGCGGTCATGATGCAAAACTAGTGCACGAAGCCGGCCGCATATGTTAAGATCAGAAGAGGGCTTGCGGCCAGGAGCAGTGCGCGGAGGTCAGCCATAAATCCGCCCGTTCCAGCACTAGCTTTGCGGGTATACAAACGCAGAGCAATGGAACAAAGCATGAAGAATAAGGTCGCCTATATCACCGGAGGCAGCAAAGGAATCGGTTATGGAATTGCACAGGCATTGCTGGCGCAGGGGATGCGCGTGGCGATCACGAGCCGAACGATGAAGGCCGCGCAGGAAGCGGCACGCTCGCTCGGCGATGACGATACGCGCGTTTTGGCGCTCGAGTCACAAGTGGGATCACTGGAATCCGAAAGCGCTGCCGTCAATGCGGCCGCCGCACACTTCGGCTCACTCGATGTGGTCATCGCGAATGCAGGTGTCGGCCACTTCGCTTCCATCGAAGACCTGTCGCCGGAACAATGGAAAGAAACAATCGACACCAACCTGACCGGCGTCTTCAACACCGTGAAGGCGTCCATTCCGGCGCTGAAGAAATCGCAGGGCTATCTCATCACGATCGCCAGCCTCGCCGGCGCCAATTTCTTCGAGAAAGCATCGGCTTACAACGCAAGTAAGTTTGGGCTGGTGGGCTTTTCACAGGCCATCATGCTGGACCTGCGCCCCCACGGCATCAAGGTTACGACCATCATGCCGGGGTCGGTCGCCACGCGTTTCAACAACCACACGCCCAACGAAGCGGATGCCTGGAAGATCCAGCCCGAAGACATTGGCCAGATCGTTGTCGACCTGCTGCGGATGCATCCGCGCACGCTGCCCAGCAAGATCGAGGTGCGGCCTGCAAGGCCCGGCAACCAATAGTGCCATTGTGCTACGGCCTGCGCCACTCAAAGGGTTACCGTGAGACTGCTCAGCAAGAAGCGCGATTCGCTTGTGAGGCTGTCGCGTGAGGAATGATGGCAGGGCCAACGTTCACAGCAGTGGCTGGCCCTCTTTCCCTGATGCTTACCCTTTCCTGCGAATGAACTCTTCGACAGCGCCGGTGAAAATATCGACCTCCTCTTCGGTATTGTAATACGCGAAAGATGCGCGGATCAGGGCTTTGACACCAAGGATCTTCAGCAGCGGCTGTGCCGACAGGTCGCCAGCTTTGACGGCAATATTGTATTCGTCGCTCAGGAATCCTTCCAGCTTCTTGACATCCATGCCATCCACCTCGAAGGAAAGGACGGGCTCCTTTTCACCCGAGGTTCCATGGATCCTCACGCGGTCAAGCGCCTGCAGCCGCCCGGTCGCATAGCGGAGGACCTGCTGCTCATACTCTTCGGTTTTGGTTCGACCAAGGTCGTCAAGGAAATCGATGAGGGTGCTGCAGGAGATGATCTCCGCGAAGGGCATCGTGCCCGCCTCGAATTTCTTGGGAAGCGCTGCCAGCTTGTGACTGGAGAAGGTGACCTCCTTCGTCATGTCGCCGCCCCCTTCGTAGGGCGGCAGCTTGTCGAGCCATTTTTTCTTTCCATACAAAACGCCCACACCCGACGGCGATCCCATCTTGTGGCACGAGAACGTATAAAAATCACAGTCGAGCTCCTGCATGTCCACGGGCATATGAGGCGCAGCCTGCGCGCCATCGACAAGCACCGGGATGCCGCGCTTATGCGCCATGGCAACCATTTGAGTGATGGGCAGCTTGTTGCCGAGCGCGTGTGATGTATGAGAGATGGCAACGATCTTGACCTTCTTCGTCAGCATGACCTCGTAGGCCGCCAGCTCGATCTCGCCTTGCTGGTTTATGGGAATCACGCGGAGGCGCGCGCCGGTCTGGGCACAGGCGAGCTGCCACGGAACGATATTGGCGTGGTGCTCCAATGCGGAGATCAACACCTCATCCTCCTTGTCAAGAAGGCCCCGCTCGAAGCCCCCGGCAACGAGGTTGATGGCTTCCGTACAACCACGGGTGAACACGATGTCCTTTTCCGACTTTGCATTGAGAAAACCGGCCATCTTCTTCCGTGCGTTTTCGAGCTCTTCCGTCGTTTCCTGGCTGAACGCATGACGCTCATCAGGCTTGGCGTACTCGTTGAGATAGAAGTCATAAAGCTTATCCATGACGACTTTCGGCTTCTGTGTCGAAGCGGCGCTGTCAAAATAGATCAGCTGTTTGCCGTTCCTCTTTTTTTGAAGCATGGGAAACGATTCCCGAACCTTACGAATGTCTAATGCTGACTTTTCCACAGCCTTCCTTTCTTCCATAGCCAATGATTTACCAGAGTTGCTATTCCTGCATCAAGAACCATGCATTTCTCGATTGAAAATGGTTGTGTTACTGGAGGTTGGCGGGCAATTTCGGGACGATAAAAGCCACATGCTGAAGGCAGTGGAGCGCTTATCCACAATCGAGGTGCGAATGATTCACTTCCCAAGAGAAAGGCGACGCCCCCATCTGGCAAGGAGGGATGATTAATCAGTAAGTTTGTCTCAACCAATCTCACCCCATGCCTGCTTCCCGGATTTTTCTTTTGCTCCTTCTCTTTGCTTCATCCTGCCAGACCGCCCGGAAAGCGGTGACTGGTCCAGCTGCCAACGCGGGCGCACCCGCCGCAGACCGCGAGTTCCGCGCGGCGTGGGTAGCGACCGTCGCCAATATCAACTGGCCGAGCAAGCCGGGCCTGCCTGTGGCTCAGCAGCAAGCAGAAGCCATCGCCTTGCTCGACTTCCTGAAAGATCATCATTTCAACGCCGTCGTTTTCCAGGTCAGGCCCCAGGCCGATGCCCTGTACCAAAGCGCTCTGGAGCCATGGTCCTACTACCTCACCGGCACGCAGGGAAAAGCGCCTGACCCCTTCTACGATCCATTGACGTTCTGGATCGAAGCAGCTCATGACCGGGGCCTCGAGCTCCACGCCTGGCTCAACCCGTACCGGTCACACCACGTATCGGGCGGACCGCTCACCGACTCGTCGATCGTTCGTCGGAAGCCCAACCTCTCTGTCTATCTCAAAGAAGGCTACTGGTGGTTCGATCCGTCCCTGAAAGAAACCCAGGACCATTCGGCCGCAGTTGTCCGTGACCTTGTCAGCCGCTACGACCTCGATGGAATCCACTTCGATGACTACTTCTATCCCTACCCCTCCTATAACAAAGGAGAAGACTTTCCCGACAGCAGCAGTTGGGCGGCTTACAAAGCGGGTGGCGGCACGATGAGCCGCGGAGACTGGCGGCGGGCCAGCGTCAACACGTTCATCCGGCGCGTCTACGAAGAGACCAAACAACTAAAGCCAACCGTAAAATTCGGTCTCAGCCCGTTCGGCATCTGGCGGCCCGGCTACCCGGCCTCCATCAGCGGCTTCGACCAATACGACGTCCTGTATGCAGATGCGAAGCTTTGGCTCAACGAAGGATGGGTGGATTATTTCTCTCCGCAACTTTACTGGCCGATCGCGCGCATGGGCCAAAGCTTCCCGGTATTGCTTGGCTGGTGGGCCGGCGAGAATAAGAAGGGGCGGCACCTCTGGCCTGGTATCAGCGTGGGTCGCGACACAGCGTCACGCAGCGTCATGGAAACACTCAACCAGGTGATGATCACACGCGGCATGGTGCCGGAAAGCAAGGGCGTCGTGCATTGGAGCATCTCGTCCGTAACAGGCAACCCGGCGCTTCAGAAAGCTCTTGATGAAACGCTCTACAAGCGGGAAGCTCTCGTGCCGGCATCCCCTTGGCTCGATGATAAAGCTCCGGGCGCACCCGCAGCGCATTCTGTGTCGACGCGCGACTCGGTGTCCGTAAAATGGGTGCCTGCTGCGGGCGAAGAATCTTTCCGCTACATCATCTATTACCGTCACGGGTCAACGTGGAGCTATCGGCTCGCCAACCGTGGCGACCGTTCGATGACCCTGCCCCGGCGCGCTGGGAGCCAGGCCACCCTTTCGCAGATCGCCATCAGCGCGATCGATCGCTCAGGCAATGAAAGCCTGCGGACAAGTGTTCTAGTAAATGAGTAACGATATGACGCGAACCCATTTCAATATCCTTTTGTGCACGCTGGCCCTTTCGACGTTCCTCGCATCGTGCCGGCCGCCGCGCGCTGCAACGACCAAAGCAATGGGCGGCCTCTCTTCGATCGTCATCGAGCCGCGCTCGGCGTGGCAGGCCGCTGAGCCGCGTCCCTACAAATCGCAAACGCCAGTGCGCATCACGATCCACCACGAAGGAACAAGGCTCGAGCTGACAGCGGATGCAGCCGCCAAGATCCACGCGATCCAGAAATGGGGAATGGGACTGGACCGTAACTGGGCAGATATCCCCTACCATTTCCTGATCGCTCCTAACGGTACGATCTACGAGGGACGCAACGTGATGACGGCCGGTGAAACAGCGACGGAATATGACCCGTCAGGGCATCTCCTGATCACCTGCCTCGGAAACCTCGAGGTGCAGGAGCTGCCGGCCGCGCAACTGGCATCGCTGGTACGCCTAACGGCATGGTGCAGCCGAAAATACAAGATCCCCTTATCGACGCTCAGTGGACACCGCGACAATTCCAGCCAGACGACCAGCCCCGGCAAGAATCTCTATGCCTACCTGCAAAATGGCTATATCCGCCGCGAGGCGGAAGCCCTGCTGGTGCAGCAATAGCGACCGTTAGACATGCGGCGGGTTGCGCTGCGGGATGGTGTACCGATCGCCGCTGGAAAGGATATGCATCTTCAGGTCGCGGATGGTGATCGGCTTCTTGCTGGTGAAGTCCTCGATGCTTGCTTCCGTGATGCCAAAGCCTTCGAGGATGATGACCGTGCCCGTTCCGATGATCTCGCCGTCAAGCCCGTTACGGACGATCATGGCCGTGTCTTCCTCGATCCCGATACCGACGCAGTTTGGATTGGTGACGATGACCTGCGCCATGCGAACGACGCGGCCTCGGTGCACGAAATGCGTATCGATGCAAACATCCTTAAGGAACTCGAGGCCGGTTGTGACCTTGATCATGCCGCCCAATTCCTGCACTTCGTCGTTGCCTGCATAGATCATGGGCGTAGACATTGCCATTGCCCCTGCGCTGGTTCCGGCGATGACAATCTTTTCGTGGATATAGCGTTCCTTCAATTGCGTGAGAAAGTCCGAGCCACCATAAATGGATGTATACTTCAGCTGGTCACCGCCGGCGAAGAAGATGCCGTCTGCACGCTTCACACGCTCGCGGAGAGTATTGTCCTCCATCGCATCCTGTCTTGAGTTGTGATGGATATGGCCGACGCCTGATACGTTCAACTCTTCGAAAGCCTTCCGGTAATCCTCGAAGCTTTCTTTGCCTTCAGAGCTGGCGCTGGTAATGACCTCCACGACGGGGTCGTCCTGGCCGGTCAGTTTGATGAACGCCTTCAGGATCTCGAACCGCTCGAAATCGCTCGGCGTTTCTTTTTTGTCCGATTCGCTGGCTCCTTTATTTTCGGCGCCGCCGATCACCAGGAGGATTCCTGTCGGAACGGGGCATTTCTGTTGTTGAGATGACCTCTCTGCCATATCATTCGATTTGCGATAGGGTCAGCAAGGATTGCGCCACGGCCACATGTCATTGGTTCAGTTCACACCGTGTTTGAGCAGGTATGGGACGATACGTCAGCGATACTTTTTACTGCGCAGCAGCGCTTCCAGGAAATAATAATCGGCATAAATGATCGGCACATCGACCTCACTCTTCGCCGGCTTATGGCCCGT
>JAQBNP010000238.1 GCA_028288515.1 Flaviaestuariibacter sp. | reverse complement strand
ACAGTCGCCGGCACACGGCCGACCTCCAGCTTGATACGCGGATCGGCACTTCGAAGCGGCTGACGGCAAAAGCGATCGGCAGCGCCTTCGATCGCACCATCGGTTCCAACATGTTCGGAGGCGAAACCGTGAAGGCGCAGCAGGTCTCGTACTATTCGGAGCTCGCTTATGTAGCCAAGCACCCGAGGAACGACCTCGTGCTCGGCGTCAACTTCAATGGCAACAGGATCCGCAGCAGGTCGCAGGCATTGGCGGTGCCGGAAGAGGATCACAGGACGATCGGGCTTTTTGCGCAGAATGATTGGCGCCTGATGCCAAAGATGACGATCCAGACCGGCCTGAGGACCGATTTCAACAACCGGTACGGCACCTTCGTGCTGCCCCGACTTTCTGTGCTGTACCGCGTGTCACCTTCCCTTACAACCCGCGTGGGCGGTGGTATGGGCTACAAGATCCCGGGTGTCTTCGAAGGCGAAGTCGATGAGCGCGATTACCCCTACCTGCGGTCTTTTATTACGAAAGCGGAGCGGTCATCGGGAGGTAATGTCGACGTCAACTTCAGGCGCAAGCTGGGCGACGCCGAGCTGACGGTCAACCAATCGTTTTTCGTGACCCGCATCACCAATGCGGTCGTCCCCGTTACCGCCGGAGGGTATGTTAGCTTTTACAATACGGACGCGGCGAGGCCCGTGATCAGCAAGGGAGCCGAAAGCTATGTACAGGTGAATGCGGACGAGCTGGAGATCTACCTGGGCTATACGCTCACCGATGCGGTCCGGCGTTACGATGCGGCTCACCCGCACGTACCGCTGAGCGCGCGCAACAAGTTTGCGTCGGTCGTTTCCTATGAATTTTCGGAAAGGTTCCGCGCTTGTATCGAAGCGGCCGCCACGGGGCGACAATACCTCGAGGACGGCACGCGGACACCGGCTTACCTTTTTGCGGCGGCAATGGTCCGGTACGATATCAGGGGCCTGTCGCTGGTGCTCAATTGCGAGAACCTCCTCGACTACCGGCAGCCCGGTCCGTTGTATGTTGGGTTCCGGGAGAACCCGCAGTTCCGCGAGCTTTGGGCGCCGATCGATGGACGCGTCGTGAACCTGTCGGCCCGCCTGCGCTGGTAACGGGTGCGTAACTTGGCTTCCGGACTTTTGCCGGGTGATGCCGACTTCACGCACGCCCCTCCCCGCTCCTTGTTATCTTTGCGGCCATGGAAGCTATTTTAGGGCAGATCGAAGCCTACCGGAAAGAGATCGAGGCGTTCGAGATCGGCAACGCGGCGCAACTGGAAGAATACCGCATTAAATACCTGGGTACGAAAGGCATAGTGAAGGCGCTCTTCGGCGAAATGCGCAATGTCCCCACTGAGCGAAAAAAAGAGTTTGGCCAGGTCCTGAACGACTTCAAGCAATTTGCCGAAGGCCGTTACGAATCGGCCCGGGACACCGCGGGCTCCTCGCCGGCAGCCTCTGCCAGCTCCATCGACCTGTCTCTTCCGGGAGACCCGCTGCCGGCGGGCTCGCGTCATCCGATATCGCTTGTGCGCAACCGGATCATCGGCATCTTCCAGCGGCTTGGCTTTGCTGTGGCGGACGGTCCGGAGGTGGAGGACGACTGGCATAATTTCACAGCGCTCAACCTGCCCGAGAACCACCCGGCGCGCGACATGCAGGACACCTTCTACATTTCGCAGAACCCCGACTGGCTCTTGCGCACGCACACCTCCAACGTCCAGATCCGGGAGATGGAAAAAGGCAAGCTGCCGATCCGCATCATTTGCCCGGGCCGCGTGTACCGCAACGAAACGATCTCCGCTCGCGCGCACTGCTTTTTCCACCAGGTGGAAGGGCTCTATATCGACGAGCACGTATCGTTCGCCGACCTCAAGCAAACACTTTATTTCTTCGTGCAGGAGCTCTATGGCAAGGATGTGAAGGTTCGCTTCCGCCCTTCGTATTTCCCGTTCACGGAGCCGAGCGCCGAAATGGACGTGAGCTGCTTTATTTGCGGTGGCCCGGGCTGCCGCGTCTGCAAGCAGACAGGCTGGGTGGAGATCCTCGGTTGCGGTATGGTGCATCCGACCGTCCTGGAGAACTGCGGCATCGACCCGGCAAAATACACGGGCTATGCGTTCGGGATGGGAATCGAGCGGATCACGATGCTGCAGTATGGCATCAATGACCTCCGCCTGTTCAGTGAGAACGATGTGCGGTTCCTGCGGCAGTTCACGGGTGCGGTGTGAGGTGGCGAGTGAGTGAGTGAGTGAGTGAATCGTGAATAGTGAATGGTGAATCGTGAATGACGCGAGTTGTGAATGGTGAGTGTGAGGCTTGAGTAGTGAGTGGTGCGTTGTGCGTTTGGGAGAAATAAAGCTGAATCGTGAATGCTCAAAAATGGGCAATCGCCAATCCGCAATCGGATATCGTATCTCGAATATCGTAAACCGTAAATCGCAACCCCCTCTCTTGCTCGACCTCTCCACCATAGGATCCTCTGCAACCGGCCACCCAGGCGGCCAGACGCCCTTTGGAGATGCGCGGGATTTTGACGCAATGCCCGAAACGCACCAGGCACAAATCAGTTTCCTGGCTGCCAAAGCAACGACCTATCTCCACCAGCTGATCGAAACGGCACGCATCATGACCGGCCCGCCCTGGGATCCGTTTGCTAAGGGCAATTTCCGGTCGGTGGACAAGCACCATGGCTATAGCGCGACAGGGCCTCTTGCAGATGATATGCGAAAATGGATCTACCGCCGCGGGCTGCCATTCGCTGCACCGGTCTTTGTGGTACCGAACTTCAACGAGCACGCGGTGATGACGACCTGGAAGATGGTTGTGAAATATGCGCCGGACGTTTTCAATCACGATGACATCGCCGTGTTCGACCACACCTTTCGCTGGTGCCTGTTCGGCTTTCACGAGGGCACGCTCTTTTTCGGCAAAGACCCCGTCTACGATCCTACTGAGGATGAGCAGGCCATGCAGGCTCTCAACAAGCGGAAGCAAGAATTCCCGATGTTCCGGCACCCCTACGGTGAGTAGTGAATGGTGAATGCGTGCCGAGGTTTGGTTGTCCCGGGTGGACGCGCGTATTGACCTGACTGGAACACCACAGGCGACCTGCTGACCGCTCACCACTCACCACTCACCGCTTACTACTGGATATTCCAGACCTCGTTCCCGCGAAGCAGCTTATCGAGATCGGCGCCTTTCTTGGCTTTGGCCTCTTCGAGCTGCATGGCCATCATGTCCTCGTAGGTCGGGCGGATGGACTGGTAGAAGACACCGAACGGACGCGGCAGGTGGTTGGCAGAGCGCGGGTCGTCGAACATGCGGGTGAGTATCTGTGCCTTGTAGATATCGCTTTCGTCATGGATCCAGAGGTCGTCGGCGGAGTGGCCTTCGGCCAGGCTGACCACCTTCGGCGTGAAACCGTCGAGCTTGACTCCCTTGTCGCTGTTGGCGCCGAAAATGAGCGGCTTGCCATTCTCGAGGAAGATCGCTTCGTCTGCTTTTGTTGATTTTTCAGTGAACATCTCGAAGGCACCATCATTGAAGATGTTGCAGTTCTGGTAGATCTCGAGGAAGGAGGTGCCATGGTGGGCGTGGGCGCGGAGCAGCATCGCCTGGAGATGCTTCACGTCGCGGTCCATGCTGCGGGCCACGAATGTCGCGTCGCCACCGAGGACGAGGGCGGCCGGGTTGAAGGGATGGTCGATGCTTCCGTATGGGGTCGACTTGGTGACCTTATTCTCTTCTGAGGTTGGCGAGTATTGGCCTTTTGTCAGGCCGTAGATCTGGTTGTTGAAGAGCAGCACATTCACGTCGAAGTTGCGCCGCATCAGGTGCATCGTGTGGTTGAGGCCGATGCTGAGACCGTCGCCGTCGCCGGTGACGATCCACACGCTGAGGTCGGGGCGCGCTGCCTTGAGGCCGCTGGCGATCGCGGTTGCGCGGCCATGGATCGAGTGCATGCCGTATGTATTCATGTAGTACGGGAACCGCGACGAGCAGCCAATGCCGGAGATGATCGCGATGTCCTCGCGGGGGATGCCGAGAGTGGGCATGATCTTCTGCACCTGGGCCAGGATCGAGTAGTCGCCACATCCGGGGCACCACCGCACTTCCTGGTCGGTAGCGAAATCCTTGGGGGAGAGGAGTGGCTTATTGAGAGCTGTTGTTTCCATCGTTCGTAATTTTCAATAGTCAATTGTCAATGCTCGATATTCAATTTGTGGGCGGTCTGGTTCTTCTTTGCGGTGACGATGCTTTTTGCGATTATGGCGATCAGCTGTTCCGTCTCGAGGAATATATCATCAAGTCGCTCAGCGGGCCGAATCATTGCTTTTCGAATAATGATCTTTAGAGCGGTCCTGCATTCTTTCAGCTCCTTGAGGCAAATGCCAAGCTTATGTACAAAATCGGCTCTCGACTCAGCTGCCTGCGCTTCCGCGTAATTGAACGTCGGTGAGTGACAACAGCGGATCAATTGGGCTGCAATGTAGGCCCCAGACCGTGTGTTCGGCAAGGCCTCAACCACGTCAATCATCCGGCATGTAAAATCCACCATGCGATCCTCGAGGTCATATTTCAACGCCGCTGTCGCCGGGACTTTAATCGTAGCGCTCATCTTCGAAAATCCGACGCATCTGCCTTTCCGACCAACGTGTTTCACCCAGTGCTTTCGCTTTTTTTCCTCGCCTTCATGACCTGGGCATTGATCATTGACCACTGATTATCGAATATTCTCCTCTCCGCTCTCCCACGTTGACACTCATCATTCCTTACTCGATATTCATGATTCATCATTCGCCATTCTTGACCGCTTCCCAGTATTCCGCGGCGCGGCGCGTATGAGGAATGACGATCGTACCGCCGACAACGTTGGCAACGGCAAACACCTCGTAAAGCTCTTCGGTGGTCACACCTGCCTCGGCACTCTTGCCAAGGTGGTATTTAATGCAGTCGTCGCACCGCAGGACCATGCTCGCTACCAGGCCCAGCAGCTCTTTCGTTTTCGTATCGAGAGCGCCCGCCTCGTAGGTGTTCGTATCCAGATTCCACAGCCGCTTCATCACCAGGTTATTCTTGCTCAGGATCACCTCGTTCATCTTTGCGCGGTAGTCGTTAAACTCCTTCACCAGCTCTGACATAATCATCGTTCGTTTAAGCCGCAAAAATAGCGAATGGGCGCCACTCCGATTTGTTAAGGCTGGCGGCGCAATTTTTGTAAATTCAGCCTTTTAATTGATCATTATGAAACGTACCGTTCTCACGCTTCTCGTCATCGGATCGCTCTTCGCCATGTCCTTTGTCATCACCCGGCCCGACCCGCCACTTTACAAGAACCTCAAGGTGCTCCCGAAAAACATCAACAAGGAGCAGATGGATAGCGTGATGCATCACTTCAGCCTGTCGCTTGGCGTCAAATGCAATTTCTGCCATATCCGCAACGATTCTACCAAAACCTGGGACTTTGCCTCCGACGCCAACAAGCACAAGCTGGTGGCCCGCGAGATGATGAAGATGACCGAAAAGATCAACGATAAATTCTTCGACGTGTCCGGCTCCAAAAATCTCAACGCCGCGCTGATGGTCACCTGCTACACCTGCCACCACGGCAAGGTGGAGCCGGAAACCAAGGCCATCGAGCGCCCGCGCAGCCCGCAGCCAGGCGATTCCACGCGCCGTGCAAACGGTCCGCGTCCTGATTCAGCCAAACGTCAGTGAGAACCGACAAACGATGTTCGACGTCCGGTTCGCCGCCGGTTCCCACTATGGAGCATCGGGCAAAGAACATCGATCATTGAACATTCCTTTTCAAAAAAATACGATCCTTACCATGACTCCATCCTTCGACTTCGGCATGATCGGCATTGGCGTGATGGGCAGCAACCTGCTCCTCAACATGGCCGATAGCGGCTTCGCTGTCATCGGGTTCGACCTGAAGCAGGAAAGAGCCGATGCCCTCGAGGCCGCCGCCCCGCCCGGCACCACCGTAAAGGGCGTCGTCGATATCGTTGAACTGGTACAGGGACTGAAAAAGCCACGCAAGATCATGATGCTCGTCCCTGCGGGAAAGGCGGTCGACAGCGTGATCGAGAACCTGCTGCCTCACCTCGAAGACGGCGACATCCTCATCGATGGCGGAAACTCTTTCTTCCGCGATACACTCCAGCGCATCAACTACCTGCAGGATAAAGGCATTCACTTTTTCGGCATGGGCGTTTCCGGCGGTGAGATGGGCGCGCGCTTCGGTCCCAGCATGATGCCCGGCGGTGATGCCGAAGCCTGGCAATACCTCCGTCCCGTGCTCGAAGCGATCGCCGCCAAATCAGACGGCGTGCCCTGCGTAGCCTATATGGGCAACGGTGCGGCCGGACACTACGTGAAGATGGTGCACAATGGGATCGAGTACGCCATGATGCAACTGATCGCCGAAGCCTACGACCTCCTCCGGCGCGGCGGCGGCGCGACGAACGAAGAGCTGCACGGGACCTTCGCAGCGTGGGATAAAGGCCAGCTTCAATCCTTCCTCGTCGAGGTCACGGCCGAAGTATTCAAGACCCAGGACCCCGAAACGGGAGCCTATCTTGTCGACCTCATCGTTGACCAGGCCGGCTCGAAAGGCACGGGTAAATGGACATCGCAAGTGGCTATGGACCTCCCGGTTTCCATTCCCACGATCGATATGGCCGTGGCCATGCGCGACCTCTCCGCCAACCGCGACCAGCGCGTGAAAGCAGCAAAGCTGTACGGCAAAAAAACAGGAGTCATCGAATTGACGGAAGAATTCCGGGCCGACCTCGAGAACGCCCTCGCCTTCTGTTTCACGATCGCCTACGCGCAGGGCCTCAGCCAACTCGCGAAGGCATCGGACGAGCTCTCCATGAATATCCCTTTGCCTGCCGTGATCCAGGTATGGAAAGCAGGCTGCATCATCCGGTCGGCGCTTCTCGGCAACTTTACAAAAGCATTCGGGCGCGAGGCAAAGCTCCCCAACCTTCTCCTTGACGCAGACATCGCCGGGATCCTGAAGAACCGCGAGGCAAGCCTTCGCCGCATTCTGATCACGGGCATCGGCGCGGGCATTCCGCTCGCGGCCTTCGCCAGCTCTGTCTCCTACTATGATGCCTATTGCAGCGACCGCCTGCCGGTGAACCTGATCCAGGCGCAGCGCGATTATTTCGGCGCCCACACGTACCAGCGCACGGATAAGGAAGGCGTGTTTCATACGGAATGGCATGCGGATAGCCAATCGTAAATGCTCAAAAATCTGCAAGCGCCTCGCCCCTTGTTTCTGCACCGCGTTTTGTAAACAGTAAAAAAATGGAACGACAACCCACCATCCTCTACATCTTCGGCGGCAGCGGCGACCTCACCCAGCGCAAGCTGATCCCGGCGCTGTACAATCTCTTCCTGGATGGCTACCTGCCCGGTAAGTTCAGCGTGGTCGGCGTCGGAAGGAACGACATGTCCGACACCGCCTACAAAGCACACCTGCGGAAAGGCGTGCAAAAATTCTCCCGTCGCAAGGACGAGATGAAGAAAGAATGGAGTCGCTTCTCATCGCATATCGACTACGAGCGACATGACCTCCTGAACGACAAGAGCTATAAGTCCATGGCCGCGGCGATCAAGGCCCAGGGCGAGAAATGGGGTGAAGAGCCGACCGTCATTTTCTACCTCTCCGTAGCGCCACAGCTCGCGCCCGCCATCGCTAAGAAGCTGCACGCCGCCAAGCTCTGCGCCAATCCGAAACGCAGCCGCATCGTCTTCGAGAAACCATTCGGGCACGACCTCAAAAGCGCCACCGAGCTCAATATTCTCCTGGGCCGCATGTTCCGCGAAGAGCAGATCTACCGTATCGACCATTACCTGGGAAAGGAGACGGTGCAGAACATCCTCGCACTCCGCTTCGCCAACGCGCTTTTTGAGCCGATCTGGAACAGCAACTATATCGACCATGTACAAATAACGGCGGCCGAAACAGTGAGCATCGAAGGCCGCGGCAGCTACTATGAAGGCTCCGGCGCGCTACGTGATATGGTCCAGAACCACGTGCTGCAAATGCTCTGCATGATCGCCATGGAAGCGCCCATCTCCTTCGATGCCGACGAGATCCGCAACAAGAAGCTGGATGTCCTGCACGCGATCCGTAAATGGAGGCCCGAGGATGTTCACCAGGAGGCTGTTCGCGGCCAGTACAGCGCCGGGTGGATGGAAGGAAAAGCCGTGAAAGGGTACCGCCAGGAAACCAACGTTGCGCCCGACTCGAAGGTGGAAACCTTTGCCGCCGCCCGGTTTTACGTCGACAACTGGCGCTGGAAGGACGTACCCTTCTATGTCCGTACCGGCAAATGCCTCAATGAGAAAACTACATTGATCACGATCCAGTTCAAACCCGCGCCGGACTACGCTTTCCCTGACGAGGCCACCCACACATGGCGATCCAACCGCCTCATGCTGAGCATCGCTCCGAAAATGGACATCCGCCTTCGGTTCCAGGCAAAGCAGCCGGGTCCGCACATGTCCCTTCAGCCGGTCGACATGGTCTTCAACTACTCCAGCGCTTACGGCGATAACGACCCCGAGGCATACGAGACATTGCTCGAGGATGTCATTGAAGGCAACCCCACCCTATTCATGCGCGCCGACCAGGTGGAGGCTGCATGGAAGGTCATCGCCCCCATCATGGAGGTATGGCAAACGCGTCCGCCGGTGGATTTCCCGAACTACACGCCCGGAAGCTGGGGTCCCGAAGATGCCGAAGCGCTCATCGCCAAAGACGGTCACCACTGGGTAACGCTGCCGGAGAACCGGGGCGAGCAGGGCGGGTGATTTCTGATTTCTGATTTCTGATTTGAGGCGCATGTGTCATTGTGCTTTGCAGTTCTGCGCCCATGCTGCGAATGAATCAGAAATCAGAAATTTCCTTCCTACCTCTTCACCACCCTGAACATGCCCGCCGACCCGTCGCGGCGCCGCAGGATGAGGTCATAGCTGCCGCCGGGCAGCGTTCCCAGGTTCAGCACCACCTGTGTCTGGTTGCGGATCCCTTTTACCACCAGGCATTGCCCGCCGGCGCTGCTCCGCACCTCCAGAGTTTCCCAATGATCTGACAGGCGCAGCGTGTCGATTCGAACCAGTCCTGACGAGGGGTTTGGATAAAGCCTGCTGCCCGCCGGCGCCGGACCGACCGTCGGAAGTGCCGTGACAACAACCGTTTGCGCCGTCGACACCTGCGTGCAAGCGCCGCGTGTCGCCATGGCGCGGTAGGTCCCATTGAGAGTCGCCGTGAAGCTGATGCCCGTTGCCCCGGCAACCGTCGCCCAGGCGTTGCCTGCGCCCTGGACCTGCCAGGAATAACTCGCCGCAGCGTCCGGGTTTGTCACGGTCAGCGTCGTCGCGGCTGCATTGACCAACGGGACACCAAGCGCTGCCGGCGCGATCGTCGTCGTGTCCGAAGAGCTGACGAGGCCGCAGGTGACGCTCGCCGGTGGCGTGATCCTGAAATAATATTTGCTTGCCGCACCAGGGGTCGTGGCCGTAAAGACCAGCGGCGCGCCGGTATAGGTCTGCGCCGGCGAAATAACGCCGAAGCTGTTGCTGTTAAAGATCTCCATCAGGACCACGCTGGAATTCACCGGCGTGTTGATCGCATGGAATGTGAACGGGATCGGCTGGCCTGTACACTGCGAGCCGGCTGTGATCGAGCCCGTTGCCCGGAAGCCGGGAGTAATGTTGAGGGTAATGATATTGCTCGTCGCCGTGGGCGTGGTGATGCAGCCGGCGTTGCTGGTCAGCGTGACTTTCACTGCATCGTTGTTGACGGGCGCGAAGATGGTCAACAGGCTGCCATTCACACCCGGGTTTGTAGCGACGTTGACGCCGTTGACCTGCCATTGGTAAACAGGGTTCGTGCCGCCGTTCGTAGTGATCGCCGAAAAGCGTGCAGGCGACGCCTCACATATCGTGCTGGACTCCGCTATGATGGTGACCGTTGGCGCTACGGGCGCAGTGACAGCCAGCGTCGTCGCCGGGCCGGGCGTGCCATCTACCACGCAGCGGAATTGCTCATTATTCCAGGTGGCGGGTATATTCTGAAGGGTCAGTGTCGATGATGTCGCGCCACTCACGGTCGCCGAATTCGACAAATTGATGAAGCCGCTCCCGTCGTTTACCTGCCACTGGTATGTCGTTCCTGCCGCGGCTGCGATCAGCATCGCACTCCCGTTGACGCAGGCAGACACAGCGCCGCTGCCGATCGTGTTCTTCAGGATCGACAGGGTCCGATCGTTCCTGTCCGCCGTGATGATCTCGGGACGACCATCGCCATCGAGGTCGGTCGCAAAGACATCTGCCGGCGCATTGCCCGTGGCGTACTGGACCTGTGTTGCAAAGGCGATCGCAGCCGGTGTTGCAGTGGTGTTGCGAGCAACCCCGACAGATGCCATCTCATGATTGACACGAACAAAATCCGGTTGGCCATCGCCGTCAAGGTCGGCAACGCAGGCCTTCTCCAGGTGATTGATCACGCGGGTCCCGGCAAACGTAAAGCCGCCATTGGCGCCGGTATTTCGGAAGATATAATCGTCTGTGAGGAAGTCCGGGTAGCCATCTGCATTAAAGTCGGCCACCGAAATATGCTGGAAGGACCCCCCGCCAATGCCGCCGGGACCTCCGACCTGCGCGAAGCTGAAGAGAGGGGATTGCGCCGGCGTCTCGTTGCGTAAAAACGTGGTGAATGTGCTGAGGCTGAAACCCGCAACAAGGTCGGTCAACCCGTCGCGGTTGAAGTCTGCGCCCGACAAGGCCGACGGGTAAAGGAAATTGCCGCCGCTCCAGTCGGCGATGCCGAAATACTGGGCCTGGAAAAAGTTGATGACGCTTCCCGTCGTCAGGTTGCGGAAGACCATCACGTTATGACGTCCAAAATTTCCCTCATTGCCGATGGGCACGCTGATGTCTGGTTTTCCATCAAGGTCGAGGTCGGCCAGTACGAGATCGGTCGGGTTGAAGCCCGATGGCACGAATACACGCGGTGCAAAAGAGATCGTCGTACCGGTGGTGGTATTCCGCAGTACGGTGATGCCGCTTTCGTCACCGTTATCGACCGGGTTGGAATTCAGGCAAACAAGGTCGAGCCGGCCGTCGCCATCCATGTCGGCTGCACGTACGTCATGGGGACGGTTGCCCGCGGGAATGTCTACTCGTGCGGCAAATGACAGCGCACCACCCGACGTCGTGTTCCGGAAAATCGAAATGGTGTGAGACGCATTGTTCACTCCGATCAGGTCGGGCTTGCCATCCGCATCAAGATCTGCGGCCAGTACGCTGATCGGTGTTTCACCAACAGCGAGCGCGGTGCGGCCGGCGAAAGAGCTGGCAGTAAATGCGCCGCCGCCAGGGAATGTCGTGTTAAATGGGCGGTCGCTTGCTGCCGTCAGGGCGCCCGTTGTGATCGTCAGGGCGCCGTAAGCCGCACCCACAGGCACTTGCAGGGTGATGGTATTGGCTGTGGCTGCGGTGATCGTCGCCTTCACACCGCCGACATAAGCCGTGTTGGCAGTTGCAGTGGGATTGAAATTAGCGCCGGTAACCGTTACTGTGGTCCCGACTGGACCGGCGGCCGGCGCGAATGATGTAATGAGGGGAATGGGGCTGAAGCGGAAGCTGGCACCGGTGACGCTTCCGCCGGGCGCCGTCACGGAAACTTGTCCCGATGCGCCGGCCCCGACAACCGCCGTTACCTGCGTTGGTGAAAGGACCGTGATGTTCATGGCCTGCACGCCGCCAAAGCTGACGGCACTGGCGCCTCCGAGGTTCATGCCGGTAATCGTCACGACGGTGCCGGTTCCGCCGATGCCGGGCGATATCGACGTGATCGTCGGTGGCGGCAGGTAGGTGAAGCCGGCCAGGGACGCGGACCCGCCGCTGTTGAAAATACTGACGCTGCCGGAAGCACCGGCACCGACAACGGCCGTGATCGTTGTTGATGAAACGACAACGAACGAGCTGGCATTCACGCCGCCGAAACGAACAGTCGTTGCTGCCGTGAAGTTGGTTCCCGTAATGGTCACTGTCGTTCCGGTGGCGGCCGTTGCCGGTGTAAAGGATGTCACTGTGGGAAGGATCACGAAGCCGGGTTTCAGCGCGATGCCGCCCGGAGTGGTCACGCTCAGGTCGCCGGTAGCGCCGGTGCCCACGATGGCGGTGATGGAGGTCGGCGAAACAATTGTAAACGAAGACGCGGCCACACCACCGAACGACACGGCCGATGCCGCGCCCAGGTCGGTTCCAGTAATGGTCACCGTTGCGCCGGAAGCAGCGGCGGTTGGTGTAAAGGACGTAATGGACGGCATCGGGTAGTAGGTGAAGCCGCCCTGCGAGCCGGTTCCGTATGGGTTTGTTACCGCCACGGCGCCTGTTGAGCCACAGCAGATCGTTGCCTCGATCGTTGTCGGAGAGGTGATTGAAAACCCGCCAACCGGCATTCCGCCAAAGGTGACGCTCGTGGCGCCGGGGAAATTCGTGCCGGTGATGGTCACCACCGTACCGGTGCCGCCCGCGGTCGGGGTGAACGATGTAACGGTGGGAGGACCCGCGTAAACGAAGCCGTCGAAACCTCCCGTACCGTATGGATTCGAGACCTCAACGGTACCGGAGACCGTCACTGGCACGACGGCAGTGATCGACGAAGCTGAATTCACCGTATACGAGGTTGCGTTAACGCCACCAATGCGCACAGCTGTGGCACCGGTAAAATTTGTTCCCTGGATGGTCATCGTAGCGCCGGCAGCCAACGGGCTGAACGGCGACACCTGGCTGATCGTCGGCTCGTTGGCCTTGTTCCGCAACAGTGATACGGTCGACTGGCTAAAGTTCGCGCCGGCCAGGTCGGGGCGGCCATCGTTGTCGAGGTCGGCCACGCCGATCTTGAATGGCGTTGGCGAAAGGAACAGAAAATGGGGACCGTTGAACGAAATGGTTCCCGCGGTACTCAGGTTTTGATGAAGAGACGAGTTGATGCTTGCCACGGTGATGTCGGGCTTCCCGTCGCCATTCAGGTCGCCGATGGCAATGCCCGATGGGTCGGCGCCCGTGCCATAATCGATCTTCGGAGCGAAGGCCAAAGCAACGCCTGCAGATAGATTGCGAAGCACCGAAAATGTGAACGAGCCCTGGTTCACGGCCGCGATCTCGGCCTTTCCATCTCCATCCAGGTCGCCGATGGCAGCGTCGAAGGGCTTTGAGCCTACAACGACATCCACCTTCGACGCAAAGGCAAGGGACCCGACACCGCTGTTGTTTTGAAACACGGATACATTGTTGGAGAATTCATTGGCTGTGACCAGGTCGGGCTTTCCATCGCCATTGAGATCCCCGATGGCCACCGAGCGCGGGCCCAGGGCCGTCTGGTAGTCGATGCGGGCAGCGAAGGAGACGGTGCCGGGCGTGCTGGTATTTCGGTAAACGGAAACTGAATTGGAGAGGTAGCAAGCTACGGCTACGTCGGCGCGCCCGTCGCCGTCCAGATCGCCTACGGCAATTCCAAAGGGGTTGTCACCGGTCGGCAGGTCGATCTTCGCTGCAAAGCTGATCGTGCCCGGGATAGATGTATTCCGGAAAAGAGAAAGCGTTTTGTCGACGATCGAGGTCGAGAGTAGGTCTGGGCGGCCGTCTCCATCCAGGTCGCCGGCGGCGATCGCGTATGTAAGAACGCCGGTATTGATGTCGACGCGCGGCGCGAAATCGATGCCGGAGGTGGACGTGTTGCGCGCGATTGACACCGAGGCTGGCTGCCCGGTGGTGCTGAAGTTATTGGGGGTAGCAAGGTCTGTGCGGCCATCACCATCGAAATCGGCTTCGGCCACGCCGTTCGGATGCAGACCTACGTCGAGCGAGGTCTTGGGCGCCAGGGAGGTCGGGCTGAGTGTCGGCGCACCGGGAAAAGTAACCGAAAATGGCTTTGACGCCCATCCGGTCAGGCCGCTCACAGTAACGCTTGGTGACTGGTAAGTGGCTCCGGCCGGGGCGTTGACGGTGAGGGTCGTCGTGGGTGCCCCAGAGACGGTTGCCCGAACGGCGCCAAAATACACAATGTTGGCTGACGGGGTCGCGCTGAAGCCGCTGCCCGTCAGTGTTACGGTTGTGCCGACCGGCCCGGTCAAAGGCGCCAACGAGCTGACGACCGGCTGGGCGGCCGCAAAAACAGTGAAGAGCACGGAGCATACAACAAGAAGCGGGGTGCTGAAACGGAAACGGATCATAAGGGCAGGGAGTTTTGGTCGGGCAACTGTTTTGAAATAGGGAATAAATGTAATGAATCCACGGAAAACGGCTCAGTGAATGAGATCGATGCGGCTGCGTGCATCGGCGCATTGAATGATTGGCCCGGTTTGAGCCGTCACCCCGGCACCAACTTCGCCCCCGGCATACTTTTTATTCCTTTCTCATCAAATCATCAATCTATGCTTTGGCAAGGACGCAGGGAAAGCGGTAATGTAGAAGACAGGCGCGGTATCGGCGGCGGGCAAATGGCTGTCGGCGGGGGCATCCTGGGCGTGATCGCCCTGGTGCTCAATTTCCTGCTGGGCGGCGGCAGCGGCGACGGTGGCCAGATGCCTCCCCTTCCCGGGCAAAGCCAGACGGCCGCACCACCCGGTCCGCGGTCGGCCGATGAAGAAAAGCTCGCGTCCTTCGTCAAAGTGGTGCTGGCCGATACGGAAGACACGTGGGGTGAGCTCCTGCAACGAAATGGGCAGTCGTACCCCGCCCCCACGCTTGTTCTTTTTACGGGCTCCGTACAATCGGGATGCGGGGGAGCATCGGCACAGTCGGGTCCATTCTATTGCCCGGCCGACCAGAAGCTTTACGTCGACTTATCTTTTTATGACGAGCTCCGGAACCGCTTCGGCGGCGGTGGCGACTTTGCCATGGCCTATGTCGTTGCGCACGAGGTCGGTCATCACATACAGACCCTGATGGGCACGTCAGAGAAAATGGCGCGCATCCGCTCGCGCGTCAGCGAGGAGGAGTACAACCAGTATTCGGTGCGGATGGAGCTGCAGGCCGATTTCTATGCCGGCGTGTGGGCGCACTACCAGAAAGGCAAGGGCTTCCTCGAAGAAGGCGATGTCGAGGAAGCGCTGAACGCCGCCAACGCGATCGGCGACGACAGGCTTCAGAAGCAGGCCCAGGGCTATGCCAACCCCGAAAGCTTTACGCATGGAACGTCGGCGCAGCGCATGTACTGGTTCAAGAAAGGGTTCGAGACAGGCGATATCAGCCAGGGCGATACATTCAACACGAACGACCTGCATTGATCCGCATCCAACATTCTGATATGAAAAAGCCCCGCTGTTGTGCGGGGCTTTTTCTTTAAAGGCCAGCGGATCAATACGGGTAAATGAGCGTGTGGGAATTGCCGGCCGCGCCGGTCCATTCCAGTTTGAAATAGTAAGGATTCGCACCGGGGCAGGACGTCGGTGCGCCGGTTGAGTTCAAGCCGAACGTAACGGTCGCATCAGCCAGGAGACGGGTGTGCTGCACCTGTCCCGATGTGATCCGGAAATCGCAATCCTGGCGAAGAATGAGCGGCTGGGTAATCGCCGTTACGAACGTGTTGCCGAGGCGATTCGTGCCCCACTCGGCCACGCCCGTTGTGCTGCCTTCTGTATGTGTGCCGGTGATGGTGAGTACCGCGCCGTTATTATAGGTGTAGACGCGCTTGCGGGCCACCTGCCACTGGCGGGTGGTGCCGTCATCGAAGGTCACAGACATATTATTGCTCGTAACGGTGTGCGTAATGGATTGGAGAGTGGCCAATTGAATGAGGCGACCGCCGCTCACGTTTGTCAGCACACGTGTTCCGTTGATGGTGATGCTTTTTCCGTCGGCAACCCGGACGATCTTAAGATTGGTAATGGTTGCGGTCATGACGGCGCCGGCGTCTTTCCAGCGTGTGGCAAGCGGCATGGACATTACGACGGTGCCCGTGCGGGTACGGTTGCCGAGGCAGTTGGCTCCATTGAACACGACGGTCAGGCGGCGCACGGTGGCGGTGCTGTCCATCGTGGCGGTGGCGTTGCAGAGCGCTGTGATGCCGCTGGTGCCGTCGAGGCGGCCCGAGAAGGACGCATTGCTCTCGATGGCGTCCATCAGCTCAACGTCGGCAGCTTCCATGTCGGAAGAGACGCGGCTGTGGTCGTCGGACTGGGTGGCGAGTTGAATGGAGTAGTCGGCCTCGCCTTTGGAGCTTTTTTTACAGGCGATCAGGCCGATCGAGGTGGCAACGGCAATGGCTGCCAGGATACGGACTTTTTGGTTCATGGTGGACGGTTTTTTTTGTAAGATAGTAGACGGAAGAGATTAACGGAAGTTTAATGATGGGAATATTGAACAACCCAGAGTTCGAAATCCAAACGCCGGATCCAGATTGAAAGGCGGAACGGCAGCGCTGAGCCGGAAAGCGATCGTAGGACCCCCTAATTCTTGAAATAGTGGTTTGGCCTCTCAGCTCCTGGGCTTGCAATGGTAGCTGCGCTCTGGCTCCTGGCTTTTGAAAGGATATTTTGCCCCTACCTTCCCCGAAGCAGGGAAAAATATACCAAACCGGGGTGCGATCCGCGCTTTCACATTCCTTTGAGAGCGCGAGGAAAAATTGGCATCGAAATTGTAATCTTTAGTATCTCACAGAAGCAGTCAATTTTCTCATAAGCAGTTAGTTTTGGTTGCGACCCCTGTTTCCACAGGGGTCTCTTTTTTTCCCTAGCTCCGTGAGCTTCCTTCCAAATTTTACCCTTCGCCGCACCCTTTGGTCTTTGGCCACCGAATATTGCCCGGTCCCTTCCTTTGTTGATTCCGGGCTCGATTCGCGACCCGATCTTTGCCTCGTCTTTAACAAGCTTTTGCGGCGAACGGGAGAAATTCCAGTTTCACATTTACTTATTTAGCCCTACCTTCGCCGTCCTTTCACAAAACCGACGGGTGTGGTGACCTGTTGGTGAAGACTGAAACCCCTCCTGTTTCTCCACAGGACATTTCGTAAACGTGAAAAAAAAGAAGCAACATGAAACGTACATTCCAACCGCATAACAAACGCCGCAAGAACGTGCATGGTTTCCGCAAACGCATGCAGTCAGCGAACGGTCGCAAAGTGCTGGCATCCCGCCGCGCGAAAGGCCGTCACAAGCTGACCGTCAGCGACGAGCGCAAGCTGAAGTAACCGACTACTTTTCAAACGTATGTCAGCCCCGTCGATGACGGGGCTTTTTGATTATTTTACACCATGGCCAAACGGTTCGGGATCTCCAGGGACGAAAAGCTGAAAAGCCGGCGGGCGATCGATGCCCTGTTCGCTGCGAAAAAGCGCTTTTCCGTCTACCCGCTGCAGGTCTGGTACGCCTCCCGTGCCGGCGACGCCGGGGTCCGAATCGGCGTGACCTGCAGCAAGCGGCATTTTCGCAGAGCCGTCGATCGCAACCGCGTCAAGCGCCTGCTTCGCGAAGCTTATCGCCTGCAGAAACACGTGCTCACGGATGTTCTCCCCGAAGGTCGTGAGGTTCACCTGTTCTTCGTTTTTCTCGACAAGTCCCTCCCCACTTTCATACTCATCTCCGAAGCCATGGGTGCCTGCCTGCAAACCCTTCAAAAACGAATCGCCCATGAACCCGTTGCTTAAATGGCTTGCGCTTCCGTTCATCTGGCTGATCCGTTTGTATCAAAAGCTCATCTCGCCGCTTCTCGGGCCCCAGTGCCGCTTCACGCCGACCTGCTCGCAGTATGGCCTCGAAGCCTTTCGAAAATATGGCCTGCTGAAGGGTTTCTGGCTGACGGTGCGCCGCATCGGGCGCTGCCATCCGTGGGGCGGAAAGGGCTATGACCCGGTGCCGTGATCAAAAAAGACTTCTGATTTCTGATCTGGCTTGTCTTTGGACCGGCGAGCAGCTGTTTCTTGACCCTGCGTATGAGTGAGCACTAAAAAAGCCCTGCACAGCATCGCTACTGGTACAGGGCTTTGGAACGTTCAATTTTTATTTTGATGCCTCGGCGAAGCGCTCGCTCACTTTCGTCCAGTTGACCACGTTCCAGAATGCACCGAGGTATTCCGGGCGACGGTTCTGGTACTTGAGGTAGTACGCGTGCTCCCAAACATCGCAACCCAGGATCGGCGTGCCTTTGATCTCGGCCACGTCCATCAGGGGATTGTCCTGGTTTGGTGTTGAGCTGACTTCAAGCTTGCCGTCTTTTACCAACAGCCAGGCCCAGCCACTGCCGAAGCGCGTGGTGCCGGCAGCGTTGAATTTTTCCTTGAATGCATCGAATGAGCCGAAGGCGTTGTTGATCGCGTCGGCGAGGGCGCCGGTGGGCTGGCCGCCCGCGTTGGGCGCGAGGATCTCCCAGAAAAAGCTGTGATTCCAGTGGCCGCCGCCATTGTTGCGCACTGCGGGCGAAATGCTGCCGGCGCTGCGAACCAGCTCTTCGAGGCTTTTATTTTCATGCTCCGTTCCGGCAATGGCCTTGTTCAGGTTGTCGACATAGGCCTGGTGGTGCTTGCCGTGGTGGATCTGCATTGTTTGCGCGTCGATATGGGGCTCCAGCGCTTCGTGCGCGTACGGGAGAGAAGGAAGGGTAAATGCCATAACTCTTGAATTGATTGGTTTACGGTAAAAAATTCGTCTTCGGGAGTCGTAAAGGTATTGCAGGAATCAATGAGAGCGAGAGGGGATTCCCGCCTGCGATCGCGCCGGTGCCTTGCGCGTTGGAGTCGGATGATCTGCTCGCCAAACAACGAGAGGTCCCGGAGCGTTGCGGACAAGCGGCAAAAATTTTTGCAACGATCTTTCAATCCTCATACAAAAATCATTGATCCTCAAGCATATAAACATTTGTTAACGATTGTTAAAAAACCTATAAATTTGATGAACAAAGCTGGCTGCGCTGTCCCCATCCTGAAGACTGCTTGGCTACTGCTTTCATTTATTCATTTTAAACCTACGCTTACATGAGAAAAATTGCACCCCTGTTGGTGATGCTTGTCCTTTGTTGTGGACTCGCGTTCGCCCAGAACCGGACTGTCACCGGGATCGTCAGAGATGACAAAGGGTCCCCGATCCCTTTTGCCACTGTTACTGAAAAAGGCACGAAGAAAGCCGTCACAGCTGACGGCAACGGCCGCTTCTCCATTACCGTCGCTTCCGATGCTCATCTCCTGATCACGGCGGCAGGCTACACGGCACAGGATGTTTCGGCGTCCAACGCGGCTGCGGTCTCACTCGTGCGCGGCGAAGGCCAGCTCGAGGAAGTTGTGGTCACAGCGCAAGGCATCCGTCGCAAGTCGAAAGAGCTTGGCTATTCCATTGCCAAAGTGAACACCGACGAGCTCACGAATGGCCGGTCGCCCCAACTGGCGCAGGGACTGTCGGGCAAAGTGTCCGGTCTCGCCATCTTCAACGTCAACCAGTCGGTTGACCCGTCCGTTAAGATCACGCTTCGCGGGTACCGTTCGCTGACAGGAAGCAACGACGCCCTCATTGTGATCGATGGTCTGCAGCAGCCCCCCGGCTCTTCAACGATGCTCAGCCTTCTGAACCCAAGCGACATCGAAAGCATCTCCATCCTGAAAGGCGGCCAGGCGGCTACCCTCTATGGCTCTGAAGGTGTGAATGGCGCACTCGTCATCACGACGAAGAAAGGCCAGGCCGGTAAAACGAAGATCTCCTATAACCACTCGACCAATATCGAGAAGCTCAACCAGCTTGCCCAATTCCAGGACAAGTTCGGCAGCGGCTCCCACTACGCCGCAAGCTTCGGCACGGCCGGTTATAAAACAAACTACCTCGATCGCATGAAGGACAACTGGCGCTCGTACGAGAACCAGCAGTTCGGCGATGCTTATGACGGCTCCATCCGACCTGTTGGCCGTACACTGGAAGATGGAAGCGTCTATATGCTTCCTTATTCCGCCATCAAAGGCGAGCGCGAGCGCATCTGGAATACAGGCTTCACGACCAATAACCAGGTATCCGTCAGCGGCGGTACCGGCGTCAATACCTTCTTCCTTTCCGGTGAGCACAACATCACGCACGGCATCGTTCCGGAAGACAAGAGCCAGCGCACAGGCATCCGCTTCGCCGCATCGACTGAAGCCGGCCGTTTCCGCGCCAACTTCAGCGCCGCTTACGTCCAGGCGAAGTATGACCGCACGACCTTTGACTTCTACAACGAAACGATCAACCAGGCAGCCCATATCCCGCTGTCCAAGCTGCGCGACTGGAGAACGAACAAGTTCGCCAGCCCCAACGCTTTCTACAACGACTATTTCACAAACCCTTATTTCCGTCTCGACAACGACCGCCAGGTGTATAACGACAACAACATCACCGGCAACCTCGAGATGAATCTCCGCCTCACCAACTGGCTCAACATCTACGACCGCGTGGGTGTGATGAACAACACGCGCCAGCGCACGAATACCGTTGCGCAGTTCTTCCACAGCGACTGGGCAAAAACAAAAGCAGTCGTTCCCGCTCCGTACGACCAGGGTGACGGCTCGGGCATTACCCGCGCGGGCGCCGACCTGCAGGGCAGCGTGTATGACGCGACAACGGTCGAAAATGTCATCAGCAATGACCTGCACGGACAGTTCAACCATGACCTGAGCAGGGACATCAGTCTCCGTGGTCTTGTTGGCTTCAGCCTCTACGAGCGCAAGCGTCGCCTGGTTGAAGTGGGCTCTTCTTCGATCGTCGTACCGGATGTCTACAACGTGGCCAACCGCCGCGGTGAGCTGACAGGTGGCGAAGAGAATGTGATCCGCCGCAAGTTTGGGTATTATGCCGATGCGACCTTCGGCTGGAGAGACAAGATCTTCTTCCATGCAACAGGGCGCTACGACGGATCTTCCGCGTTCTACAAATCAGACCGCGACAAGAGCCTCTACCTCTACCCGACGTATGGCTTCGACGTCTCAGCGATCCTGACCGACCTCGTTCC